>SFKX01000039.1 GCA_004553625.1 Clostridiales bacterium | reverse complement strand
GTATTCAAGAGACGCGCCGCCCTTGATCCACCCCAGGTGGTTCTTATCCACGCAGAGGGTCTCCACGGTGGGCATGGTGTCGGAAAACTCGGCCACGTAAATCTTACCGGAGCCGAGGGTTATAACGTCTTTGTCCCTTTTGGCCATGTTTACAGCCTCCTTTTTTCAAAATAGTTAAATTCATAAATGACTTGGTATAGTTGCTCCGACTGGATCCAGTACCGGTCCTGCTTTGTCCACTGGAGCCCCTCCGCGGTGATGGCAGCCTCCACGGCTGCCTCTGAGGCGTCGTCCGGCCGGGGCTCGTACAGCTCCACCGTGGCGTCATGCCGCAGGATGCGGGACTGCCGGTCTGGGCCGTCTGTGGTAATGTCGTCCATGTACACGGCGTAGGTGCCGGCGGGCGGATTGGGGAAACGGCCGCGCCGATGGCGGACGCCGGCAGCGGTTAGAATTTTATCGACCATTGCGCAGCACCTCCTCCACATTGCGCTCGTACTGCGGCAGCAGCTTGTCCAGGGCGTCTTGCAAGAAGCTATTGCCCCGGGTCCTTCCGCCGTCTCTCGTTGCGTGTCCTTTGACGACCAGATGCGTCAGCCGATAGCTCGGAGCCTTGGCGCCCCATACATATAGGCAGCCGCGCGAGCTCCGTTTTTTCACCTGGTAGGTGATATCCCTCTTAAACTTGCCCCTGTACCCGACCGGAGCCGTGGCGCGGGTCTGTTTAACGAGGGCCTTCATCGTGTCCTGCGTGGCGCGGTCAAGGCCGTCCACCACGTCCTGGTGGTATATGGTCAGCTCCTGCTCGATGGCTGCGCCCAGGACCTCAATGCTCACGGTGTCAGCCATACGCCTCACCTACCAGCCGGACCGTTAAATGCTGCTCCATGTAGTCATCCCAGTCCTTGATATTGAAGGCGTGGCCGCGGTAGAGGATCCGGTGCGACTGAGTGTCGTACCGGATAGCCTCAAGCGCCTGGCACCAGCGCAGGTCAAAGTTAAGGCGCGGGTGGTACTGATCCGCGCCGGCGCTGAACGTCTCGCTGCCGCCGGTCTTGTTTACCGCGATAGCGTGCAGGTGCAGCAGGTCGGTCCACTCCTCGGTGTAGGGGTCCTGGTGCTGTATGGTTATGGGTATATAACTCATGCGCCATCACTCCCCGCTGCTTTGTCTCGCGCGGTCGCGAGCTCCATCCTCAGCTGCAGCTCCATGTCGGATACCAGTCGCCGGGTAGCGCCGGAGACCTTCGCGGCCACTCCGCGCTGGCTATACAGGTCCTCCATGTATATCAGCGTCAGCTCGGCCACGCGCGAGTCGTCCGGCAGATAGGTGTCGACGTCCTCACCCACGCCGCCGAGCACGGCCGCCCGCGCGGCAGCGAGAGCCCGCGTGACATTTTTCTTTACCACCTCGTCGTCGGGGTAGTCGATGCCCAGATAGGTCAGAGCGTCATCTATTGTGAGCATACGCCCACCTCCTCTCTAAGATTGCCGGGCGGATTAAGCCGCCCGGCGGTAAAGGATATCAGGCGGTAGCCGTTGCGGAAAAGCTGCCGTAAATGTAGGCGGAGGTGTCGGTGCTCATGACGTCGATGCCCTCAATCACGCGCAGGCAGTTCTGGTTCTTGTTGAACAGATAGTGCTCGGACAGCGTGAACTGGAGGGACTGATGCTCCACCAGAGTGGCGCCGGCCTTGGTCGCACCGTAGATCATGGGGAAGTGCGTACCGTCGATATTGGGCAGCTGAGCGTCAGGGAACACCTTAATAGGCAGGCCCTGGAACAGCTTCTGGGTGCGGTTTGCGGGGTTCTCCTGCAGCACGGGCTTGCCGTCCTTGTCCTCCTCAGCGTCCAGGGCAGCGAAGCCGCTCTGGTTGGTTACGATGATACCGTCCAGCAGGCAGGAGGGGTCGAGGTCCACGTTGATGGACTTTTTAAATGCCTTCCAGCCGGCGATGGCCTTGGGGGTGCCGGAGTTGTAGCCTGCCTTGAGCGCCGCGAAGATCTGAGCGTTCTCAGTAAGGGTGGCGTTCTTGACAAACCAGCGGTTGAGGTAGGCCATGAGACCGGCCTTCTCAGCGCCCAGCAGAATACGGGAGATGGGGATGAGCTTGCCAAACCAGCCGATCGCGAAGGTCTTTTTCACGAAGGTGGGGTTGGTCTCCTCGGCGATGGCGTCGCCGTCGTCGAATGCGGTGAGGCCCGCGGGGGTGCCGCTCTCATAGTTCACAGAGCCGGCCAGGGCGTCGGTGGTCTCGACGGTGACAATGTCACGGGCAGACACATAGGTCTTGCGCAGCTCGTTGATTGCGACCCGCACGTCCTCGGGGATGAGATAGTTCTCGCCGCTGGTGGCGTCATTGCCGGAGATGAGCGCCTTCTCGCTCTCGTCCAGGGGCTTCTTGTTCATCAGCTTGGACAGAGCCTTGAAGCCGTCGGCCTTGCCCGCAGGCTCGACGTCAGCGGGCACGGACGCCTTTCCGATTGCCTCGGCGCGGGCCTCCAGATCGTACTCCTTCTGGAGGTCGTCGATCTTGTTGAGGGCCTCCTCAGCCTTGTCGAGGTCTCTGCCCTCGCCTTCGGCCATGTAGCCCTTTACGTCGTCTTTGAGCGCCAGGATCTGAGCCTGGAGCTCGCGCATTTTCTTGGTCATTTTTTTGTCCTCCTTAAAATTTTTTAAATTTTTGTGCCGAGCAGCCTGGCCTTGAGACCAAGCGCACGGGCACGCTCCTGAGCCTTTGCTGCGTCCACATCGGACAGCTCGGGCTCGAACACCACCTCGCCGGTGTAGCTTTTGCTCACACCAGCGCGGCGCTGGGCAGGCACCGCCACCAGGCTGAACTCGTAGGCCTCCTTGACGCCGTCCAGCTTAAAAGTGCAGACTGTCGGGCCGCCCTCTTTGTCGTAGGTCCGGCCAGGCCAGTGCCTACAGTAGGTCTTGGCGTTGTCCGTGCCACAGATGCTGCATATGCTGGACGCGGCCCGAAAGCCGACGCTGCCCTCTTTCTTGATGCCCGCGCGAATCTCAGTTATCAGGTCCTTGTTGCTGTCGGTGCGGACCATATAACAGTGGGCCTTGAGCTGCAGATACGGCTCGCCGCTTTTCAGCGCCTTACCGGTGTCCACCAGCTCGGTGGCGTATATGCGGGCCACCTGATTGTCGGCGCTGCGGATGTGGTCCTTTATGACCGTTCTACCGATAAACAGCTTCTGCAATTCTCTGAGCGCCTTGGTGCTGAACTGTTCAAACTGCCGGTCCAGCTCGTTGTCGCAGAGTATTGCCGAAAAGGTGAACACGTCCGCCGCCTCCAGAGGCTCCAGGGTGAACTTGTTGATCGCCTTGAGCTCCTCCTCGGTGACTTCCTGGGTCTCAAGCTGCGAGGCCTTGTAGATCAGCCCAGCGTCTCCTGTATCGCGGCCTTTATCGCGGTTATTATCCATGCCTTATCCTCCTCTCTTGCCGTAGTGTTTGTTCCGGCAGCAGGCGCCGCGGCCTGGCCGGACATATATTGCGACCCTGCATACTGCACGGGGATCGCCGCACCATTGCCAAGCAGCTGGTCGCCGCCCTCTTTGTGAGGGAGGTCAAGCTGCTCGCGCGCCTCATTTGGCGTCATCAAAAAGCTGCTCACGGCGGTGCTCAGGGTGGAGATTTTGGTCTCCTGGTCCGCGCGGAGCAGCACGGAGGTGTTGAACTTGGCGGATAGCCCCGCGGCCTCCTCGGCGTCGGTCAGTAGCTTCCAGCTCAGCTCCTCCTCGTATTGTTTGATGTTAAAAAGCAGCGTGTCGACCAGGAAAGACAGCTGCTGCGCCTCAGCGCTTGCATAGCTGTTTTTGGTGTAGTCGCCCACCTGGTTGGGCTTTACGCCGAACGCCGCCGCGATCTGCAGTGCGCTGTACTGCTTAACCTCAAGGAACTGGCTATCAGCCAGTTTAAGGTTCAGCGGGGTGAGGGTCATGCCCAGAGGCATGGGGATGATGTTCTCCACGCCCTTGGCCTTCATTTCTCCCTTGGCGTAGGCCTCGATCCCCTTGGTCAGCTGGTCGACGCTGGCGTCTTTGAGGCTGCCGGTGTACTGCAGCACGGCCTTCGCGGTCATCCCGCTGTCGTACATCTTGTTGACCATCTTCTGGGCCTTGATATTGCCCTGGATGGTATTAGCCAGCTGCTCGCAGACGCTGACGCCCACGAGGCCGTCCACGGTTTGGTGGGTTTTGAAGTGCAGGATCTCCTCGGATCCGTAGGTCGTCACGCCCTTGCCATCGCTGTAGACATAGTAGACGTCGGGCACGTCCCGGAGCAGCCGGGCGTTATCGTACCAGACCTGCATGTTCCTCGGGTCCATCGGCCACAGCTGCGGGCGCTCCGGGTCGTGGGTGTCTATCAGTGCGTAGGCGTTGCCGTAATGGTTCCGGCAGTACTCCATATAAGTCCAAAAAACGCTGGCGCTCATGAAGCGGTTGGGCCGCTCGTTCAGCATCCTGTAGTACCTGTGAGACCTCAGGGGCGTGACGCCGGAGTTTGGTGTCGACTGCATGAGCCGCAGCGGCAGCTTGCCGATGCTCTCCGACAGCACCTTGATGCAGGCAAAATAAGTGGCTTCGGACAGGGCCTCGCCTGATACGTCATGAACACCCAGCCAGTCCAGCAGCTGGTTGAGCGTCAGCTGCTCCGAGGATGACGTCGCGTCCTTTTTTCGGAACAGGTCTAAAAATCTCATGTTTTACTCCTCCTCTTTTAAGGCCCAGCCCATCATGGCCAAGTAGTTGTCCAGCTCGCTGGCCACGTCCACGCCGGCGTCTCCGCCGTTGGTGATGAGCATGAGCGCGTGAGCGTCCACCAGAGCATCGCAGGGGTCTATGCGCTTAAAGCGGGATCCGGGTTTTTTATCCAATTTAATTTCCTCGAAGCTATTTCGGACTATGGCCGCGTTGATGATGGACCAAGTCAGCAGCTCGTTGCGCCGGTCATACTCTAACCGGCCGCCTTTGATAAGCAGCTGCAGGGCCACGGTG
>SFKX01000011.1 GCA_004553625.1 Clostridiales bacterium | reverse complement strand
TCCCAGAGCAAAATAAAACCGCTGCAATCTACTTGCTTACAGCGGTTTCATGTAATTATTCTGTTTCGTCGTCCAATCCCTCCGCCTTCAGCCAGTCCTCAAAGGACTTCCTGGAGATGCGGATCATATTGCCGATGCGGATCGTCTTGAACAATCCGGAGTTGGCGAGTTTATAGGCCGAAGCGCGGCCGATACCGAGAATGGCTGCGATGTCATTCACGGTGTATGTTCTGCTTTGGGGCGTCCCTTTTTCGTTGGTGCTCATAAAACTATCTCCCTTGCTAATATGATTTTGAAATGACCCCTGGAAGCCCTCTGTCACAAGGGGTTCCTGCTAATACCTTGCTAATACGACATTTGAAAAGCCGTTGTAAGACAGAATATTTCAGGGGAATTTGTGCAAATTGACCTGCCTCCAGGCAGCACAATTTGCGAAGAAACAACACGGGAAGATATGATATGAACAATTTACGAAATGGTACGCCGTACTCCTAACGGCTTCGAACAATTTATGGTCTGGCTGTATAAGATGCTTTTGTTCTTTCGTGCACTTACAGTGCTGCATCGTGTCATTTTATATCAAAATGTTTGCTTAATTGTTATGAAATCAATATAAAATATTTTGGATAGTTCCAAGCCTCATACACAATTTTCCGGATAAATCGTTCGAATTTATGATTTGCCAGCTCTCACAGCGGCAGCAGAAATATAACAGAAACTTATGAAGCAAACAGGAGAGCGTGGCGCTCATGCACCACGCTCTCCATCTATACTCTGTCATTATTCCATCCCACGGTAGCCGTGCTTTTCTGCATGACCAAGCAGATAGAGGAAGGCAAAGGCCGGGATACGGATCAAATCTTTTCCGTTCTTCGTATTGTGGACACCAAAGTCATCGGCGGTTTTGGTCACCACGATGGAGGCCGCAGCCTCTCCGCTCAGCTCTACGATGGCGGAATCATCTGGTATGGGGGCACCCTCCCGATACTTCACCTCAATGAGAATGTTCTTGGAATTGGAGTATTCTACCACAACATCGATTTCCTTGCCACGCTTGCCGCCGCGATAGTATCCCACCGATGCGGCCTGCTGCTGATAATAAAATGCGGCCACATGCTTGTAAACGGCCGTTTCCACGACTTTTCCCATTTCCACCGGATCACTCAGCATGGAGTCATCCATCAGAACCGCATTGCGGATCGCCGCGTCGGCAATATAAATCTTGGGGCTGGCTTTGAGGACCTTTTTCCCCGCCATATTGACGGGCCAGCTCTGATAAATCAGATTGGCGCTTTCCAAATAGTCAATATAGTTTTCGACGGTGGGCCTGGAAACACCATTCAGCTCCTTTGCAATCGCCTCAATAGAAACGATTTCAGAAGAAACATTGCAGAGATAGAGGAAGATACGCTCCAACTCTGTGGCATTGCGGATCTTGTAAAGGGAAGGCAGATCCCGTTTGAGTACTTTGTCCACCACATCTTCCCGCATGACTTGCTGGGCCAGAATGTCGTTGTCGGCCAGGGCCAGTTCGGGGAATCCACCCACTTGCAGATAGCGGTTAAAGTGGTTCTGCACCTTGGAGAGCTGAAGCATGATCTGGGTGCGTTCCTGCTGTGTCTTATACACCAGCGGGGTGATCTTCAAGTCATCCGGCAGGTCGGGGCGATCCACATTCAGAAGTTCACAGTACTCATAGAAAGACAGTGTAGGGACCTGGATGGCCGACCATCGTCCAGCGCCACTCTCCTGGCTGCCTTTAATCAAAACCGGACTGGCCGAGCCGGTGGCTACCATTTTGGTGTCCGGCTGCATATCGTAGATCGCCTTCAGCCATTTGTCCCAGTCCTGCGCATACTGGATCTCGTCAAAGAAGTAATAGACATCCTGCTCCGGATAGATATTTTCGTGATAGCACTCCAGAATTTCGTTCATGGCGCTCAGCTTCAGCATGGGATGATCCATGGAGATAAAGACGATCTTCTGAGGCGGCACGCCGCCCTGGAGCAGAGCCTCGATCATCTGGTACTGTATGGTGGTCTTTCCCACTCGTCTTGTGCCGGTTAAAACCACTGTGCGCCGGATGTCCGTCTGATTCAGGCGTTTCATGGCCTCGTAAAAGGCAAACCGCTTATAAGTTTTGGACAGTTTCGGGTTCACGACTCCTGTTTTCCACCAGGGGTTGTAGGAAACCAGCACCTTCAGCAGCCCTTCCTTGCTGATGATAGCCATGCAACCACCTCCTTTTATAATATAGTAGCGCCAATCTTCATTTTTGTCAATAAATATTATAAGTATACTTACAATATTATGCGGCTAATATTGATAAATACGCTGCTATACTATCCAAAGTGTGGTGCTGTTATACCATGTATTTTTAAAAGGAGCGTACCACAGCCTCACCATGGTACGCTCCGCTGCATTACAACTCCAATTGATCCAGCCACTCGTCAAAGGATTTTCTGGAGATCCGGATGGCTGTACCGATGCGTACGCTTTTAAAGTACCCTTTCTTGACCAGGGTATATGCAGATGACCGCCCGATATGAAGGATGGCCGCGATCTCTTCCACCGTATAGGCACGGGTCTGGGGCTGCAATTCTTTCTCTTTTTGTTCCATGATTTTTCCTCCTGAATATGTCGCCGAATGGGCCGTTTTGATGCTGTCCGGCAGAGCGGCAAATCATCTTTCCTGCTAATTTCTTGCTAATACGACTTTTGAAAAGCGGTTAAAAGCAGGGTATTATAGAGACAATTTGTGATTAGGTGTATCCGCCGTACGGCATGATATGAAACGAGAAGAAACTGTAGAGGAAGTAGAGAAGAACACAGAATTGGAACGCCAAACTCCTAAGCGGAATGTAGTGCGTTCGAG
The DNA here is from genome assembly GCA_004553625.1 of Clostridiales bacterium. Taxonomy (GTDB): domain Bacteria; phylum Bacillota; class Clostridia; order Oscillospirales; family Oscillospiraceae; genus Scatomorpha; species Scatomorpha merdavium. Next base: position 76,087 of record SFKX01000011.1, on the reverse strand, counting down.
TCGCGCCGGGGGTGCCAACGACAAACGCTGCAAGCGATATGCTTGCAGCGTTTTTTGTATTCATTTATGTTGTTTAGCTGCCAAAACACCTGTGACTGGGCCGGTTGCGGAGTGCCGTTTCAGTAGTCACAGCCGTTTATCGTCACGCTTTCCAGAGCACCGATGTCTACAAGGCGGTTGAACGTATATGTTACGCTCGGCGCATCGGAGACGCCGTCCAGCAGCCCGTACGTCGTATTATCCGTGCCTTCCCACAGGACGTTGGACTCGTCCAATACCACATATTTCTCACCGCTGTCAAAGTTCAGAACTATGCTCTTTATGTCGTTGCCCGACTCATACCCCATCTCGGCACTGTAGATGCGGATGCCTATCGGAGATACGACAATGCTCCCGCCGGCAAGATTTAAACCGGACACGCTTCCACACGAGTGCTCAAACTCCACGCTCGCCAAAAGCTCCCCGTCCATATTGGACCGCACCAGGAGCTGCAGCTTGTCCGGCTCCCAGTCCTCGCCGGCTATGCCCTCGCACCCGATGTAATAGGTGCATAGATATACCTTCGTCGCAGTCGTCCGGACTTCGTCCAGATAGCAGGCTCCGCCCCAGCCGGAGCCCAGACCGGGCGCAAAATCTATGCTCTCCTTCGGAAAAATCACGCTGTTTTGCGCCCTAACGACGTAGCCGCTAACCCCGTCCGGGTTCTCAATGCTGTAGTACAGCAGCCCAGACTGCGTCTGCGGGTCATAAAGCGCTGCCTCGACCTTGAGCGTATATCCGTCCCAGGCCACGCTGGCGTCCACCGCTCCGATGCTTTCGGCCAAGTCCGCCGCAAGCTCCTCGTTTACCGGAACGCGCTCCCAGCCTGGCAGCGCAACGACTGCGTCGCCGCTTTCATCAAATTCTACGATCCCATCTGGCCGCGAGTCTGAGACGTCTCCAAAAAGTGCCTCCAACATCGCGGCAGGGTCCCCATACACCACGAACCCCACGTAGGCGAGCGCGCTCACGGATAACGTCAGAGCCAACGATGCAGCTATCAGCGCTGTACGTGAGAGTCTCGACCTCCGCCTTTTCGCCCTGGTGTTTTTGGGGAGCCTCTTAAATACTTTTTCTCGGATTTGCACCGGGTCACAGATGCACTGCTCGCAAATGTCCACGCTGTCGTCCATTATGCCGTCCATCATGTCAGATATCCTAGACTTCAACTTCATAGCCTCCTTTGCAAAGCGCCTCTTTCAGTCTGCCGCGGCCGCGGCGCAGCCTGGTCTTGACCGTTGAGACGTTCATGTCCATCTCCCTAGCTATGAGGGATACCGGTTGGTAATAGTAATAGTGGCGCAGGAATATCTCCCTGTCCGGCTGCTGCATGGCAAGCAGGGCGCGGCGGACAAAGCCGGCCTCCTCACGAGCCTCCAGCTCCGGCTCAGGGCCGGCGCCGTTATAAACGAGCAGGTCGTCCTCAAGGGATATCTCCATGCAGGCGGAACGCAGCTTTTCCTTGGCCTTGTTCCGGGCGATGCCTCCCAGATACGCCTTCAGTTTTCCTGGCTTCACCTTTCCCGAGTTGGCCCACAGAGCAAGAAAAACGTCGGAGACAGTCTCCTCAAGGTCCTCCGTCTGCATGGCCGCGCCCAGTATATTAAAGACGACTGCGCTGACATACGCGGCATAGCGGTCTATGACCCAGGCCAGCGCATCCTCGTCACCGCGTCCGATGGCGCGCAGCGCCTTTTCGTCGTTCACTACTACCTTCACCTCCTCTGTCCTTTCTGACGGCCGTCACTACTAATATTGCAGTAAATTGGGCTTTGGTTTCAAGTAAACGCCTGCCGCTTAACTCACCGTGGAGGCGTAGGATTGCATTGCCAGGTATACCAAAGAGTGGTATAATTAACAAGAAGGTGTAAACATTTGCATTAGCGGTTGTGGGAGGTACCTGATGGATATAAAATTCTGCGTAAAGCACAGAGGCGTCGTGAAAGACGAGACGGCGGCCGAAATAGAGGATTTTTGCAAGCTGTGTCCCCCGGAAGAAGGGGAGATATACATCTTTGAAGATGAGATCAAAAGGGCGCTGTTCTGCGAATGTCACATCCGGGCGGGACTCGTAATCTCTTACGGAACCATAGATGTTCCCCTTGACGCGGAAAACCAAGGCGAATACAGGGCCAATCGTGACGTGGTGGAGGACAGCGCCGCGTTCATCCAGATGAAAGAGGACGCTTTGAACGGCAGAAGTTTCAGCAACATCGTTGCAGAATACAACACTGCGTTCGATGGGGAGCATCCGCTGAAAATAATCGGCGGCCAGCACCGCTACATAGCCATTGCCGAGGCGCTGGAACGCGGGGTCGAAAAGGTCCACGGCGTGAAGGTATATTTTGGCCTCAACATGGAGCAGCGTCTGGACGTCCAGCTCATATCAAACACGAATATCGCCGTCTCGTCCGATCTTCTGGACAGGATGCTGGAGACCGTGAAGGGGCCTCAGCTCCGGGACTGGTGCCAGAGCGCGGGCCTTTTGAGGGAGCACGAGGACTTTGCAGACCGGAAACAGCGCGGCAGCAGGTTTACCGTACGCGCTGCGCGGACGTTTATCATGAACTACTACGAAGGCTCTGCGATCACATCCAAGGACTTTTCAGACAGAAAGACCACGCCCGTCCTGGCCAAGACGGGCGGTGTGGACGACGAGTGGGAGAGGCTCAAGCTCAACCACCCCGGAATGTGGGAGGATGCGAAACTGCTGGCGGCCGGCAGGGCGTTTTCCGAACTGATGAAAAAACAGAAATCTGTGTTCACCAGGGAGGACGGCAAGGTCTCAAACGGGGACTATGCGGACAAGGCCTCCAGCTACGCCATAGTCGCGGCCTGGGCTTTTGTCGCGGGTGTGCTGAGCGACAACCCCACCAGACTCGAGAGGCATTACGCCCTGGCTCAGTTCGAAAAGACCGACCCGCTCAATGCCAAAGCCCTGGCGCGCGCAAAACACAAGACCGATCCGGACAACTACCGGGGCCTCGGCACCCGCATGGATGCCAAAGAGAGGGGGCGCCTGGCAGAGCTCTTTTTCTTCCAGGCGGAAAAGGGCAGCGGGATCACAAAAGAGCTGGCGGACGCCGCAATTGCAAGATTCTATGCCAAACAGGCCATGCTGGAGGCCCGTGAGGCGGAAAGCAAGGTGTGAGGATGACTGAATTCGACTCGTTCTCCACTCAGCTTCTTGAGGAATCCAAGGCGCTGCTGGAAAAGGCCAAGTCTGCGGAGCCCTTTACCCAAAGCGCATATCTGCACGCCGGTCTCCTCCTCACGATGAGCGCTCTGGAGGCCTGTGTAAACTCCATGGCTGAAGAGCTCCTGATAGAGCCGTATGGGGACAGCTACACCGTTTATGAGCGGGCTCTGCTGCTCGAAAAGGAGGTCAGATTCGAGCGCGGCGAATACTATCTCAGCAACAGTCTGAAGATCTCCAGGATCACGGACCGTATTGAGTTCCTGTACTACAAATTTACTGGGGCCAAGCTCAGCGGAAACGACCCCTGGTACATGGCTCTAAAACAGAGCATAGACCTGCGGAACAGGCTGGTACATCCCAAAGAACATGTGCAGCTCACCGTCAAGCAGGTGGAGGCTGCGGTTTCGTCCGTCGTAAACACGATAAACGAGTTGTACCTGGCCGTATACAAACGGGGATACCCCGCTGCCGACAGGGGAGTAGAGTCAAAGTATGCCATTGTTTCCTGAATGGAGTGCAAAAAAGAGAATGCCGCCCCCGCACTAAAAGCGGGAGCGGCGTTTTTGCAGTTATTTCACTCCAAAGAGGAGCTCGCCGTAGGTGGGGAAGGGCCAGCAGTCCTCTGCGGTTATCGTTTCCATGTCGTCGCAGGCGGCGCGGAGCGCGCCCATGACGGGGAGCACGTGGTCGTGCAGGAAGACGGATCTCTCATACGGCGAGTGTATCTGCTCGGCGTGGACGAGCTCGTTTTCTAGCTGACCCGCCAGGGAATTCGCCGCGTCCGAGAGCTGGACGAGGCTGCGCGCCGTGCCGAGCTCGAACTGAGCGGAGCAGTCCGGCATCGCCGCCATCATGGTCAGAGCCTGGCCGGAGAGCCGGCTGGCGAAGCCGCTCACGGCGGGCAGTATCTCACGCCGGGCCATGGCAAGGGCGGTCTTGCCCTCAATGGTCACGAGCTTGCAGTACTCCTCCTGCCTTATCTCCTGCCTGGAGCGCAGCTCGGCGTAGGAAAAGACCTTGTGCCGGGAGTAGAGCTCCACGTTCGGCTCGTCCAGCATGTGGGGCAGGGCCTCGGGCGTGGAGCGCAGGTTGTGCAGCCCGCGCCGCTCCGCCTCCTCGACCCAGGCGGGGTCGTAGCCGTTGCCGTTGAAGATTACGCGCTTGTGTTCGCGCACGACGCGCTTTATGAGAGCCTGCAGCGTGGTCTTGAAGTCCTCCGCGGCCTCGAGCTCGTCGGCAAATTGCCTGAGCTCCTCGGCCACAGCTGTGTTCAGAGCGATGTTCGCGGAGGAGATGGATGCCGCGGAGCCGGGCATGCGGAACTCGAACTTGTTGCCTGTGAAGGCAAAGGGCGAGGTGCGGTTGCGGTCCGTCGTGTCCTTGGGGAAGCGGGGCAGCGCGTGGACGCCGACCTTGAAGAGCTCCTTTTGCCTTACGTCGCAGGCAGTGTCGTTTTCAATCGCTTCAAGTATGCCGGTGAGCTCTTCGCCAAGGAACATGGAGATGATAGCCGGAGGGGCCTCCGCGGCGCCGAGCCTGTGGTCGTTGCCGGCAGAGGCTATCGAAATGCGAAGGAGGTCCTGGTAGTCGTCCGCGGCCTTTATCACCGCGCAGAGGAAGAGCAGGAACTGGGCGTTCTCGCCCGGGGTCTCGCCCGAATCGAAGAGGTTCACGCCGGTGTCTGTGGCGAGGGACCAGTTGTTGTGTTTGCCGGAGCCGTTCACGCCCTCAAAGGGCTTTTCATTGAGAAGACAGACCAGACCGTGCTTCTTGGCGGTCTTTTGCATGACGTCCATGACGAGCTGATTGTGGTCCGCCGCGATGTTCGCCGTGTCGTAGACGCAGGCGAGCTCGTGCTGTGCTGGGGCGGCCTCGTTGTGCTCTGTCTTGGCCGAGACGCCGACTCGCCATAGCTCCTCGTTTATCTCTCGCATGAAAGCGGCGACGCGAGGCTTCACGGTGCCGAAGTAGTGGTCGTCCATCTCCTGACCCTTGGGCGGCATGGCGCCATAGAGGGTGCGGCCGGTGTAGATGAGGTCCTGGCGCTGCTCATACATGTCGCGCTCGACAAGGAAGTATTCCTGCTCGGCTCCGACCATGGGCAGCACCAGCGCGGCCTCGGTGCCGAAGAGCTTGAGAACGCGGAGGGCCTGACGCGAAAGGGCCTCCATGGAGCGCAGGAGAGGGGTCTTTTGGTCGAGGGCCTCGCCGCCGTAGGAGCAGAAGGCCGTAGGGATGTAGAGTACCCTGTCGCGTATGAAGGCGTAGGAGGTCGGGTCCCAGGCGGTGTAGCCGCGGGCCTCGAAGGTGGCGCGCAGGCCGCCGGACGGGAAGGACGAGGCGTCAGGCTCGCCGTGGATGAGCTCCTTGCCGGAAAACTCCATGATTACGCCGCCCGCGCCGTCAGGCATGAGGAAGCTGTCGTGCTTTTCGGCGGTGACGCCGGTCATGGGCTGAAACCAGTGCGTGAAGTGGGTGGCGCCCTTTTCGAGGGCCCAGTCGCGCATGGCGGCGGCCACGACCTCGGCGGTGTCCGGGTGCAGACGGCGGCCGCTGCGCATCGTACGCCGGACGGCGGCATAGGTCTCCGCGGGCAGACGCTCGCGCATGACCGCGTCGGAAAACACCATCGTGCCAAAAATCTCTTCTATCCCGGACAAAGCGCATCACCTTTTTCAACAGAAAATACAAAAGAAGATTAACTCAAATTCCACCCCGCGTCAAGAACCCGCTTGACTTTGAGATAAAATAGTACATAATTAACCGAGTAAGGAGGGAGCAACGCATGAGAAACTACGCAAATGAGACAGAGGCGCGCGTGGAATATATACGCGGCTATCTGAGGACGAGCGGGGCGCGCGGCATCGTATTCGGCAACTCGGGCGGTAAGGACTCGGCGCTCGTCGGCATCCTGTGCAAGCTGGCCTGTGAGGACACCGTGGGCATCATCATGCCCTGCGCCTCCAAGCGTAACTACGGCATGGACCGGTCAGACGGGCTCGAGGTCGCGGAGAAGTTCAAGATCGAAACGCGGACGGTGGACCTCACGCCGGTCAGGGAGGCTGAGCTTGCGGCGCTGGAGGGCGTCGCCAAGCTGACGGATATGGCCGTGGCCAACATCGCGCCCCGGCTCAGGATGATCACTCTCTACGCCGTGGCGCACGCCGAGGGGCGCATAGTCGCAGGCACAGGAAACGCCAGCGAGGCATATGTCGGCTACTTCACCAAGTGGGGAGACGGGGCCTATGACCTCAACCCAATAGCCGACCTGACCGTCGGCGAGATATATGAGTTCCTGGAATACCTGGGCGCGCCGCGTTCCATCATAGAAAAAGCCCCCTCCGCGGGCCTCTTCGAGGGACAGACGGACGAAGCGGAGATGGGTGTCAGCTACGCGGATATAGACGGCGTGGTGAAGGGCCGCGAGGTCGATGCGGAGGCCAGAGCCAGGATCGAGAAAATGCACGCCTCCACCGAGCACAAGCGCCGTATGCCGTCCCGCTACGGCGAATGAGCGCTGAGGCGCATAACAAAGACGAAACGCCCCCAAAAGGGGGCGTTTTATTGTTTTTTCGCGCAAAGACAATGGATAGCTTCACGCATGTGCCGGACTTACCTCTTGTCGCTCAGGCCCAGCAGATAGTCCGTGCTGGTGGCGTAGAGCTTTGCGAGCTTTATCAAAACCTGCGTCGGTATGTCGTTTTCTCCGGTCTCGTACTTCGAGTACCCCGTCTGCGACATCTGCAAATACTTCGCCACCTGCGCCTGTGTCATATCCGCATCCTCACGCAGGTCCCGGAGCCTTGGATACATGCGCCTCACCTCTGCGCCAGTATTTCATAACCTGAAACAGATTATTAACTTTAAACCTGAAACAGGTTATCCTTGGCCTGCGCTTGAACTGCATCGGAAAACTCGCATATGGCGGCGAAAACCGCCGGCCTGTGATGGGCCGGCGGTTTTGATCTTTCTCTTACACTATTCTTCTGTCCCTCTTCTGGCTGTCGTAGTGCTTGTTGAGGAAGGGCCGGATGACGTAGTAGATGAGCTTGTTCTCGAGGTTGAACATATAGATCCCGAAGGTCACGAGGAAGGTGATAAAGCCGAACAGGGTCAGCTTGCCGACTATCTTCAGCGCGCGCTTCTTCGCCGGGAGTTTTGCCTTTTTTGCTTTCTTCATAACGCTTTACCTGCCTTTCCTTACCACGCCTCGGAGTCGTCGAAGTCCACCAGGGTCTCGTCCAGCGGCTCCTCACCGACGACGACGGACATGTAGTTGTTTACGATGTTCCTCATGTCGCGCCGCGAGATCGTGCGGCAGTCCTCGAGGTCGTGCTCCACGAAGATGAAGTAGAAGCCCAGGTCGCGCGCCTGCTCCTCCATCATGGCGTGGACGCCGTTCATGCCCTTGCAGGCGACGTTGTCGTTCATGAGGACCATGTCGCAGTTGAAGTTCTTCGCCCAGTCCCAGATGGCGTTGACGTTGTCCCAGCCGCCGACGGCATGGTGACGCATGACGCCCTTTTCGGAGAACAGCGCGAGGTCCTTGATGGCCTGTTCCGGGTCGTCCGTGCTGATCATGTTGTGGCCCATCGTCGAGTCCATGTTCAGGACGATGTTGACGCCCCAGCAGTTCTGTATCCAGGTGGGGAAGTCCGTGTAGTACACCGCGGAGGGACCCCAGAGGAAGGCGCGGTGGCGGGTCTTGCCGCCGAAGGGCTCGTACTTCTTCTTGTAGCAGCGGCGCATGATCTTGATGACCTTGCGGTCCGTCTTGGTGAAGTAGTCCTCCTGGCCGTTGACACTTGCCCAGGAGTAGAGCCTGTAGAGCGTCTCTGCGATGCCGCAGAGGGCGGAGTACGGGGTTTTGAAGATGTCCCACTTCTCCAGCTCTATGGTGTTCTGCTCGTTCATGTGCTTGGCGCGGGCGAAGAGGGCATCCCAATCGTACTTTTCGCCGTATTCCTTCTCGATGAAGGCGATGGCGTCCTTTAGCACCTGGGTCGAGTACGGGTGCGCGCCGGGCTCGTTGTGGATCATGGCCATGGTGATGGGGAAGTCGGGCAGGCCTATCCTGCGGCGCTGGAACATACTCGTGGCCTCGCTGGCGTTGCAGGGCATGTTCGTAGAGAGCATGGCTTTGCCGATGAGGGGGAAGTCGTCCTCGAAGGTGACGCCAGTCTCCGCCGAGCAGCGCGAGCACACGTCCGCGGCGAGTCCAAAGCTCTCCGCAACGTCAATATAGTGAGGCTGGAGGTGCTGGTCAATGTCGCAGATGATGAACTCGGGCAGGGTCTGCAGCGGGATGGGAACAAGGTTCGGGAAGCCGCACATGAACAGGGGCGGCATGACCTCGTCCATGGGTACTATCTTATCGGTCAGCGGTCCGCCGCCGAAACGGCGGTCGTTAGAGAGCACGAGGGCGATCTTCTTCGTCAGGCTCTGAACTATGGCGTGCATATTCAGATGCGCTATCCTGAGCTCGGGGCCGCGGAAACCCTCAAACAGCCTGTCGATAAAGCAGAAGGTGCCGAGATAGGAGCCCATCCAGCGGTATTCCCACATACCCTTGAGCACCGGCAGTGGCGCGCTTGCAACCATCAGGCCCATGCTCTTGAGGTTGTTGAGCCATGCGAGGTAGTCCACCATCGTGTCGTGAACGCCGCGCCACTCGCGGTATTTGGCGATACCGGTCTTGTCGTAGAAGCGGCTGCGCAGGCCGCCCGTGCCGTGTTCCGCCTGCCATTTGGGGTCGAATTTCTGCAATTTCTTGTCTATGAACGCTGTCACCGGATTTTTCATATGTTTCTCCCCCTTTCTCAGGCGTTGATCTTTTTGATCTCCAGGCTTTCGACAAAGGCCTGGAAGCGGGTACGCAGCTGGCCCACGGAGCCGAGCGCGTATTCCTTCTCTATCGTGCAGCAGGGGACGCCCATCTCGCTCTGCAGGACGAAGGAGCCGAGGACCTTCTCATAGCTCCAGAACTCGCAGAACTTCATGTTCTCGTAGACCACGCCGTCGGCCTTGAACTCGTCCACGAGGCGCTTGACCTCGGTGTGTCTCTGGTCGATCTTATCTCCGGACATGAACCTTGCGCACTGGTTCCAGTGCAGGTAGTGACGGCAGATGGCGTCGTAGGCACTCTCGCCCTCGCGGATCTCTATCCGCTCGCGGCTGGGGAAGCTGCCGAAGCAGTAGCGGTCTGCAACGACCATGGCGCCGCACATCTCGACGAGTTTGGTGAACTCGGGGTCGTCTATCTCGGAGCCGACCATGACGAGCCTCGCGCGGAAGGGGAACTTGGGTTCGGGCTCGCGGGTCTTTATCTCCTCGAGGGTCTCTTTGATATAGGGGAGGATGAGCTCGTGCGGGCATACCTGGCTGACGAGCTGGATCACGTGGAACTCATAGCCCGTCACCGGGGGATTGTCGAGCTTGCGGAAGTTGCCGATCTCGGTTATCGCGTCGCAGAGCTCGTTGAAGTCCGCGACGGCCTTGCGCATGGCGGCTTCCGAGGTGTCTATGCCGAAGCGGCGTTCGAGCTCGTCCACGACCTTGAGCTTGAGCTGGGCCTTGTAGTAGTCGAGCGAGGTTTTGTCGCCCTTCATCGGCGGGTCGATGATGGTGACGAAGAAATTGTCGTTCTTGACGGGATTTATGAGGAAGAAATGCTCCTGCATTCTCTCCATGGCGGCGCAGCTCTCGGCGCCGAAGAGGGCGCTGAGGTAGTTGTAGCCGCCCTCGATGCCGCGCTCGAGGATGGAGCGGACATAGGGACAGTTGCGGTTGGTCATGTAGTATGTAGCGACGTCCGTGGAGGAACAACGCGGCGCGCGCAGGCGCGAGGAAAAGCAGCCGGGAAGATTGAGCAGGACTTCAGGGATATAGTAGCAGTTATATCCCAATGCGATCTTGCCCTCGCCCACCGCCTGCGTCACAAGCTCGTTCTGAGCCTCCTGCAGGAGGTTTTCAAAGTAGATCAGGTGTTTCAGATCCTTCAATTTGCAGCCCCCTTGATTATTTTTTGTCAAATAAAAAACTTGAAATGCACAACAAACCCGCTCTTATGTGTCAAAATTATAGTACAAACTGCCCAGCTTGTCAAACATTTATCGTCCTCGGCGTTTGAAAACCAACTGGTCAGCTATAGACCAGGACCAGAGAGCAAAAAGAGAGCCGCCCCCCGGCGGGGGCGGCAGGCTCTGCGGGGTTCAGGCCTCGCGCCTAATCCTGTGTATGACGGCGGTGCAGCGCGCCTTGTCGTAGACGACCGGGACGGGGTAGACGGGGTTTGCCTCGGCCAGCGCGTATTTCACCATGGTTGGGATGTCCTCGTCCTTTATGAAGCTGAAGCCCGTCGGGATGCCCATGCGTTTGTTCATCGCGCGTATTTCGGCTATGAAAGCCTTTGCCTTTTCCTCCGTCGTGCCGCAGGTCTTTACCTTTGCCAATTCCGCCAGCTTTGCTAGCTTAACATAGACCGCTTCGCCGTAGTCCTCAAGCACGATTGGCAAAATGACGGCGTTTGCCAGTCCATGAGGCGTGTTGTAGAATCCGCCGAGGGTGTGCGCTATCGCGTGCACGTTGCCCACGCTCGAGCGAGTGAAGGCAAAGCCAGCCTTGAAGGCGGCCAGCATCATCTCCTGGCGTCCGTTTATGTCGTTCGGGTGATTATAGACCTTTTCAAGGTTGACAAACACGCTCTGCACGGCCTCTTCGGCATCGCGTATGCTCTCGCGCGTATTGTAGGTCCAGCAGAGGTAGGCCTCCACGGCGTGGGTAAGGGCGTCCATGCCCGTCGTCGCCGTTGTCCTGGGCGGCAGGCCGAGCGTCAGCTCCGGGTCAAGTATGGCATAGCGCGGGATGAGGTGCAGGTCCATGATGGCGTATTTGTGGTTCGTTTCTCTGTCGGTGATGACGGCGGCCACGGTGGTTTCGCTGCCCGTACCGGAGGTGGTGGGAATGGCTATTATAGGCGGGATGGGACGGCCCACCTTCAAAAGCCCCGCGAGCTGCGTGAGTTGCTTATCCGGCCTTGCGCACAGCGCCGCTGCCGCCTTGGCCGCGTCCATGGGCGAGCCGCCGCCCAGGGCGATGAAGCCGTTGCAGCCGTTTTCGGTGTAGCGCATGTATATGCACTCCGCAGTCACGACGGAGGGGTTCGCCTCGACCTCGGAGTATACGGCAAAGCCGATCCCCGCCTCGTCCAGCAGCTCCATGATGCGCTTTCCTATGGTCTTTACGATGTTAGGCCCCGTGACCAGCATGGGCTTCGTCACGCCTGCGTCGGCCAAGAGCCTGGGAATCTCCCTGATGCTGCCGGGGCCGGTCACGAGCTCCGGTTTGCGCCAGGACATGAACTTCTCTCCCACGCCGAACACGCCCTGAAAGCTCCGGTAATACGCCCGCTTGATTTTCTCGATATCCGCCATTTTTCTCCTCCTCCTTTGTGTTATCCTCCTCCGCAGATGGGCAGGAAACTCAGCCGGTCTCCCTCCGACAGAGCCGTCCTGTATCCCTGACGGAGCTGTATGCTCTCTCCGTTTATAACTATCAGCATCCGCTTTGCCTCGCGGTATGCCTTTTTCGAGTACAAACTTTTGATGTGCGCCATTATGTCCGAGACGGTGCGGGCCTCCACCGTCTCCGAACTCCGGCCGAGGAGCTCAGGCAGGGCGCCCCTGTATGTGACTTCGACTTTCATTTCGCTGCCTCCTCTATGCCGAGCCTGCGGAGCTTCCGCTTTGTCGGCCGACCATCCCTGTCCCAGCCGCGCACCTTATAATAAATGGGGAGCATCTTCTCCAGCGGGACTCTGGTCCGTTCATTTGAGGGGTCCTGCAGGTCCCGGGTGAGGCGCTTGGGTAGACTGTCATCCTTCGCTGTCAGACCCTCGCGCAGGTTATACAGCCGTTCAAGGTTGTACGATCGCTCGCCCAGGTCAAGGAAAGAACCCGTGAACATCCTCAGCCCCGTTGCCCGCCGCAGTGCCTCCGCGTGAGGCAGGAGCAGCAGGGAGTTGAAGGCGATGACAGGCGTGATATTCAGCAGCAGCGCCACCATCGGACCCATGTGCGGCATCACCTTGCCCACCAGCCTCGTCACCGCGCTGTTCGGCCCGAGCTTGAAGAACACCCCCGGCACGAAGGTCTGCGCGGAGAACAGGCAGCAGCCCGCCGAGGACACCGCCTCAAGCGCGTCCTGCATGAAGGCCGTGAACTGCGCCTTGCCCTTCGGCGTCAGAGCGTCCATGCTCAGAACGCCCACGGACTCGAGCAGCGCAAGATATCCGCCGTTCAGGTGGCAGCCGCCCCGGTTCGCCACGGCGTAGCCGAGACCCATGCCCACGCTCCGGCGCGGCTCGTAGGAGGCCAGCTCCAGGCCCTTGGAGTTTATAGCAAAGTCCTCGCCGCCGTACTTTGCGGCCATGCGCTTCGTGCCGTCCGCTATGTCGGAATAGATGCCCTCCCGGCGCACGACCTTCAAAAGCACGTCCTCCAGGTTGTCGGTCCGGCCGAACTCCAGACCGAAGTCCGCCATGCCGCGCTCCTTAAGCTCCATGGCAAAGGCGAGCGAGGAGGCGAAAGAGATCGTGTCCACGCCGTAGATGTCGCATAGCCAGTTCATGCGGAGCACCGTGTCCATGTCCGAGGCGGCGATGTTCGGCCCGAAGAAGCCCAGGGTCTCGTACTCCGGGCCTTTGAGCTCACGCCCGTCCACAGGCACGCGCCGCTCGCAGCGGATGGGGCAGCTCACGCAGCCGCTGTTGCGGATGAGCTTTGTCTCCGTCAGCGTCTCGCCGGAGACCGCGTCGGCTTTGTCGAAGTGGCCGCTCTGGAAATTCTTTGTCGGCAGGGCGTTCGTGGCGTTGGCCTTGTTTACAAGGCCGGCAGAGCCGTAGCGCGGTAGACTCTGCCCCGTCATGGGGTGCTTTTTTATGAACTTTATCCATTTCAAAATGAACTTGTCGAAACCCTCGCGATCATACACCTCCGGCCGCTTCGAGCCGTAGGCGACCAGCGCCTTGAGGTTCTTCGAGCCAAGTACCGCGCCAGAACCGCAGCGGCCCGCCACGCGCTCACCCGAGATGGCTGAGGCGTAGAGCACGCCGTTCTCGCCTGCGGGGCCTATTACCAGTTTTCCGTACCATTCCGGGAAGCGCTCCTGCGTCTTTTCCGCGTCCAGGCCCCAGAGCTCCGGCGCGGGCCTAATATGTACCTCGCCGTCGAGTATCTCCAGGACGCTCGGCTCCGCAGCGCGGCCCGTGATGATGAGTCCGTCGAAGCCCGCCCTTTTCAGCATGACGCCGAACTGCCCGCCGCAGTTCGAGGACGCGATGCCGCCCGTCATGACGTTCTTGAAGCTGAGGTTGAAGCGGCTCGACGAGGGCGCGCCCGTGCCGTTGAGCGGCCCCGTGTTTATGATGATGACGGCGCGCTCGGAGAGCGGGCCAAGGCCCGGCTCCGTGAGGTCGAGCAGCAGCCGCGCCGCGAGGCACTTGCCGCCGACGTATTTTTTGAAGTAGTCCCGCGGTATCTCAAAGGGCTCCCAGCGCCCGGCCGTGAGGTCGACTTTCGCATAGATCGGCAGGTTCATGTTCTCGCCTCCATCCTTATGGCGTGCAGGGGACATTCGAGCTCGCAGACGCCGCAGCCCACGCATTTTTCAGGCTTTGCCAGCACACAGTGTGCCTCGACATCGCCGCGGGCCCGAGGCTCTGAGATGGCCAGCGCCTTGGCCGCGCAGAAGGTCACGCAGATCTGACAGGCGCTGCAAAGCTCCCCGTCTATGACCGGTATCCTCCGTTCCTTTACAGGCACGCGCGCGCAGACCCTGCCCGAGGCGTCCATCACCGCCCCGGCGGGGCAGCTCATGCCGCAGACGCCGCAGTCTATGCAGCGCTTCGCGTTTATTGCGTGCCGCGACTTCAAGGCGCCCTCAATGGCGTGTACAGGACAGGTCCGGGCGCAGGCGCCGCAGCCTATGCAGTTGTCAAGAATGCTGTGTGCCATGGCGCAACCCCCTTTCGTATTACCAGTGTAAAGCATAAAATCCCAAATGTAAACTACATTTTGAAGTTTTAATGTATAAAAACTGAACAGAGAACACGAAAATGAACAATAATTTCACAAGGAACTTGCCCCTTGTAAAAATCGTCAGGGTCAGTTATAATAAGAGTAACGTATGAGACGTTAGTACAAGTTGGAAATAATGAGAGGACAAAAGATGGACACAAACCCGGTACTTTTGAACAAACTGTCGATGGACAGCGACATACCTCTGTACTCGCAGCTTGTGAGCATAATAAAGCGCAATATATCTGCGGGGACGCTGCCGCCCGGGGCGCTGCTTCCCTCCGAGGCGGAGCTTTGCAGAACATTTGACGTTTCACGCAGTACGGTGCGCCAGGCGATAGGCGCCCTGGAAGCGGAGGGGCTGGTGGTACGCAAGCAGGGGCGCGGCACCTTCGTCGCGGAGCCGAAGATGCGTCGCAGGACCGAGAACGTGTACTCGTTCACGAGCGAGATAAGCGCGATGGGGATGACGCCGTCCTCCACCATATTGGAGTTTGAGATCATGGACCCGACTCCGGATATCGTCTCGATGCTGGACATGGGCAGCCACAAGACTCAGATATATAAGTTCACGAGGATCAGGAACGTGAACGGCCAGCCGCTGATCCTGGAGACCTCGTTCTACCCGACCTACATATACCCCAAGCTCACGCGCGAGCTGCTGGAGACGCACAGCTTCTACAGTCTGCTCTATGAGGAGGGGATCGTACCCTGTTCCGCGGTGGACTCCTATGAGGCCGTCACCCTGGGCAGGAGGGAGGCGGAGCTGCTGGGCTGCCGCCCCGGCTCCTGCGCATTTTCGGTCCAGCGGCGGACTCGGACGGAGGCGGGCGTCGTCTATGAGTTCACGCAGAGCCTCATCCGGGCGGACCGGGTAAAGCTGGATATCTTCCTGCACAAGGACGGCGTTTCTTTCACTCGGAGCGTCGATAAATAAGGCTGTGCAGGATGCTTAAAACATAAGCAGAAAATTGTGGAATATCCCGGATTTACAGTGGAACGGAGATGTTATAAAATATAGTGAATCCATGGCGCGCGGGCACTCCATTACCATGTCCGCACGTACATAAAGATAGGAGGAACAGAACGTCCGTTAGGCTTGCGGTGCGTCAGTGTGGAGACCTGGCGTAATGCTGCGCGCCGGTTTTGGCGGCAGCGAGGCGCACTCTTGCGGAGGCAGGTGCGCTAAAGCCGGAAAATGTCAGAAGTAGTCCTGAAAAACGTAATGAAGATCTACCCCAACGCGGCGGGAGACACCAAGAAGAAGAAAAAGGTCAAAAAAGGCGAAGAGGCCCCCGCTGAGGAGAAGAAGTCCAACCTCCAGATAACCGATAAGGGCGTTGTCGCGGTGCAGCAGTTCAACATAGACATCGCGGATAAGGAATTCATCGTCCTGGTCGGCCCCTCCGGCTGCGGCAAGTCCACCACCCTGCGTATGATCGCCGGCCTTGAGGAGATCTCCGAGGGCGAGGTCATCATAGACGGGCGCGTCGTGAACGACGTTCCCCCCAAGGACAGGGACATCGCAATGGTGTTCCAGAACTACGCTCTGTACCCCCACATGACTGTTTATGAGAACATGGCGTTCTCGCTCAAACTCAAGAAGGTCGACAAAAAGACCATAGACGAAAAGGTCCGCGAGGCCGCCGAGATCCTGGACATCACCCAGTACCTCGACCGTAAGCCCAAGGCGCTTTCCGGCGGCCAGAGGCAGCGTGTCGCCATCGGCCGCGCCATCGTCCGCGAGCCGAAGGTCTTCCTCATGGACGAGCCGCTGTCCAACCTCGACGCAAAGCTCCGTAACCAGATGCGCGCCGAGATAATCAAGCTGCGCCAGAGGATCAACACCACCTTCATCTACGTCACCCACGACCAGACCGAGGCCATGACCCTGGGCGACCGTATCGTCATCATGCGAGACGGCTTCATCCAGCAGATCGGCACTCCGCAGGAGGTCTTCAATCATCCTGCCAACCTCTTCGTGGCGGGCTTCATCGGCACGCCTCAGATGAACTTCTTCGACGCCGAGCTCAAAAAGACCGGCGACAAATACAGCGTGATGCTGTACGGCACGGAGTTCGCCATCTCCGAGGAGAAGCAGGCCAGCCTGAGGGCTCACGGCGCGGCAGCCGGTCCGGTGGTGCTGGGCGTGCGCCCCGAGCATATCATGCTCTGCGACAAGGGCGCGACGAGCGTCAAGGCCACTGTGGACGTGTCCGAGATGATGGGTTCCTCCATCCACCTGCATGTCAATGCCAACGGCAAGGACGTCGTCCTTGTCATCGCAACGGTCGACCTGCCGGAGGACCACAAGTTCGGCTACCGCTACGGCGAGGAAGTCAGCTTCACCTTCAGCGAGAACGTCGTCCATGTGTTTGATAAGGAGAGCGGCAAGGCGCTCACCTGATTTCTGGCAAAAGAGTACAAAATTTAACACAATGCTTCGTCAAAATACCGGAGCATGCGTCAAAAAAAGCGGGCTTAGGCCCGCTTTTTTGATTTTGAATTATTCACTTTTTCCTGATTTTGTACGATGGGTTGGGCAAAAATAGGTTGATTTCGCTATAATTCAAGATTCTTTCACTGTGAGCGAAAGAAAAAACACTGGTGGATTATTATAATAGGGGTGAAATTTGTATAAAATTATACAATCCGGGGGTGTATGCAGCTTTTCGGACAATGAATACCGCAGTGT
This sequence comes from Clostridiales bacterium, assembly GCA_004553625.1. Classification (GTDB taxonomy): domain Bacteria; phylum Bacillota; class Clostridia; order Oscillospirales; family Oscillospiraceae; genus Scatomorpha; species Scatomorpha merdavium. Next base: position 59,079 of record SFKX01000011.1, on the reverse strand, counting down.
TAGGCAGGTTTACAGGGGTAAGCAGATGCGCGAGGAATTCCGAGAAAAGTTCAGAGTGCTTGGCCTGAAGATAGCGTATTACAGGAAACTGCGCGGCATGACTCAGGAGCAGTTGGCGGAGGCAATAGGCCGGAGTGTGAGCTTTGTCAGCCAAATTGAGGCGAACAATGCGGCGGACGTGAAGGGCGTGTCTCTGGAGACTCTGTTTCTCATCTCTGAGAAACTGGAAGTGCCGGTCTCACGGCTGTTTGAGGACTGACTGAGAATGGTCACGCGGAAGTACATAAAGGATTACAAGCTCTCTGAAAGCGTGACGGAGCGGGGTGGTATACGCACCGAAGCCGTTTATGTGGGGAAGCATTTCGAATTTGCGGACGAGGCCGGGGCCAAAAAATGCGCGCGTCCTCTGTTGTGGGGCGGCTGCGGGGCCTGGCTGCTGTTTCTGGGGGCGCTCCTGCCGAGGACGGGGGCTTCAAAGCTCATGTGGGTCATATTGCCCTTTGCATTTTCCGCGCTGCCTCTGGGCTATATGACGGGTTCCGCCATTCTGCTGTGGCGGAGGCGCGGCGCGGCGCGGCTCATACGCTCGGAGGCGGAAAAGCTCTCCAAGCGGCTGCCTGTGTGCGCGTTTTGGCTCATGCTGCTGGCAGGCGTCTCGGCGCTGGGGCTGGGCGTTACTGCCCTGGCCGCGCCGGAGAGCGTGAACGTGTACGACGTCATTTTCGGACTCTGCGCCGCGGCAATGGCGGCGCTGGGGGGGTACGGCTTTGCCGTGAGAGAGAGACTCCGCACAGTTGAGTGCGGGGAAGAGGATTAGTTTATTATGCGCTTCGGCGCTTAATAAAAAGAGACCCAAAACAAGGAGGAAAAAGTGAAAATGAGCAAAAATCTGAAGAAATTCCTGGCTCTGGCGCTTGCGCTCGCCATGGTCTTCGCTCTGGCCGCCTGCGGCGAACCCGCCCCGACGGAGAGCGATACGCCGGACACGACCGAAGCCCCGAGTGACACCGGGGAGTACGCCCTCAGCTATGAGGCCATAATCCCGGCCGACGGCGTCGGCGACCACCCGGCCTACGGCATCCTGACCAACGCCAAAGAGGCCCTCGCCACCATCGGCATTGACCTGCAGATAAACGACCCCAGCGACCCCAACGTGCTCTGGCAGGCCATCGAGTCCAACCCGATAAGCGCTGAGTTCTGGTGCGCCGCGTGGACTTCCACCGCTGACCCCGATATGTACCAGGTCTACTACAGCACCAACGGCAACGGCAAGGGCGGCACCGAGTCCAACCACTACATGATAGCCGACGACACCCTCGACGAGCTCATCATGGAGGCCCGCACCAGCGCCGACCAGGCCTTCCGCAAGGCGACCTACAAGCAGTGCCTCGACATCATCATCGACTGGGCCGTTGAGGTCCCCGTCTACCAGAGGCAGAACGCCATCATCATGAGCACCGAGCGCGTGAACATAGACACCGTCACCCCCGACATCACCCCGTTCTGGCGCTGGATGGCTGAGATAGAGAAGATCGAGACGAACGGCGCCGACCAGCTGGTCGTCGGCTATGACTACTTCTCCTCCAAGTTCAGCCCCTTCTTCGGCAAGACCGCCTATGACGTCGACGTGGGCGACATGACCACCCAGTACCTCATGGGCCTTGACCGCGAGGGCAACCCCGTCCTCAACGGCATCGAGGGCGAGACCCGCAGCTACAACGGCACCGATTACACCTACTACGGCATCTCCAACATCGAGGTCGTCCAGAATGACGACGGCACCGTCGATTACAACGTCACCATGCGCGACGACATCAAGTTCTCCGACGGCACCACCGCCGACATCGACGACGTCATCTTCGGTATGTACGTTCTCTGCGACCCGACCTATGACGGCAGCTCCACCTTCTACGCCCTGCCCGTCGAGGGCATGACGGAGTACCGCTCCGGCATGGAGCTGCTCGTGAACCTCATCGTGGCCGCCGGCCCGGACAACACCGACTTCACCAACTGGACCGAGGAGCAGCAGACCGCTTTCTGGGACGCCTTCTGGCCCGCGGGCGAGAAGTTTGCCCAGGAGATAGTTGACTACTGCGTCGACGCCGGCTACGCCGAGGCGGGCGACGTCGCCGGCGCTGCGGCTGCCTGGGCCTATGAAGGCCTCGCTGCCGACGCCACCGCCGCCGACTTCTTCCAGGCCATCGTTGACAAATACGGCTACGACCTGAGCGACACCGGCATCAACCTCGAGACCGCCGGCACCTCCATCTCCGACTTCATCTACGCCGAGCTGGGCGATGCCGCCGCCGAGTACCAGGCAGGCGTTGCCACCGGCAGCTCCGTGCCCAACATCCCCGGCATCATCAAGACCGGCGACTACAGCATGACCGTCCACATGACCAGCTTCGACGCCACCGCCATCTACCAGATGGCCCTGCCCGTCGCCCCGCTGCACTACTACGGCGATGAGGCCCTGTACGACTACGAGAACAACTCCTTCGGCTTCCCCAAGGGCGACCTGAGCCTGGTCCGCTCCAAGACCACCCAGCCCATGGGCGCCGGCGCCTACAAGTTCGTCTCCTATGAGAACGGCGTCGTCACCTTCGAGGCCAACGAGAACTACTGGAAGGGCGTGCCCAAGACCAAGTACCTCCTGTTCCAGGAGACCGCAGCTTCCGATAAGCTGAGCGGCGTCGCTTCCGACGCGGCCACCTTCGACATCACCGACCCGAACTTCAACGTCCAGTGCGTTAAGGACATCAAGGGCTACAACTCCAACGGCGAGCTGACCGGCGACGTCATCACCACCTTCAGCGTTGATAACCTGGGCTACGGCTACATAGGCATCTGCGCCGAGAACATCTGCATGAACGGCGAGCCCGGCAGCGAGGCCTCCAAGAACCTCCGCAAGGGCTTCGCGACCCTGTTCTCCGTCTACCGCGACACCGTCGTGAACAGCTACTACGGCGAGACCGCCGCAGTCATCCAGTACCCGATCACCAACACCTCCTGGGCTGCCCCGCGTCCGGCTGACGAGGGCTACCAGACCGCCTTCTCCGTCGATGTGGACGGCAACCCGATCTACACCGACGGCATGACCGAGCAGGAGCGCTACGACGCCGCCCTGCAGGCCGCCATCGGCTTCTTCAAGGCCGCCGGCCTGAACTGGGACGAGGCCTCCGGCAAGTTCGTTGCCTGAGCAGACGTTCGGTTTTGACCCTATAATTCACGCATAAGACCCTCTGCACCGGGCGCTTCCGGCGCCCGGTGCAGGCCCTATTACTATTGGTGGTGAAGATATGGGCGAATTTATAATCAAACGCCTGCTGCTTTGCGTACTGATACTCTTCTTCGTCATGTTTATCGTGTACGCCCTCATGTTCTCCCTTCCCACGAGTTATGTGGACACCATGGCACGCGAGCTTGCGACCAAGCCTGGCAGCCTCAAGAGCGCCCAGGAGTGGCTCGATGAGCTCAACGCCGCCTACGGCTTCGACAGAGGCATCGTCGGCGGTTACTTTACTTGGCTGAGCACTGTCCTCACGGGCGACTTCGGCGACAGCTGGTATTATACCCTGCCCGTCGTCGAGAAGTTCAACGACGTTATCTGGTTCTCAGTGGCCATGTCGCTTGCAGCCTTTGTCTTCGAGACGGTCATAGCCGTCTACCTCGGCGTGACCGCGGCAAGGAAGCAGTACAGCATGACTGACTATACCGTCACGGTCATCGCGCTGCTATGTATCTCGATGCCGACCTTCTTCTTGGCGACGCTGCTGAAACTGATATTCTCCATAAAACTCGGTTGGTTCGACCTTGTAGGCATGCAGAGCCGGGATTATATGCTACTGTCCGATTTCGGCAAGTTCCTGGACCTCTGCAAACACATGGTCCTGCCAGTTATAACCTTGACTATGGTCGGCATAGGCGGCCTGATGCGCTATACCCGTACGAGTATGCTGGAGGTCCTCAGCTCGGACTATATCCGCACTGCGCGGGCCAAGGGCCTGTCTGAAAAGACCGTCATCAACCGCCATGCCTTCAGAAATACACTTATCCCGCTCATCACCGTTACGGGTACGACCCTGCCGGCGCTCTTTTCCGGCGCACTCATAACGGAGACGCTTTTCGGCATCCGCGGGATAGGCTACACCTCGTATTATGCAATGATAAACGGCGACATCCCGTTTACGATGTTCTACCTCGCCTTTATCTCAATATTGACGCTGCTGGCCAACCTCCTGGCGGACGTGCTGTACGCCGTGGTGGACCCGCGCGTCCGCGTGCACTGAGAGAGGGGTGAAGGCAGATATGTCCAAAAAGATAGAGAGGCAGGCGGACAGCCTCAACGAGGCCCTCAAACGCCGTGAGGCGACACAGGAACAGCATGTCCACCACGAGGGCGAGCCCCTGGCGCTGGACGATTCCGAACGAGTCAAGGTCCTTTCGCCCGGCAGGCTCGTGGCGAAGCGCTTCTTTAGAAACAAGCTGGCCATAGTGGGGCTTGCTATACTCATCTTCATGTTCGTGTTCACCTTCCTGTTCCCGCTGTTCTACCCCTACTCGCAGACACAGATCTTCTATAAGTACGGGACGATGAACGCCAACTATGCCAGCGCCACGGAGCGCACGGACTTCGTGTCCTACGCCATCGGCGACGCGATAAGCGTGCCGAGCACGGTAAAGAACAGCATGAACTCGTACATAAACCAGATGACGGCGGACGGGCTGGAGGAGCTCCAGGTCACCGACGCCAACGGCACGATGTACACCGTTACGAAGCTGGCTGACACGATCTACACGCTTTCGGCGGACGACCTGACCGGCGTGGCGGTCTACAGCGGCTCCAGCCTGGTGGCCGAGTATGACACCATCCACGGCAGCTTCACCTATGCGGTGGAGGAGGAAGTGATCGTCCCGGACGACCTCGAGGAGGGAGATGAGCCCTCTGAGAATGCAGACGCCGAGGCCGAGGATGAAGGTCAGGCCGAAGCGGAGGCACAGCAGGCCGCCTTTGAACAGGCTGCCGTCGCGGCGATCGACGCAGGGCAGGAGAGCTTTACTGCGGGCGGAGCCAGCTATTCCGTCAAGATGGTGGTCAAGAACCGTTACGAGATCACGCGCGAGAGCGCCGCGCTCATAGGCATCGGCAGCTTTGTCCCTGACGAGGGCCTGGCAGGTGAGGTGGAGGCGGCTATAGCCTCCGGCGTCGTCAACGTGAGCTGGGACAGCGAGAACTACCGCGTTGTAGAGAACGACGGCCAGTACTACCTCTGCACCATAGGCGAGCCGACCGAGGCGCTCGTGGCCTCGACGCTGGTGTTCAATTCCTATGACACCTCGGTGCAGTATACCGATGAATTCAAGGCCGAGGCCCTGCTGGCTGCAGGGCGGGGCGAGGACCTCGAGTACGAGGGCCAGAGCTACAAAGTCAGCTTTGACGGCGAGAGCGGCGACATTCTCGATGCCTCCGGCAGCGAGGTGGCCTCGCTGACCACTTTCGTCGTGAGAAGGTACTCCGGCCAGGACACCCTGTCCATCGAGTTCAAGGACGCCGCGCAGGACGTCATAAACCAGATGGAGGACGAGGGCCGCACCAAGGGCAGCTTCGTCTTCCCCATCCAGCAGACCGACGACGAGTCCAACCCCGTCTTTGACGAGGAGGGCAATCCCGTCATGGTGGACACGGAAATAACGGTCGAGCGCAAGACCAACGAGTATGTCCTCAGCTGCGACCAGACCACCTACCTAATTGACATCTACGCCGGTCCCTCCGCCGAGCACTGGTTCGGTACAGACGGCGACGGCATGGATATCCTCGCGCGTATGATGTACGGCGGCAGGATCTCGCTCATGATCGGGTTCGTCGTCGTTATACTTGAGACGATAATCGGCGTCATACTCGGCGGTATGGCGGGCTTCTTCGGCCGCTGGGTCGATACGCTCATCATGCGTCTCGTCGATATCTTCTACTGCATCCCGACCTACCCGATACTCATAATCATGGGCGCGCTGTTCGACGCTTTGAAGATGGACCCATATGTGCGTCTAGTCTGGATGATGGTCGCGCTCGGCGTGCTCGGCTGGGCCGGCATAGCCAGGCTGGTGCGCGGGCAGATCCTGTCCCTGCGTGAGCAGGAGTTCATGATAGCGCAGGAGGCTACGGGTATGCGTTCCTCGAGGCGGATATTCAGGCACCTGGTTCCGAATGTCATGCCTCAGCTCATAGTCAACGCAACGATGTCTCTGGGTTCCATCATCATCACGGAGGCTACGCTGAGCTTCCTGGGCCTGGGCGTCAAGCACCCGCTCGCCACCTGGGGCAACATGATAAACTCGGTCACGGGCTCGTCTGAGAGCATGCTGAAATATACCTATATCTGGATACCCGTCGGCCTGCTCATCTGCCTCACGGTCGTAGCCTTCAACTTCGTCGGCGACGGCCTGAGGGACGCCTTCGACCCGAAGATGAAGCAGTAAGGGGGCGGGAAAATGGCTAAACGCAAGAATACATCTTACATAAGCGGCAAGGAGTCGCGCAAGATAACCCGCTTCAACCGTAAGCTCACAAAGCGCCTTGAAAAGGAGCGCGCAAGCAAGGCATCCGACCCGTCAAAGTACATGACGGAGATGAAGGACGCGAACAACATCGTCGAGTTCGACAACGTTTGCAGCTACTTCTTCACGGACGTTGGAACGGTAAAGGCCGTGGACGGCGTGTCTTTCGAGGTGCCGAGGTGCACGACGGTGGGAATAGTGGGCGAATCGGGCTGCGGCAAGAGCGTGACGAGCCTCTCGCTCATGCAGCTGCTGCAGCGGCCGCAGGGCCAGACGGTCGGCGGAGAGATAAGGCTCAATATGGGCGACGGCAAGGCTTATAACATAGTCAACACGCCCACGAGCGAGATGATGAAGATCCGCGGCAACCGCGTCTCGATGATTTTCCAGGAGCCGATGACCAGCCTGAACCCCGTGTTCCGCTGCGGCTACCAGATAGACGAGGTGCTGAAGCTGCACAACCCCGGCATGTCGAAGGAGGAGGTCAAAAAGCGCTCCATCGAGATGCTGGAGCTCGTCGGCATAGCAAACTCCGAAGGTGTTTACAGCATGTACCCGCACGAGCTCTCCGGCGGCATGAGGCAGAGAGTCATGATAGCCATGGCCCTGGCCTGCTCGCCCGGACTCATAATAGCGGACGAGCCTACGACGGCGCTGGACGTCACCATCCAGGCGCAGATACTCGACCTGCTTAAAGAGCTCAAGGACAAGATAAACAGCTCCATCATGCTCATCACGCACGATTTGGGCGTCATCGCCAGCATGGCGGACTACGTTGTCGTTATGTACGCGGGCCGTGTCGTCGAGAAGGGCACGACGGAGGACATCTTCCACCACCCCTGCCACCCCTATACAATAGGCCTCATGAAGTCGAAGCCCGTAGTGGGCAAGAAGGTGGACGCGCTCTACAATATCCCCGGCAGCGTGCCGAACCCGGTCAACATGCCAGACTACTGCTATTTCCGCGACCGCTGCGAGCAGTGCGTCGAAAAGTGCCACGGCGTTTACCCGCCGGAGATACGGCTAAATGAGACGCACGTCGTCTCCTGCTGGAGGTACGAGGACGAGGGAACGGTCGAGCGCTGGCCGAAATCCGTGAACGTGGAGGAGCTTTGAGATGGAAGAGATCAGAAATAATGCTCCCGAAACGGAAGGAAAATACCTTGTCGAGGTCAAAAACCTCGTAAAATGGTTTCCTATAAAGTCCAGCTTTTTCAAGCGGACTATAGGCAACGTGCGCGCGGTGGACGGCATCAGTTTCCACATAAAGCGCGGGCAGACGATGGGTCTCGTGGGCGAGTCCGGCTGCGGCAAGTCCACGGCGGGCAGGACGATACTGCGCCTCATCGAAAAGACCTCCGGCGAAGTCCTGTTCGACGGGCAGGACATCTTCAAGATGAGCCGGGAGGAGCTGCGTCGGCTCCGGCCGAGGATACAGATCATCTTCCAGGACCCCTACTCCAGCCTCAGCCCGAGGATACCAATAGGCGAGATCATAGGCGAGGCGGTCCGCGAGCACAACATCGTGCCTAAGGAGGAGTTCGACGACTATATCAGCCGTGTAATGCGCGCCTGCGGCCTGCAGGAATACCACAAAGACCGCTACCCGCACGAGTTCTCGGGCGGGCAGAGGCAGCGCATCTGCATTGCCAGAGCCCTGGCGCTGAACCCGGACTTCATCGTCTGCGACGAGCCGGTCTCGGCGCTGGACGTGTCCATCCAGGCGCAGATAATAAACCTCTTGAAGCAGCTGCAGAAGGACTTCGGCTTCACCTACCTGTTCATCTCGCACGACTTGTCTGTCGTTGAGCACATCTCGGACACTGTCGGCGTCATGTACCTGGGCTCGATGGTGGAGTACGCGGACACGGATAAGATCTTTTCAAAGCCGCTGCACCCCTATACTGAGGCCCTGTTCTCGGCCATACCGGTGCCGGACCCGGATGTGAAGATGCAGCGCATCATCCTGCAGGGCAGCCTGCCCAGCCCGGCGAACCCGCCTGCCGGCTGCAAGTTCCACACCCGCTGCCACAAGTGCATGGAGGTCTGCAAGTACGCGGTGCCGGAGTGGACACAGGTCGAGCCGGAGCACTGGTGCGCCTGCCACCTCTATAACGATGCAGAGCGCGCAGGACGCGCTGAGGCCGCCATGGCCCAGGCAAAGAGCGGCGCCAAGCCGAAGGTGGAAAAGGATGAAGAAAAAAAGGCGGTATGAGGACGATGACGGCAGGGTAGTCGCCAGGATGAACGTTGAGGGCATGCCCTGGCATACGGCGGCGCCCGGCGGCGAGAACTCCTCTGAACCGGAAAAGGAGCCGCTGCATCTGACAAAGGAGGAATCCCGGGCCTTTGCCTGGGGCGCGGTCAAAGCCGCCCTGCTGATTTGCGTGGCCTTTTCCGTCGCTGCCATACTGTTCATACTCTTCTGCACGAATATCTGGTTCACATGAAAAAAGAGCCCGACTCGAATGAGGCGGGCTCTTTTTGTATGATTTAATTCACCGGGCAAATAAAAAGCCGACGGCTAAAAGCCGCCGGCTCCCCGCCGCTGCCGTGGGGACCCTATTATAACCTGCACGTCTCCGGCAGGTGGGTCACCTCTCCTGTGCTTCCACGCTTCCAACTTCCAACACCCCGCTCGAGGGGGGAGCCGGGAGGCCTGCAATCCACGCAGGAATATGGCGTCCCTTATTAGTGATGTGGGTTTAAGAGGGCCCAAAAAACCCGCAAACAGGGCAGGATCTAATTCAAGACGAAAGGCACGGCGCAAGTAAGCCTATGCCCGAACTGGGGAACTTATTCCTCCGGATCCTCGTCTGTTTCTTCGTCGAACAGGAGTTCCATGAAGCGGTCATATACCGCTACGAGCTCCTCTTCGTCGTCAACGGAGCAGAACAGCTCTTCGCCGTTTTCCTCTTCGATCCGGAGGATGATATAGCCGTAATCCGGGTCGTCCTCAGCCATGTCGGCGGGCAGGAAAGCCGAATATTCGTTACCGTTAAACTCCATCGTAGCAAGCTGCTCAAGCTCGAACTCGTTTCCGTCCTCGTCCTCGATGGTGATGTAGCTGCTGCCGAGATCCTCGTCCATAGCCGCCCCTCCGTCTGTCTTTCTGACCCTATTGTAACTCATACTTTTCAATAAATCAATCGTATTTTTCTCACAAACGGGCGGAAAACTGTCTCATGTGCCGAGATCCTCCAGCAGAGTGAGCAGTTCCTCCCGGTCCGCCACGGCGAGCCCGGCGTTGAGGATCTGCCTGTCTGCGTCCCGGAGCGTTTCGATCTCGATGTCCGTAAGTGTGATCGGGTCCTTGTCTACGGCAGAAGCGAACACCGCGACGCAACCATCATATTCACGCAGAACATACTCGGCCTCTGCGAGCGAGCAGCTGGGTACATAGGCAAAGTCAGCCGCCGCAGTTTGCTTCGGCTCCGCGGCGGAGGCTATGCCGCCTATCGCCGCGGCAGCACAGACCGCCGCTGTCCCCGCCAGCAGGGCCGTTCCTGCGAGCTTCATCCAGAGCTTCATCTAATGCCCCCCTTTCGGCTAAATTATCCCACGAAAGGGCAAAAATAATACGCTGAGCAAAAGTTTACAAAGCATCTACTCCTTTTCGGCAAAATGTGATATACTATTAATTTAGAATGGAGTGAGTGCCGCCATAGCCGCTCATATCCATGCACGGAGGTGCAGGCATTATAATGGATAAGGAACCTAAATTTAAAATAGATGCCGGCAAGGCTGCGGATACCGCAGCAGGTACAGTGGTGGGAGCCATTGGCCTTGCGGCAAAGATCGTGGTGACAGTGCTGCTCGTTTTGCTGACGACGGTGCTGCTGCTTGGCTGCGTTTTTGCCTTCTACGTCAAGACCTGCCTCACCGAGGACCTCAATGTCTCGCTCTCGGACTACCAGCTCTCTGAGTCCAGCATCATCTATTGCGAGACGGCGCCGGGCGAATACCAGGAGCTCGCAACGCTCCACGGTTCCGAAAACCGGATCTGGGTAGACCTGGAGGACATACCGGATTACCTGGTGAAAGCGCTTGTGGCCATAGAGGACCACAGGTTTTATGAGCACAAGGGCGTGGACTGGTACCGGACCGTCGGCGCTATGTATACCATGCTCACGGGCGGGGACAGCTCCTTCGGCGGCTCCACGCTGACTCAGCAGCTCATAAAGACGCTCACCGGCAACAACGAGGTGACGGTCCAGCGCAAGCTGATAGAGATCTTCCAGGCCCTGGAGTTCGAGAAAAAATACGATAAGGACGATATCCTGGTCTGGTATCTGAACGCCGTCTACTTTGGTGAGGGCTGCGACGGTATCTATACTGCGGCGGAGAAGTACTTCGGCAAGGAGCCCTCCGAGCTGACTCTGGCGGAGAGCGCCTCCATCGTGGGAATAGTCAACCTGCCCACGTATTACAGCCCATTCTACAGCGAGGAGAACAACAAAAAGAGGCAGGAGACCGTGCTGCGCCGCATGTATGAGCTGGGCTATATCAGCTATGAGGAGTATGAGCAGGCCAAAAACGAAGAGCTCGTCTTTATCCGATCCGAAGAGGGAACGGGAGACGAAGATATCTACAGCTACTACGTCGAAGCAGTGCGCAAGGAGGTCATAGCGGACCTCATGGAGCAGAAGGGCGTCAGCCAGGAGACAGCAGCCATGCTTGTGTCCTCCGGCGGTTACAGGATCTACGCCTGCCTGGACCCCTATATCCAGGAGTGCATAGACAACGTCTACCTGGACGTTGAGAACTTCCCCAAACCCTCGAACAATACGTCGCAGCAGTTCCAATCCGCCATCGTTATAATGGACCCGTATACGGGCGAGGTCATGGGCATGAGCGGCGGCGTAGGCGAGAAAAACGCCAATCTCATCATGAACCGCGCGACGGATGCCCTGCGCGCCCCTGGCTCCTCCTTTAAGCCCCTGGCTGTCTACGCCCCTGCAATAGAATATGGGCTCATAACTCCCTCGACGCTGGTGAAGGACGGGCCGCAGGACGAGGTAGATATGTCCCAGAGCTATTGGTACCCCAGGAACTCGCCGGACCGCTACGACGGCATCATCACGATAGCCGAAGCGGTCAGGCAGTCTAAGAACACCGTGGCGGCCCAGGTGCTGGATAAGCTGGGCATAGACGCTTCGGCTAACTTCCTCAAGAACAAGCTCGGCATCACGAGCCTCGTTGAGCAGGACTACAACTACGCCCCGCTCGCCCTGGGCGAGCTGACGAACGGCGTCAGTGTTTTGGAAATGGCCCAGGCCTACTGCGCATTCGCCAACGACGGTATCCTCACGGAAGCCCGGACCTATACCCGGGTTACGGACGCCGAGGGCAACGTTATTCTGGACAATCAGCCCTCCACGCACGTGGCCATGAAGTCCAGCACAGCGACGAACATCACCTCTATGCTCAACGCCGCCGCGACCTACGGCACCGGCTCCGAGGCCAACTTCTACACCATGCCGGTTGCGGGCAAGACCGGTACCTCGTCGGACAACTGGAACCGCTGGTTTGCGGGTTATACGCCCTATTACGTCGCCGTTGTTTGGACGGGCTACGACCAGCCGGAGTCCATCAACATCTACGGCAACCCCGCGGCCCAGGTCTGGAAGCGTGTCATGCAGCAGGTGCACGCTGGCCTCGAATACAAGAGCTTCCCGAGCCCGGACTGGATAGGCGGAGACACGAAGATATTCGGCGACCTCACGGAGGAGAAAGAGGAGCAGGACAATCCCAGTCCCACTCCGGAGCCGGAGGAGAGCGAAAAGCCTGAAGAGACCCCGGTCGTGAGTGATAGCCCGGTCACAACGGAGGTCCCCGTGTTCACCGAGCCGCCTACCGAGCCGGTTGAACCCGAAACGCCGGTTGGGCCGGATAACGGCCAGGCAGGCTGAGAAAAACCGTTTTGACCCGAAGCCCAGCAATGCGGCCTCGGGTCATTTCGGCCCGGAGGAAGAAGTTGGCGCAAACAGAATCGTAAAAAAAGATTGACAAATTAGGAATGACGAGTTACAATTTGGTTACAACGTTGTAGCGCGTACCCATGATGGAGGTAAGTAAAATGGCAGCATCCAGGGAACTTGTGTACAAGGGACATCCGCTCCGCCGCAAGGACAACATCATTTACTTCGGCAGCATGGCCGACAAGTATATCATAATGATGCAGATACTTGAGACGAAGAAGGTCGAGGATCTGGATGTGGCGACTAAGGTCGCGGTCCAGCTCCAGCTGACGGACCCGGACCTGCGCAGCAGGGACAGGGTGGTCAAGAAGAGCGAGAAGGACAGTCTCTATGCCGCGATGGACGTAGCGTCCGTGTGGCTCGACCGCGCGCTGGCCTCCAAATAAAAACAAGGTCAGGTTATTCCTATGAGAGAAAAACTGATGCGTCCGCTGGCAGCAGGGGCGCTGTGTGTTTGTGCGCTCATCGTGGGCGCAAAGGCGGACTGCATAGGCGGCGCCGAGACGACGACGGCTGTCAACCTGCGTTCCGGCGCGGGGACGGACAGCGCGATAATCTGCACGCTGGCCGAGGGTACAGCGGTCATCGTTGAAGGCAACGACGGCAGCGGCTGGTATGAGGTCAACTACGGCGGGCAGAGCGGCTATATGTCCGCGGACTATGTGAGCTTTGCCGAAAACATGGAGCTTTCGGCCGAGGGCTGGGTCGATGGGACCGGCGTGCGGATGCGTGCCTCCGCCTCTACCGACAGCGAAGTGGTCCGTGTCACGGAGGACGGAGAGAGCCTGGACATCACCGGAGTCAGCGGGACCTGGTACAGGGTCACTGCAGGCGGTGTGAGCGGCTATATCCGCAGTGACTACGTCAGCCTCGAGGAGCCGGAGGCCGGCGCTGTCTCCAGCAGCGGCAGTATAGGCAGCCAGATAGTGGAGTTTGCAAAACAGTATCTGGGAACTCCCTATGTCTGGGCGGGCTCGAGCCCTTCCGGGTTTGACTGCTCAGGTTTCGTGAGCTACGTCATGAAGAACTTCGGCTATTCGGTCAACAGGACCGCGGCCTCGATGTACTCGAACGGCACGGCGGTGGACAAGAGCGAGCTCCAGCCGGGCGACGCGGTGTTCTTCGCCAGCTCCTCTGAGAGCATAGGCCACGTCGGCATCTACATAGGCGACGGAGAGTTCATCCACAGCAGCTCCGGCTGCGGCTACGTCACCATCTCCGGCCTGGACGAGAGCTACTACAGCCGCATGTACGTCGGCGCCAGGCGCATCGCCGCTTGAGTAAAACTCTATGGATATGAGTATACCCCCCGTGTGGGCTTGGAGCCCGCACAGGGGGTATTTTGTCTTGGTTGGTATGTCACCTGTCACACGCGGGGATGAGGACGGTGTGTATGCTTCCGGGCGGGGCGCTGAGCTGCAGCAGCCTGCCGCCGAGTCTCAGATATGCGTCGAGCGCAGCGGAGCTGCGGTTCAGGACGACGGCGGCGAGGTCCCCGCCGGGGTTCTCGAAGGCGCACACCTCCAGCTTGTCTGTGTAGCGGGTAACGGCGATCCTGCGCGCGCCGGGCCTGATGTGCGAGCTGAAATGCCCGATGTAGTCGAAGCTGAGGCGGTACTCTGTCCGGCCGGAGGCGGTGTCGCACATGACGGGGGCGGCGCAGAAGTTTTCGGCGTGATTCGGACCGCCGCGCTCGTCCAGGGCGATGTTCCAGTCTATGAAGGTGTTCATGCCGTGGTTGAAATCGCCTATCATGTCATGGGCGTACATCTGGGCGCTGCTGAGCTGTTCACCGCTGTGACGGCTGAACTCTATACAGCCCTCCGAAAACAGCAATTTTTTCTCCGGGAAGAGCTCCCGGACCAGGCTGAGCGCCTCGAAGTGGTCTCCTGAATACCAGTGGAAAGCCAGGCCCTTGACGCGGGTTCTGATCTCCTCGTCCAATGAGGCGCAGGCGCGCTCGAAGATGCGTTCCTTGTTGTGGTCCCAGATGTAAACGTCCAGGCCGCCTAGGCCGGAGCGGTCCAGCGCGGGGAGCAGACAGCGCAGGAAATCCCGCTCCTCCTGCGCGCTGTAGAGGCAGCTCTCCCAGGTCTGGACGGCGTTAGGCTCGTTCTGGACGCTTATCGCGCGGACGTTTATACCTTCGTCCATGTAGGCCAGGACATAGCGGCAGATGTATTCGGCCCAGAGCTCGTAATATTCCCGGCGCAGCCTTCCGCCGTGGCAGCGGCAGGAGTTGGTTTTCATAAATGCCGGGGGCGACCAGGGCGTAAGCATGACGGGCAGCTCCGTACCTGCGGCCCTGTAGGCAAGCCGGATATACGGGATGATCCTCCGCCTGTCCTCGGCAATGGAGAAGTCACGGAGCTCGCCGCCGGGCGCGCTGCACGCGGCCTCGTAGCTCTTCGATGAAAAGTCGCAGCTGTCCAGATGGGTCCTGATGCCGCGGTAGCCTATGCCGGAGGGGCCGAAATAGGCCTCCATTATCTCCTCCGCCGTGCCGGCGGGCATCCGGGAGAGAGTGTCGCCCACGGCGGCGGTTATGGCTCCGCCGAAGCCGTCCACGCTCTGGTATTTCACCTCCGGATAGAGGTTCACGACCTCCAGCTCGCGGCCGTCCGGGTCCGGCTGAAGGTTTGCCGTCCGCTTCACTCGGCGCGCGGCGCCGCTCTCGAACAGCGTGCTGTATATCTCTGCCGACATCGTTACACCTGCCGTTTCCGCCCGATTATCAGGCTGTTGACGGACCTGGGTTCTAGCGGGAGGGTCAGCTCCTCGCCATCCAGCTCCAGGCGGACGTTAAAAACGCGCTCGAAGGGATTGAAGAGTTCCGCCGTCAGGCTGCCGTCCGGGTTGCGGAAGAGCAGCGCGTCGCCGGCAAAGCTGCCGGCGGCGCCAAGGCGCACCGCACCGCGCTCCACGGCGGAGGAAAAGTGCTTCATCACATAGAAGTCCGGATTGTACTGAGCGCGGCCGCTCTCCGGCAGGACGGTCACGAGGGCGTTCTGCGGGTCTCCCCAGCTGCTGCGGCCCTCCGGCTCCAGGACCATGTTCCAGTACATATAGCTCTCCGCGCCGTTGGAGATGTAGTGCTTGAGCATCGTCCAGACATAGAAGGCGTATTCCCAGCTGTTGTCTCCGAAGCCGCACTCGTTTTCGGACTGCATGAGCCTCAGCTCCGGCCACCAGCTCTCGAAGGTGCGCTGGATGGCGATCTTCCCGCCCCACTGGTAGCTGACGCCGCTGATATACCTGCGGGCCTCCGGGTCGCTCAGGACGGTGTTGGCGAAGTAGTCGTAGTCCTCGGTGGCCCACTTATCGAAGATGAGCCTGTTGTAGTCGCATCCCGGGGCGTTTATGGTGCCGAGCCAGAGCTCGGTGCCCAGGCCGGAGCGCTCCAGCTCGGGGCCGAGGTAGTCGCGGATGAAGTCGCGCAGTTCGTCGCCCGTCCACATACAGGAGGGGAACTTCTGATTGGCTACAGGTTCGTTCTGGACGTGGAGCTGGTCTATATGTATGCCCTCCTCCGCGTAGGCGGAGACGAAACGGAGCAGGTAGCGCGCGTAGGCGCCCAGGTTCTCGGGCGTCTTTATGAGCTTGCCCCAGTTGTAAACGGGAGGGTCCTTCATCCAGGTCGGCGGGGACCAGGGCGAGGCGAAGAGGCGCAGCTCCGGCGCGAGTGCCAGGGCGCTCTTAACATAGGGTATGAGCGCGAGCCTGTCGCGCTCTATGGAGAAGTTCTTTAGCTCATAGTCGCCGGGGACTTCGTCCAGGCTGTACCAGTCGAAGGAGTAGTCGTTCGCGCCGATAGGCAGGCGGCAGAGGCCGAAGCGGCAGCCGCCGGGGCCGAAAAGCTCTGAAAGGACCGCGTCGCGCTCCTCCTCGCCCAGGCGCGAGAGCGCCCGCCAGCCCAGCTCGTTGAAGCAGCCGCCGAAGCCCAGCATCTGCTGATATTCGCGTCCGTCCGGCCTGAGGACGGCGTCCGCCGGAGCCGAAGCAGCGCCGCGGCCCTCTGTCCACTGTGCGCGCTCGCCTGACCAGCGCCATTCCTTGATTTCCACAGATATCCCTCCTATTTGTCCGAACCGGCGGTTAGGCCGTTGATGATATAGCGCGAAAGAAAGCAGAACACCACGATTATCGGCACGACGGAGATGGCTATGGCCAGGTACATAGCTCCATAATTCGTCAGGTAAAGGCCCTTTATCGCGGAGATCATGACGGGCAGGGTATACATATCGTCGTCCGTCATGATGATGAGCGGCCCCATGTAGTTGTTCCAGCAGGCCACGAAGTTGAAGATGCACATCGTCACGACGCCGGGTGTGACGCAGGGCAGGACGATGCGGTTGAAGATGCCGAGCTCCGAGCAGCCCTCTATCCTGGCGGACTCGATGATGGAGTCCGGTATGCTCTGGGCTATGATGCCGCGCATGAAGAACACGGTCGTGGCGTTGGCGACGCCGGGTATGATGAAGGGCAGGTAGGAGTTGAGCAGGTGAAGCTTGAGGTTGAGCTGATAGAAGCCGATCATGCTGACCTGGGAGGGTATCATCATCGAGGCGAGCACGACGCCGTAGAGGAAGCCCCTGCCCCGGAAGCGGAACTTGGCAAAGCCGTAGGCCGCGAAGGCGCCGAAGTAGCCCGTCAGCAGCGTGTAGGGCAGGGCGATGATGAGGCTGTTTGCAAAGCCGCGCCAGATGTTCAGGTGAGACTGCATCGTGGCGTAGTTTTCGCCGGTGGCGGAGCCAGGAAGAAGGTTCAGCTGCGTGACGATATCAAAGCTGGAATGCGTCGCATTCACGAGGACTAGGTAGAACGGCACGATGGAAAGCAGCAGCAGGAAGATTAGAAAGGCGTACATCAGGACGGAATAAGCCCTGTTCCGAGGCCTAGTCATTATAGATGTCACCCCTCTTCCTCATGGCCCTCAGCGCGAAGAAGCTGAGTATGGCGATGATGATGAAAAGCCCCACTGAGACTGCCGAGGCGTAGCCGTAGTTGTGGTTTTTGAAGCCCTGGTTATAGAGATACATCGAGGTCGTCAGTATGGCCTTGCGCGGATCTCCCTGCATATTTGTCAGCGTGGAGGGGACATCGAAGAGCTGCATACCTCCGATGATGGAGGTGATGGTCATGTAGATGAGCGTGGGCCTTATGAGCGGCAGCGTGACGCGCGTGTAGGTCTGGAACTTCGTCGCGCCGTCCACCAGAGCGGCGTCGTAGACCTGGGAATCCACGGTCGTGACGCCGGCCATGATTATGACCGTCGTATAGCCGAACCACATCCACCACTGGATATAGGAGACCATCGCGGAGGTCACACTCTCGCTGTTAAAGAAGTCGAAGGGCGCACCGGGAATGTTCAGGGCGGTGAGGATATAGTTCACGGCGGACTTGTTGCCGTTGAAGAGCAGGTTGAAGAGCAGGCCGACGGAGGCCGCCGTCACGAGGTTCGGCAGGTAATATGCCGCGCGGAAGAACTTCATGCCCCGGACCCGGTTGAAGGTGAAGATGAAGGCCAGCAGCAGCGCCGCAGCCATCTGCGGGATGAAGTTGCACAGCCAGATGCGGAAGGAGTTCCAGACCGAGAGATAGAATACCTCATCGCCCAAAAGCCGCGTGAAATTCTTGAGACCAAGGTAGCTGATGGGACCGAGCCCGTCCCACTTTTGAAAGCTGAGGTAGACGGTGTATACGATGGGATACAGGCCGAATACCAGAAAGACGAGGAAAAAGGGGGCGATGAAGAGGTAGCCGTAGTTGTCCCTGTCCAGCCTTGAACGTTTTTTGCCCCTGTTCCCCATTTGCTCACCTCCCTTGCGAAAAGGGCCGGCGGGTGAGCTGCCCGCCGGCCCGGAGCGCTGTTGTTATTCTATCACAAGCTCGGGATATGCGTTGGCCACGTCGGCCTTGAACTGGGCTATCGCCTCTTCCTTTGTCATGACGCCCGTGGCGTAGGACTTCGTGGCGGCCAGGAAGGCCGTGTTGATGGTCCCGTCGTAGGCGGTCATAAGGTCGTCCGGGAGCTTGGCCATCTGCTCGTTGTAGAAGGCGAAGGGGTTCTGCCCGGCGAGGACTTCCTCGCCCTCACCGGCGGCAAGCGCTTCGTCCGCGGACTTGAGGGAGACGTATTCGCCGTACTCGGCGGCGTAGCTCTGCTGGGCCTCGCTGTTGAGGCAGCAGTACTGGAGGAAGGCCCAGGCAAGGTCCTGGTTGGGGCTGTCCTTGTAGATGCCGAGCCAGGTGCCGCCCTTAACGTAAGGCACGGGACCCTCGCAGAGCGCCCACTGGCCAATGGTCGTGTCGGCTGCGGGCTTCACGACGAACTGATAGCCCCAGGAGGGCAGCACGTAGCAGAAGGTGTCCGTGCTCTCGACTGCGGCGCTCCACTCGGGCGCCCAGGGGTCTACGCCGAGGTCATAGCCGTTGTCGGTGATGGTCTTGGCCATGTCCATGAAGCTGAGAACGGAGTCGTCCAGCATCAGCTTGTCGTCAACCACCCAGGGATTTTCACGGTTGGAGAACTGCATGTTCCAGATGTCCTGCCAGCTGGCGAACATCTTGATGCCCTGCTCCTTCAGCTTGGCCGCGACCTCGAGCATTGCCTCGTTGCTGGTGAGCATGGCCGAGACCTCCGCGGGGTCGTCGGTGCCCAGGACCTCGAGGGCCATGTCGCGCCTGTACATGATGCAGCCGGGGCTGGCCTGCCAGCTGAGGGCGCGCAGCACGCCGGACTCATCCGTGCCGACGGATTTCACATAGTCCCAGACGTCGGAGGTGTCGGCGTTGAAGGGCTCCGCTTCCAGGTCGGCCCAGAAGCCGGACTCGACCAGGTACTTGACGTAGTCGGACTCGCCGGTGAAGATGTCCGGAACGTCCTCGCCCGCGGCGAGCGCCGGCGTCAGCTTGGCGATGAAGTCCGCGTTCGGGACTACGGTGATGTTCACTGTGACGTCCGGGTAGATGGCGTTGAAGCCCTCGACAAAGCGGCCCAGCTCCTCGCCGGAGGACCAGATCTCCAGAGTACCGGAGAGCGCTTCGGGTTCCGCGTCCTCACCACCGGCCTCAGTCGGAGCGGGGGCTTCGGTTTGCGCAGGGGGCTCGCTGGTCTCGGCAGCCGGCTGTCCGCAGGCGGCCAGAGACAGGCAGAGCAGCAGCGCAATGAGCAGTGCAAGTGTCCTTTTCATTTTTGTACCTCCGTTTTCATTCGAGATGTTCTTCCTGAACGGCTCCGCTCGGCGGGGCCGTTGATGCACCTATATACATGACCGGGGCCACGAGCCTGGACAGTTTCCCGCCCCTGCCGGAGATCCGCTCCAGCAGTTCCGAGGCCAGCATTTTGCCTATCTCGAAGATGGGCTGCTGTACGCTCGTCAGCCTGGGCGAAACGAGGTTTTGATAGCCCAGCCCGTCGAAACCGACGATTGAGACGTCCTGAGGCACCCTCAGCCCGGCATCCGCCAGCGCCGAGACCGCGCCGACTGCCACGGTGTCCGTCGCACAGAAGACGGCGCTGAATCCGCCGACGGCAAGCAGGGACTTCGCGGCCTCTGCGCCTCCGGCGATGCTGTTTTCCTCGTAGACAACCAGTTCGCTGCTGAAGGGGAGACCCGCTTCTTCAAGCGCTTCCTGGTAGCCGGAGAGGCGGTCCGCCGTATAGTCCTTGTTCTCGGCAACGTTTATCATCGCCACCCTGCGGTGACCGAGCTCCGTCAGCTGACGGGTACCCATTCTGCCGCCCTCCACGTTGTCCACGTCTATGCAGCTGACGCCGGGCAGCTCCGTATGCCCGAAGAGCACGACCGGCCGCGAACGCTCCGCGGCATAGCGCTCAAAGTCAAATATCTCGTTGCGCAGCAGGCCCGTTACGATGTATCCGTCGCAGATGTGCTCGTGCTCGCGGTTGCGCAGGATCAGCAGAGAATACATGTGTTGGCTGAGTACTTCGCTTATGCCGCTTATGAAATGCATGGCGAAGGGGTTGCTCAGGTCCATGCTTTCCGGCAGATAGATGTCTATGACGCCGCTTCGCTTTGTGACCAGGTTGCGCGCGGCCATGTTGGGGATGTATTGAAGCTGGGCCATAGCCTTCCTGACGCGCTCCCGGGTCTCCTCCCGAACCGCTCCGGGGTCATTTATCACCCTGGATACCGTTACCGGGGCCACACCCGCCAGTTTTGCCACGTCATTCAAAGTGGCCATAGCAAACCTCCTCTCTGATGGAAGCGCTTCCATTTTGGCGTATAAAAAACAACGAACACTTATTTGTGAACTCAGAATAACATGAACGCCGGAGATTGCGCAATGATTTTTGGGCCTCATATAACATTTTCGTGAATGATACTTATGGAAATCAAATCATTTTGGGGCATAATTCACATTTATCCGGCAAATCGACCATCGAGGACAATAAGACGCGATTTGGCGGTATACATAATATTTTATCGTATTAGTGCAAAAAATGGCGCTGTAGTAATTGGAGGAATATACAAAAAATGTACATGAGGGCTTAGGCCGTTGACAGGGTGTTGATGCACATATTATTATTTGCATAAGGAGTTGCTTAAACGCTTAAGCAAAGACGCTTTCGAGCGTTGGCAGCCGGAAATGAGAAGGAATATTATGTTAAGGAGGACAAGAAATGAAAAAGCTGCGCACCATGCTTTGCCTTGCGCTTGCCGTTGTCATGGTCTTTGCGCTCGCCGCCTGCGGCGAGGGCAGCGAGACCAAGTCCGGCGGTTTCAAGGTAACGTTCTACGACAGCGACGGGACGACCGTTCTCGCCGAGGTCGACGCCGAGGAGGGCCAGCCCGTCGCTGAGCCCGAGATAACCAAGGAGGGCTATGTAATCCAGGGTTACTACGCCACCCCCGCGCTCGTCATTCCCTACGACATGAGCGCCCCCGTCACTGCGGATACCTCCGTCTTTGTGGCCTGGCAGTCGTCCGTTGCGGACGAGAGGGCCTGGATGCTGGCCGGCAGTCTCGCCGGATATCCGGACAACAACTGGGGTCACGCCTGGCCGCAGGACGACTATATTCTCCAGCCGGTCGAGGGCGAGTTCAACACCTTTGCCATCGAGATAAACCTCTATGAGGGCGACCAGTTCAAGATCGCCGTCATCGACCAGGACTACAACTGGGGCGACAGCATCGACGCCTCCAATATTGTCGAGTCCGAGTATTTCGCCGGCGGCGAGGATGCATTCAACTCCGGCGCCAACATCGTTGTGGCGCAGTCCGGCCTTTACAAGCTCACTCTGACGACGGATGCCGAGACCCTCACCCTCTGCAAGCTCAGCGCCGAGCGCCTGGGCGACGCTGCGGAGCTTTCCGCGCCTGAGTTTGACTTCCAGCTCCAGGGTACCTTCAACAATTGGGGCGAGGACCCCGAGAGCTTCAAAATGCTCAAGAACGGCGACGACAACATCTGGTACTACCTGCTTACCGTCACCGAAGAGGATTACGACACCCAGAACGACCTCGACGCGGCCATGTTCGGCGTAAAGAACCTTGTGAACGGCGACTGGTACGACCTGCGCAACGTAGACCCTGAGGCTACGCCTAACTTCGTCGTCCCGGCGGGGACCTACATAGTCTGGCTGGAGATCGAGCTCCAGGACAACCAGGCGGCGGTAAAGAACTTCTTTGTTGAGGAGCCCGCCTACTACGTTGTTGGCACTTGCGGCAATGCCGGCTGGGCGGCTGACGCCAACGCCGAGAACACGGCCTACAAGATGCAGGCCCAGGACGACGGCACCTACAAGCTCGACGTCACCTTCACCGAGGACGAGACCGAGGACTGGACCGAGGGCAACGTGGCCTTCAAGGTGGCCTACGGCGCGGGCGGCTGCGTGGCCAACGAGTATTGGTATGGCAACGCGGCGGGCGAGAACATTCTCGTTGCGCCCGGCACCTACACCATAGTCTTTGACCCGGCCACCGGAGCCATCACCTACTGAACATAAAAGATGCGGCGAGGGAGCCAAAGGCTCCCCCGCCGCGATCTCGGAAAGCGGTTCAGAGTATTCTGATGTCGTGTTCGCCGCCGGCGGTTTTCCGGATGGTCTCATACACGAGCGAGGCCACGGTCTCCGCCTTGCGCGCTACGGGCAGCTGGATGTCTCCTCCCGGACAGAGCGAGAGGACCCTGCCGCGACAGAGGCGCCGGGCGCGTTCCGCCAGCATTGCCCCCATGGCGACGCAGACCGTATCCTCCGGCTGCTCCGCAAAGAAGCGGCTCAGCTGAGCCTCGGAGCTGCCGAAGCACACGGAGTCGAAGCATTCTTCTATCTGACTGTTGAGCCTGGGCTCTGCGAAGGGGCTGAGAACGGCGCAGGCGTGGCTGCCCAGACTGCGCGCCGCTCTTGCGGCTGCGGCATAGTCCGTATTTATCTGATAAAATAGGAAGAGGTCGTCCACGACCCCGTCGACGCAGATGAGCGGATAAAAGCAGTTGAAGCCGATTTTTCGGAAGGTGAGCCGGTCAATATTGACGGTCACAATTGCGTCCATGGTGTTGATGGTTTGGCTGACGCAGCTGTCGTCTATCAGCCTGAGGGTATACCCGCGCTTTTCGAGCTGGACCATGAGCTCCTGTGCGAAGGAGGCAAAAGCATAGGCCTCGTCCGGCCCGGACGCCGAGTTCGGCGCAAAGAGACCGACGACGCCGCTGTTGCCAGTAGCCAGGGCTTTTGCGACGGCAGAGGACTCGTAGCCCATGATGTGGACCTCGTGGAGGACCCGCTTCCAGGTCTCCGGACTTATGCGCTGGTCCTCTCTGCCGTTTACGACATAGGACACCGTCGCGGTGGAAACGCCGCAGGCGTCCGCGATGTCTTTTATAGTTACTTTTTTCTTTTTATTACTCATATCAGCCATAGCACAATAATAACAAACCGCCCTGCACGGTGTCAATCGGGCGGGACTATTTTGGAGGAACGTATGGATATCAGAGCCATACTGCACAGGGGCAGGCCGTTGGATTGCTTTCCGACTTCGGAGCAGAGCATGTATATAAGGCTCCGCGCGGCGCGCGGCGATCTTGATGAGGTCACCCTTGTGTACGCCGAGAATAAGTTTGACTGGACGACGAAGCCGCGTTCCGAGCGGACGATGGAGCTCTTGCGCTCGGATGAGCTTTACGACTATTTCGGCGCGGAACTGGAGCTTGGAGATACAAGGCTGGCCTATGTGTTCAGGCTGGTCTCCGGCGGAGAGACCCTCTACCTCTGTGAGGAGGGCGCTGCCGCGGACTATGACTGGGACTTCGGCTATTTCAACTACTTCCAGTATCCCTACGTCCATAAGAGCGACGTCATGCGCGTACCCGATTGGGTGCGTACGGCGGTATGCTATCAGATCTTCCCTGACCGCTTCCGCATAGGCAGCGGGACAAAGGACACTGGTTATATAAACCTCGAGTGGGGCGAAAAGCCAACTCCCAAGAGCTTTGCCGGCGGCGACCTGCGCGGAATAGAGGAGGGCCTGGACTACTTAGAGGAGCTGGGCGTCAGCTGTATATACATGACTCCGGTGTTCCAGTCCGTCAGCAACCACAAGTACGACATCGAGGATTACTTCAAAGTAGACGAATGTTTCGGCGGGGACGAGGCCCTGCGCTCGCTCATAGCCGCGGCGCACAAGAGGGGCATGAAGGTTGTGCTCGACGGTGTATTCAATCACTGCGCGCACACAAACCCCATCTTTGTGGATACCTCGATAAGGGGACGAGAATCTCCCTACTGGGACTGGTTCTTTATCGAGGGCGAGCGCTCGAGCTTTTCCAAGTGCAACTATCGCACCTTCGCGGACGTGCCATATATGCCGAAGCTGAACACGGACAACGACGAGGTCATCGACTACTTCTGCCGCGTCGGGCGCTACTGGATAGAAGAATTCGGCGCGGATGGCTGGAGGCTGGACGTGTCCGACGAGATATCGATGCGTTTTCTGCGCCGTTTCCGTGAGGCCGTCAAGTCTGCAAAGCCGGACGCCGTCATAATAGGCGAGGTCTGGCACGGCGCGCAGGAGTTTTTGCGCGGGGACATGTACGACGGAGTCATGAACTACGGCCTGACCAAGGCTTGCCTGGACCTGCTGGCCTTCGGGCGCATCGACGCTGCGGGCTTTGCCTCGAGGCTCTGCCTGTTGCTCTGGCGGAACATAGGTCCGGCCTGCGAGATGATGTTCAACCTTCTGGACAGCCACGACACGGAGCGCTTTCTCACCCAGGCGGGCGGTGACAAAAGGCGCGAGGCGCTGGCGCTGGCCGTCATGTTTTTCTTCCCGGGAATGCCGATGGTCTACTACGGGGATGAGATCGGCATGGAGGGCGGTTACGACCCGGACTGCCGCCGCTGCTTCCGCTGGGATGAGGACAGCTGGGATATGGAGCTTTACGGGCTCGTCAAGCGACTCGCGGCGCTTCGGCGCGGCGACTGCCTCTCCCGAGGCGGCTGCCATATCAGAGAGCAGGGCGGCGTCGTGGAGATAGAGAGGTACACGGAAACAAGGAGTATCACGCTCCACATCAATCCTTCGGAAACGGCTCGCAGTCTGTCTGACGGGACTGCGATAGAAGCCATGGGCATTGTCATAAAGGAAAAGGAGATGTAAAAAATGAAAATGATGAAACGCATCGCTGCGCTTTTACTGGCGCTGGCGCTGGTGTTCGCCCTTGCGGCCTGCGGGCGTGAGGAGCAGGAGGGTACGGGCGGCTCGACGAGCGACGGAGTCATGGCCAAGTTCTCCGGCGAGCTGGAAGAGGGTGCGGTCGTCAAGGTCCTCGAGAACGACACCGCCGTCGAGCTCGGATACGTCGAGGCACTCATAAACGCCTTCAACGAGGCCTATGCGGACCAAGGCATCTCGGCCGAGCGCATGAATACCGACCAGTATTCCGACCTCGCCTCCGACGGACCCTACGGCTACGGCCCGGACGTCTGGTATCAGGCAAACGACATCATCATGCAGTACGCTGAGAATCAGCACATCCTGCCCTTGCCCATCGACACGCTGGGTTATGCCGACCAGATCCCCGAGAGCGCCTGGAACGCCTACGCCCTCAACTTGGACGGCACCACATACTACTGCGGCGTACCGATAAATGTCCAGACCGGTATGCTCTACTACATAGAGTCCATGCTTCCCGACGACTGGCAGGAGAACTGGGACCTGAACAGCAACGGCACCCCCGACTTCTTTGAGACCTACACCGCGCTCTACGCCTTCAGCAAGGAGACGCAGGAGAACGGCGGCAAGACCGAATACGGCTACCTGGACGAGCTCGTAGACACCTACTTCATGACCGGCTATCTCTTCACTTTCGGCGGCTATGTCTTTGGCGACAACAACACGAACGCCGAGGACATCGGCCTTGCGGCGGGCAACGCGGCCCAGGGCGCCTGGATGATCAGGCAGTGGGCCGAGCTCATGGACAACACCGAGATTGTTGCGAAGGACTTCGCCTCCTCCGCCTATTCCTACCTTGCCAAGGGCAAGATGCTCTGCACCATCACCACCCCGGACGTGCGCAGCATGTTCATAAAGGAAATGGTCAACAACGGCTGGACAGAGGAAGAGGCCGAGGCTGACCTCAAGATGATCGCCGTTCCGCGCCTGCCCGTCTCCGGCGACCTGACGGCGGACGCCTGGCAGGACACCATCACCGACATGGAGAACCTCACCCTCGAGACCAAGATGATGGGCGGCATGAACGGCTACGGCATCTCGTCCTACACCAAATGCCCGAACGCGGCGCTGGCCTTTGTGAAGTTCGCCGCGGACTATGAGCAGGTCGTGCTGCGCAACGAGATGCTCGGCATCACCCCGGCCCGCGCCGACGCCGCCGCGACCATCGGCGAGAACGACTCGACCGTTGCCGCCGTGTTCGACAGGCTCGAGAACGGCAACGTGGACATCATGCCGGCCATCAACGCGGTGAGCCAGCTCTGGACTCCCTCCGAGAGCTTCTTCGTTGAGCTCGCCACCGACGCACTCTCCGGCAACCGCGGTGAACCTACCAAGTACGACACTGTGGAAAAGATCCAGGCCGGGCTCGAGAACGTGTGCAGCCAGATCTACGACGGCATCTTCACGCTCTCATAAACCGCCCGAAAGAAGATAGAGGGGGAAACAACAATGACTAAGACTGCCGGGCTGCGCTCAGCCCCGTGGCAGGCGAAGCTCTCCTTCGTCGTCATGGGCCTCGGTCAGCTTTGCTACGGTCAGATCGTAAAGGGGCTTCTGTATCTCCTCAGCCTCGCGGGCCTCGTCGTCTATTTCGTGGCCCGCGGCGCAGAGGACATAGTCGGCATCTTCACGCTCGGTACCCAGCAGGAGAACCTCTGGCTGGGCATCGAGGGCGACAACTCTATGCAGATGCTCATAATGGGCCTGTTTGCCGTCGTCGTACTTATCTTCACGATAGCGCTCTACATTTCCAATGTGAAGGACGTGCTATTCACCTCCAGCGAGGTCGCCAAGGGCAAAAAGCCGCACAGCTTCAGGGAGTCCATGGCCTATGCCGCAGACGGGAAGTTTTACCTCTCCGCGCTCATCCTGCCGCTTATCGGCGTGGCGATGTTCTCCATCCTGCCCATTGTGTTCATGATCCTCATCGCCTTCACGGACTTCGGCGGCGAAGTCGTGCACCCGGTGCTCGCCAGCTGGAGCTTCTCCGCCTGGGAGAAGATACTGGGCGTCGGCAACGTGGGCAGCACCTTCGGCAAGATCCTGGGCTGGAACGTCGTCTGGGCCGTGGTCTCGACCTCGATAAACTTCTTCGGCGGGCTCGCCATCGCGCTCATACTCAACAAGAAGAACGTCAAGGGCTCAAAGATCTGGCGCGCCTTCCCGATACTCGCCTACGCGATACCGGGCTTCATCACCATGCTGGGCTTCAAGTTCATGTTCTCCCAGAGCGGGCCTATAAACCAGCTGCTCACAAGCAACGGCCACGAGGCCATCTTCTTCCTCTCGAACGTCGAGAGCGCGAAGTGGTGGGCGCGCGGCATAGGCTTCTTTGTGAACGCCTGGATAGCCATACCCTCCATCATGCTCATGACCACGGGCATACTCTCGAACATCGACACGCAGCTCTACGAGGCGGCGTCCATAGACGGCGCGGGCAAGTTCACGCAGTTCCGCAAAATAACCCTGCCCTTCGTCGTGTTCTCGATAACGCCCGTGCTCATAGGCCAGTTCGTTGGAAACTTCAACAACTTCGGCATCTACTTCTTCCTGCGCTCGGGCCTGCAGAGCAACTACGCCGACTACTTCCTAGCCAGCGACACCGATCTGCTCATAAATTGGCTCTACAACCTCTCCGTCAGCAACAACTACTATTCGATAGGCGCGGCCATCAGCCTGGTCATCTTCGTCATCACCGGCACGCTGTCGCTCATCGTCTACGTCCGCTCCGCGGCGTATAAGAGGGAGGAGACGTTCCAGTGAAAAAAGAAGGCAGCATCAGGACGGCGAGGATCGCCGACAACATAATCACCTACATCGTCCTTGTCATCATCTCGCTCATATTCCTTTTCCCCTGTGTCTGGCTCATCGCGGCCTCGTTCTCGAAGAGCGGCGACATACATTCCTTTTCCGGCTTCTTCCCGAAGGAGTTCTCTGCCCAGACTTTTGTGGACCTGTTCACCGACGACGTGAACGGCCTCTATCCCTATGGGCGCTGGTTCCTCAACACTCTCTACGTTGCGACCATGACCTGCATCATCGGCACCCTGCTCACCATCCTGACGGGCTACGTCATGAGCCGCTTCCGCTTCCAGGGACGCGACACAATCCGCAAGACCACGCTGCTCCTGGGCATGTTCCCGGGTTTCATGGGCATGACCGCGGTCTACATCATCATGGGCCAGCTGAACCTGCTCAACAGCCTGGAATCGCTCATCTTCTACTACTCCTGCACGGCACCGCTGGGCTACCTCGTGCAGAAGGGTTACTTCGACTCTATACCCTACACCATCCACGAGGCCGCGACCATCGACGGCGCGAACCAGCTGCAGATCTTCACCAAGATAACCCTGCCGCTGTCGAAGCCCATGCTGGTCTACACCGCGCTCACGCAGTTCGCCTGGCCCTGGAGCGACTGCCTGCTGCCCAAGCTGCTGCTCAAGGAGCGCGAGATGTGGACGGTCGCCGTCGGCCTCTACTCCATGCCTGACACCCAGTTCGCGCGTTTCGCCGCGGGCAGCGTGTTCATCGCCGTGCCTATCGTCATCCTCTATTTCTGCCTTGTGAAGAATATCGTCAGCGGCCTCACCGCCGGCGCCGTCAAGGGTTGATATGAAGAGAACAAGGGCAGGGCTCATAAGCCTGCTTCTGATACTCGCAATGCTGCTCTCCGCCTGCGGGGAGCAGCGCCGCGAGCCGGAGCTCAATATCATTAACGACAAATACCGCAACTGGTACGAGGTTTTTGTCTACTCCTACTACGACAGCGACGGGGACAGGATAGGCGACCTCACCGGACTCGCGGAAAAACTCGACTACATCTCAGACCTCGGCATGAACGGCATCTGGCTCATGCCTGTGATGCCTTCGCCGAGCTACCACAAGTACGACGTCACCGACTACTACGACATAGACCCGCAGTACGGCACGCTAGAGAACTTCTCCGCCATGCTTGAGAAGGCGCACTCCCTCGGCATAGACGTCATCATAGACCTGGTTTTGAACCACACCTCGAATGAGCACCCCTGGTTCATAAGCGCGAAGTCGGGCGAGGACTCCGAGTACAGAGACTGGTACAACTGGTCGGACAGCCCGCAGGACGGCTACGCCAAGGCGGGGGACGGCTACTACGAGTGCCGCTTCGTAAACACCATGCCCGACCTGAACCTCGATAACCCCGAGGTCCGGGCCGAGATTAAGAATATCCTCCGCTTCTGGCTGGAGGACATGGGTGTGGACGGCTTCCGGCTCGACGCAGTGACGAGCTACTATACGGGGAATGTTGAGAAGAACAAGGAATTTATCACCTGGCTCGGGGACGCGGCCAGGGCAATATCGCCGGACTGTTACATAGTTGGCGAGGCCTGGACGGACCTCTATGAGATAGCCGACTACTGCGAGGCGGGGATAGATAGCTTTTTCCTTTTCCCTACGGCGCAGAAGGGCGGTTATATTGAAGAGATACTCGGCCCCGACGTGAAGGAGCCGGGCAAGAGTTACGGGAACGTCACGAAGCTGCTGGAGCAGCGGCTGCCGGAGAATACGATACCCGCGCCGTTTCTGAGCAACCACGACACGGCCAGGGCGGCGAGCGTCATAGGACCGGATGTGGAGAAGCAGAAGATGGCGGCGGGCCTGCTTGCCATGATGCGCGGCGGGACCTATGTCTACTACGGCGACGAGATCGGCATGACCGGCTCCGCCACGGACCCTGACAAGCGGCTCGGAATGTACTGGACGACGCTCTCAGAGATAACGCACTGCCCTCCGGGGACGACTGTAGCGGAATACACACAGCCCTCCGTAACGGAGCAGCTGGAGGACCCGGACTCGCTCCTGAGCTACTATGCAGCGGCCATGCGCCTGCGGAACGAAAACCCCGAGATAGCTCGGGGCGAGAGCGAGGTCATAGACAGCGGCCTGGGCGACGTCTGCGTTATCCGGCGCACGTGGAAGGACGAGAGCTGCGTAATAGTGATGAACCCATCCAGAAACGAGCACGTCCTGGATCTGGAGCCGCTGGGCCTTGGCGCGCTTTGGCTGACAGGCGAGCTGAGCGCTGCCGGGGGCGAGCTGAGCTTCAAGGGCGGCAAGCTTGAGCTGCCGGCATATTCAATAGCGATTTTGAGGTCGTGATAAAATGCACACGCAAAACGACGGGCAGTACACGGTCCTGATAAACTGCCTGAGAGAACAGCGCCTGGCTTCCGGGCAGACCCAGCAGCAGCTGGCGGAGAAGCTCGGCGTCAATCAGTCATATGTCAGCAAATACGAGCAGTGCCAGCGCAAGCTGGATTTCATAGAGCTGCGCCATATAGTTCTGGCCCTGGGGACCACGCTCCCGAGCTTCACCCTGACTTTTGAATCACGCCTGAGAAAACTAGGACTGGACGGATGAAAAAGCCGAGCCGCAACTGCGGCTCGGCTTTTGGTTTGCGTGGTATCATGTTCAGAGCATACCCTCCGGGACCTTGTAGATCCAGCAGGAGAAGTTGCCAGAGTCCGCGAAGGGGAAGATGGGGACGAAGCGGAGGCTGAGGTCGCCCTCGTACATCCAGTAATCGACGCTGTCCCTGTCCACCGTGGCGCGCCAGACGGTATCCGCAGAGCAGCAGAGCCGGTCAAACAGCTTTGCAAAAACGCTCAGGTCCTGGCCGGACTGGGCGGAAAGTCCGCTGCGCAGCGAGGTGGTGTCTAGGATGGCGGAAACAAGCACGTCCCGGCTCTCCAGCTGGGAGATCAGGTCTATCGCCAGACTGCAGACCGCTGAAACCGGGTTTGGAACGCTGCTCAGCTGCACCGTGTATGCCAGGGTGGCGTCCGTCTGAGGCATGGCCAGGTTTTTCAGGAGCAGCTCGTCAAAACCCATATCCGCCAGCTCGGTGCAGAGCTCCGTAAGATAGTCCGCGGTCATGCTGTTGTATGGGTCAAGCCATGAGCCGTCCTCGTCCTTATACGGGATGCCGCCCGGCAGCGTCAGCGCGGCGGAGGGGCAGCGCGTGACCATGAGCTCGTCCGTGCAGCAAGACAGCTGCGCGATGAGATAGATCTCCTGCTGCTTGAGGCTGTTCACCAGCGAGGCCAGGTCCGTCGTCCCGGCGGTGCCGTAGTCGTAGGCGATCTTTGAGCTCGAAGCCCAGACCAGCTGGCCGCTGACGGGCTTGAGGTCCAGCACCAGCGCGTTGCCGCCTACTGAGCTCAACTTGGACACATAGGGGCCGATGCCCTCCGCCGTGACGCTCTCCGGCGGGACGTAGACGGCGCGGATGCTGCCCATGTCCTCATCGACGTGCTCCTCAATGTCGGAATAATCCGCGTCCCTGATTTCAAGCTCGGCGTTCACCTGCGCAAAACCGCTCTCGTCCGTCTGTTCATCCTCGGGCGCGGGCGTGCGCAGGATGGGCATGTCTATGGAGATGCCGCTGTTTTGGTAGACAATATACTTTTGAAAAGCGCCGAAGAGCACCAGCACCGCCACGATAAGCACTGCAAGTGCCGAGAGCACGATGCCCAGTACGTTCAGCTTTTTGCGTCTGCCCTTGTATACCTCGGGCTTGTTGTTGTTCTTAGCCATGCCGCCTCCCGGCAGGGAGCTCAGTCCCTGCCCTCGATTGCCATTATCTTGGCGACTCTCCTGGCGTGCCTGCCCCCGTCGAAGCCGGTGTCGAGGAAGATGTCGCAGATCTTCATTGCAAGGCCGGGGCCGAGCGTCCGCTCGCCCATGGCCAGGATGTTCGCGTCGTTATGCCGGCGGGCCATCTCCGCGGAAAAGCAGTCTCCGCAGAGCGCCGCGCGTATGCCGTGGACCTTGTTGGCGGAGATGGATATGCCTATGCCGGTCCCGCAGATGAGGATGCCGCGCTCATATTCGCCGGAGGCCACGGCCCTGGCGACGGCCTCGCCGTAATCCGGGTAATCGCAGCTTTCCTCGTTGTAGGTGCCGAAGTCGCGGTATTCAAGACCGCGCTCCTCCAGGTGCTTCATTATTACCAGCTTCAGCGCGTAGCCGCCGTGATCGGAGCCTATAGCTATCATTTTTACCAGCCTCCTCAGAGCTCTATTCTCTTGAACTCCGGCTTGTGCCGCCGGTAGATCGCCGTGTACTTGAAGCCGCAGTCGCGCAGGAGCTCATAGCCCTCCTTGATGCCGATGCCCGCGGCTTTGGTGTTGTGCGCGTCCGAGCCGACGGTGATGATGTCCCCGCCGAGCTCGCGGTAACGCCGGAGTATATCCACTGAGGGGAAGGTCATGAGCAGTGGGTCCTCCCGACCGCCGGGGACGAGGTCCGCCACGTTCAGTTCTATGCCCTTGCCATTCTCTATGAGCGTCCGCAAAAGAAGGTCCACCTTGTCGCCGTTGCGCTCCATCGTCACCTGAGCGTCGAAACCGCGCTTGTGCATATACCTCAGGCAGTAGCCTATGTGCGCCATGGCGTCGAAACAATTGATGCCTGCCAGCTCTATGAGTTCGTCGAGGTAGCGGTCATAGAGCTCGAAGCACTGCTCGTAGCTCTCGTACTGGATATAGTAGAAGTCCTGCTCGTCCTTCAGGTTGTGCAGGGAGCCGAGGATGAAGTCATATTCCGGCATGGAGTAGATGCGCTTGGCTCGCGCCGGATCGTGGTTGCCCTCGCCGAGCTCAAGGCCCAGGGTCATGAAGATGCCCTCCGGCGCCTTCTCCAGGGCTTCGATATACTGGTGCGCCTGCTGCTTGGGGAGGGTAAAGCTGTCCGGACCGATCTGCATGGTCTCCGGGACACCGAAGTCACAGTGGTCCGTGAAGCAGACCTCAGCCATGCCGCGCTGCTTGGATACCCTGGCCATCTCGGCCATCCTGTTCTTCGCATCGAAGGAGCAGGTGCTGTGTACGTGATAATCCGCTAAAAACATGTTTTTCACCTTGTCTATCTGCAATTTAGAAGGGCCAGCTGGGGAACCACTTGTTGAAATACGTCGTATACCACCTGGCCGTCCTCACGCCGGTGAGAACCGGGTAGAATGCCTCGAAGAGTATGACCGACAGCGCCGTGAAGGCGTACATCGGCCTGTCCCACTTATAGAGCCCCGCGTCCTTGCAGCGCCGCCACATATGGCAGAGCGCCAGGGCCATAAAGACCTCGGAGGGGAAGTAGTGGTAGGCGAAGGTCAGCCGGCTTATCAGCACCCAGGGCAGGAACTGCGCCAGGTAACCGATGACGATGAACGCCGCGCGGCCGTCCCTGTCCTTCACAGCCAGCACACCGCAGCCGATAACGGCGAAAAGCCCGCCCCAGCAGAAAATCGGGTTCAAAAACGCGCCGAAGGCGCTCTTCGTGCCGTCGTCGAAATACTCGAGATAATAGAGGATGGGCCGTGCATCCACAAGCCACTGATACCAGCGGCTCGAATATGGGTGAGTGGAGACGAGGTCAGAGTGGTACTCCCACATATAGACCTGGTTATCCCAGACGATCTTGGCATAGTCCTCCGTGAAGTACATGCCGAGTCCGCCCTCCAGGCCCTTCGCCGTGCCGTAGCAGTAGTAGCTCGCGTAGTAGATGGCCGCGGGCAGCGCCACGAAGAACACGAGGCAGAACGCGCAGTTGGAAATAAAGTCGCGCCAGAAGCCCTCATCGCGCCTGCGGCTGATCCAGTAGACGAGCCATATGACCGCAAGCCCTCCGCCGGCGTAGATGCAAGTCCACTTGCTGGCCGCGCCCAGGCCGAAGAACAGGCCGGAGAGAGCCAGGTGCCGCCACCTGCCCCCGGACACGAAACGCCACATGAAGAGGTACATGAGCAGGATGAAGAACACGGCGTAGGTGTCTATCGTGGCGATGCGGGTCTGCACGAAGTGCATGAAGTCAAAGGCGAAGATAACCGTCCCGCATACCGAGATTTTGGTAGAGCCGCTCATGCGTTTTATAAAGTCATAGAGTATAGGCAGCATGAGCAGGCCGAAGAGCGTACCCATGAAACGCCAGCCGAAGGGCGTCATGCCGAAGATGCGTATGCCTATGCCGATGATGAGCTTGCCCAGGGGCGGGTGAGTTATCTCATAGGGGTAGATGTTTTCTATATGCTCGAGCGCGGTGCGGGCGTGATAGATCTCGTCAAAGTAGCTGCTGTTGAGGTAGGTCGCGGCCTCCGGGACGAGCTCCTGCTCGTCAAAGAGCGGGGCGGCGCCGGCGTCGTAGGTGAAGGAGCTCGCATCCAGCATATTGCCGTAGGCGTCATAGAGCGCGAGCTCGCCGAGCGAGAGCGTATCGGACGCAGTGATGCGCAGGTACTTGCCCTCCATCTTCTCCGGCGGGTCTTCCATATCCTCGGCGGGGAAGTCCAGCCACTTGAAGAGGTCTGCATAGCCCTGCTCCATGCTGCCGAGCTCCGTCCAGGCCTCCCCGTCCTCGGAGATGGCCAGGGAATAGGAGCCGGTGTGCAGGCCGGTGTAGTAGCGGATGGAGCCGAGCACGGTGCTCTCCGGCAGCTCAACGACGACGTAGCGCCCACGCTCCGTGAACTCGCACCAGCTCTGTGGAGCAGTCCTGTCCCCGAGACCGACGAAGGCCGTTACGCCGTAGACGACGCAGATGACGAGGACTGCAAACGCATCTTTCCGAGTCAGCCTGCCGCATTCGGCGGCAAAGCTGAAGCGCGGCTTCGGCGGCCTGGGCGCCGGCTCCGCGCCTTCCTCCGGCTCTTCCAACCGCTCCTGCGCAAAGAGAGGCATCCACTGCCAGGCGCACCATATCACGAAAGCCGCCGCGGCCAGCGGCAGCAGATAGGTCAGATAAGACAAGTCCTTACCTCCGCGAACTCAATTAGCCCACATATTATACACGTTTTTTCAATCCTTGTCCATACGCCAAAGCACCGCGCAGAACAAGTCTGCTTGACATAACGCGCAATTAAGGTGTAAAATGATTCGATAATATTGCGGGGCTGGGGAACCCCTTGATATTAAAACTTTACACGGAGCAGCTATTGCTCTGTCTTTATCTTAGGCAATTCTCATAGAAAGGGAGGCGGATACAGCAACCATGGAATGGATAATAGCTGGCGTGGCCTGCATAGCCACGCTGGTAATAGGCTTTTTTCTCGGCATAGGTTACCGGAAAAAGGTAGCCGAGCGCGAGATCTCCAGCGCGGAGGAAGAGGCCAAGAGGATCATAAACGAGTCCATCAAGGCAGCGGAGTCCAAAAAGCGCGAAGCGCTGGTGGAGGCCCGCGAGGAGATACACAAGAGCCGCAACGAATATGAGCGCGAGGTCAAGGAGCGCCGCGCGGAGCTCTCCAAGCAGGAGCGCAGGCTCCAGCAGAAGGAAGAAACGCTCGACCGCAAGACCGATACGCTTGAGAAAAAGACCGAGGCCCTCAACCAGAAGATCGCCCAGGCCGAAGCCCAGCAGGAGGAAATAAAGCTCGTCAAGAAGAGCCAGCTCGAGATGCTGGAGAAGATCTCCGGCTACACTGTGGACGAGGCCAAGGCCTATCTCATCTCGAACGTCGAGTCCGAAGTGACGCACGAGATGGCGGCCAAGGTGCGCGAGGTTGAGGCCCAATACAAGGAAGAGGCCGAGGAAAAGGCCAGAGAGATCATAGCGACGGCCATCCAGCGCTGCGCAGCGGACCACGCCAGCGAGATAACCGTCTCCGTCGTACCACTCCCCAACGACGAGATGAAGGGCCGTATCATAGGACGAGAGGGACGCAACATTCGTTCCATCGAAACGCTGACGGGTTGCGACCTCATCATAGACGACACGCCCGAGGCGATAACCCTTTCGAGCTTTGACCCGGTGCGGCGCGAGATAGCGCGCATAGCCCTGGAAAAGCTCATCCAGGACGGGCGCATTCACCCCGCGCGAATCGAGGAGATGGTCTCCAAGGCGCAGCGCGAGGTCAACGCAACGATCAAGGCCGAGGGCGAGCGCGCCGCCTTCGAGACGAACATCCACGGCCTGAACCCGGAGATAATAAAGCTCTTGGGCCGGATGAAATACCGGACGAGCTACGGCCAGAACGTCCTGAACCACTCCGTCGAGGTCGCGCAGATAGCGGGCCTGCTCGCTGCGGAGCTCGGCGTGGACGTCACGACGGCCAAGCGCGCCGGCCTTCTGCACGACCTTGGCAAGAGCATAGATCACGAGGTCGAGGGCAGCCACGTCACGATAGGCGTGGACGTGGCGCGCAAGTACAAGGAATCCCCCGAGGTGCTGCACGCCATCGAGGCGCACCACGGCGACGTGGAACCGCACACCGTAATCGCCTGCCTGGTCCAGGCAGCGGACGCGATATCGGCCTCCAGGCCGGGCGCAAGGCGCGAGAACATCGAAAACTACGTCAAGCGCCTGGAAAAGCTGGAGGAGGTCTCGCGGAGCTTCCCCGGCATCGCCGGTTGCTACGCCATCCAGGCCGGACGCGAGATCCGCGTCATGGTCAAGCCGGAGGAGGTCTCGGAGGACCAGATGGTCCTGCTCGCAAGGGACATCGCAAAGAAGATCGAGGACGAGCTCACCTACCCCGGGCAGATCAAGGTCCACGTCCTGCGCGAGACTAAGGCTATCGAATACGCGAAATAAACCTGAGCGGGCGCCGTCCGGCGCCCGCTTTTTTTCGGCGGGGATTGCACGGCGGCGGTGCGTGTGTTATCATTTTATTGCGCATATTGTTGAAAGGGGTGGAAACGCCCCGAAATGCGCGAGCTTTGTTTGGGAGGGTGCGGCATGCTGTTTTACAGTTCGGATATGACGTTCCGGCGCGTTGTGAACGGGGTCGAGCTGAGGCCCATCAGACTGGGCGAGGACGAGGACGCGCTCCGGGAGCTGGCGGACAGCTGCTGCGGCAGCTTTCCATATAGGGACTACTTTGAAAACCCATTCCTGCTCTTTATGATAAACGGCTGGAAGATGACGCTGATATGCGGCTTTGAGCCCGGAGGCGAGATGGTCTGCGCCCTAGGAGTGCGCTACGTGGGCTATATCCGCGGCGCATGCAGCTGCTGTATGCATCTGGTTCGCCCGGGTTATGAGTTCCTGCACGCGGAGCTGGATGAGATCTTCATGACCTTGGCCACACAGCGCAAAGGGCTCTATTCCGTCTACGCGGACGTGATGGCCTGGGATACTGAACGGCAGGAGGCTCTGGCCAGGCTGGGCCTGGCGGCAACGGGCTTCCGCTTCATGATGTATGACGGCGGACTGATGCCTTCCGGGACCGGCTGCGAGCGGCTTAGCCAGGTCGTCATGAGCCTCTGCCTCCAGGAGCAGACCCACTTCGGCCCGCTCTACTGCCCGGAGGAGCACATACCCGCAGGCATGAGGATATATGACTCAGCCAAGGCCCGCTGCCTCTTGACGACCAGGGGCTGCATGCCCGCGCGTCAAGC
Organism: Clostridiales bacterium; assembly: GCA_004553625.1. Classification (GTDB taxonomy): domain Bacteria; phylum Bacillota; class Clostridia; order Oscillospirales; family Oscillospiraceae; genus Scatomorpha; species Scatomorpha merdavium. Next base: position 21,479 of record SFKX01000011.1, on the reverse strand, counting down.
CTGGACGGACTATATCATCGTGACGAACGACCTGCACCGGAACAGCTGGTGGATAATCCGTACAGTGGGCCTGGACTTTGCAGAAAAGCTCTCGGCAAAGCTGGAGCAGCTGGGTCCGGAGCCCGAGTCCGCCTTCCTCTGCTACCTCAATATGCGCAGCGAGGGAGCGGAGGAGTGCTGGAAGCTGCTCCGGGACAGTGGCTTTTTCCTGAGTGGCTTCAAGCCCGCGAATCTGGATGGGGAGTTTGCCATCTTCACCTACCTCGGCGGCAGAAAGCTTGAGACAGCAGATATACAGCTCCCGTCGGAGAACCGCTGGCTGCTGGACTATGTGCTGGAGCACAGGGACAAATGAGATTAATAAAAAACGGGAGCGAAGCTCAGCTTCGCTCCCGTTTTTTATTCCGGGGTATTGCTGTTCAAGCGAGTCCGCAGGCGCTGCGGAGCGCGGCGGCGCGGCCGGTGTTCTCCCAGGCGACGCCCAGGTCCTCGCGGCCCATGTGGCCGTAGGCGGCGAGCCGCCTGTAGATGGGCTTTCTGAGGCCCAGGTCTCGGATGATGGCGGAGGGCCTGAGGTCAAAGACTTCGTTCACGGCCTTGGCGAGCACATGGTCGGCCACGGCGCCGGTGCCGAAGGTGGTGACGTTCACGCTCACGGGGTTCGCCACGCCGATGGCATAGGCCAGCTGCACTTGGCAGCGGTGCGCGAGGCCTGCGGCCACGATGTTCTTTGCCACCCAGCGAGCGGCGTAGGTTGCGCTGCGGTCCACCTTCGTCGGGTCCTTGCCGGAGAAGGCGCCGCCGCCGTGCGGGGCGCTGCCGCCGTAGGTGTCCACGATGATCTTGCGGCCCGTGAGGCCGGAGTCCGCAGCGGGGCCGCCCTTCACGAAGCGGCCGGTCGGGTTGACGTAGTACTTGATATCTCCACGGTTCAGCTCCGCGGGGATGGTGGGCAGGATGACGTGCTCGATCATGTCGGCGCGGATCTGTTCGAGGGAGACGTCCGGGCCGTGCTGAGTGGAGACGACGACGGTATCCACGCGGACGGGCTTGTTTTCGCCGTCGTACTCGATGGTTACCTGGGTCTTGCCGTCGGGACGGAGGTAGGGCAGCAGGCCGCTCTTGCGCACCTCGGCGAGGCGGCGGGCCATTTTCTGCGCCAGGGAGATGGGCAGGGGCATGAGTTCCGGGGTCTCGTCGCAGGCGTAGCCGAACATCATACCCTGGTCGCCGGCGCCGTTTTCGAGGCTGTCGCCCTCCTGGCCTTCCTTGAGCTCGAGGGACTGGTCAACGCCCATGGCGATGTCGCCGGACTGCTCGTCGATGGCGGTGACGACGGCGCAGGTGTTGCAGTCAAAGCCGTAGGCGGCGTTGTCGTAGCCAATCTCGCGCACGACCTCGCGCGCGATCTTCGGGATGTCCACATAGCAGCTGGTGGAGATCTCGCCCATGATGTAGACCATGCCCGTGGTGGCGGTGCACTCACAGGCGACGTGGCCCTGCGGGTCCTGCTCGAGTATCGCGTCCAGCACCGCGTCGGAGATCTGGTCGCAGACCTTGTCGGGATGGCCCTCGGTGACGGATTCGGACGTGAAGAGGTAGTTTGCCATTTGAATATCTCCTTTTTGATTTAGAATACGTTTTTTATGACGCCGGATGCCCAGGCGAGGAGATCCTCCGGCCCGGACTCGAGCAGGGCGCGGGAACTCTCATCCAGCTCGGCGCGGGAGCCGGGGAAGCTGCCCGTCTCGAGCCAGGCCAGCGCCCGCAGGGCGAAGAATGCGGCCTTCCTCAATTCTCTAAGCTCCGCCTGCCCGCCGCCGTGCAGCAGCAGGTGGGCGCAGCCGTGGTACACGGCGCAGGCCCCGGTGCGCGCGCTCCGCAGCGCGGCCTCGCGGTCCAGCAGCGGCAGCAGAAAGTCCAGACTGCCGAAGATCGGCCTGGTGTCGTTGTAGAACTGAAAGAGCTCAGAGCGCTCCCAGGAGCGCAGCTCCTCCTTGCCGGAGACAAAGCCGCAGAGTTTGTCGCGCTCAGGCAGCGCGGCAACGGCCTGCCGGAGCCGCGCAAGGTCCGATGCGCTGAGCTCGTCGAGGATGAGCACGGTGTCTATGTCGCTCTCGGCCCCGGCCTCGCCTCTGGCGCGGCTGCCCTGAAGGCCCATGAAGCATACTCGGCTTCCAAACGAGTCCCGCACGGCCCGACTCCACTTTTCGAGCCAGGCTTCGATATCAAGCAAGTTCAGCCCTCCCGTTCAAAAAAGCCCGCCGGGCGGTCCCGGCGGGCTGTGATTCTGAGCGTATGTCCTCATCTTCCGATTTACACCGCCGGATTTGGCACCTTGCTGATGCAGGTTGCCGGGCTTCACAGGGCCGGTCCCTCCGCCACTCTTGATAAGGCTTTTAAGTTGTCGGCAAATCATTATACAGTAGGGCGGCCGCCTTGTCAACAAAAAAGGCGGCCGCCCTATAATTTTTTTACTGTGCCTCGCTTGGCTCCGGTGACACGGTGGGTTCAGGCGTCTGGGAGGGTTCAGGGGTCTGCGAGGGCTCGGGCGTGGGGCAGGCCGGGTCAGAGCCCGGGGCGTAGAACTGGAGGTTCATATCCACGTCGGCGTCGATTCCGTCTATGCGGCTGGTGAAGGAGAACTGCCAGATGGCAGCATCGTAGTAGAAGTCCAGCTTTTCGCCTGGGGCGCCTATCCAGAGCGGGAAGTCCGCCAGGCGTGAGAGGTCGTAGTCGTAGTAAGCTATGTAGCGGTAGAGGTAGACGCAGGGCGTGTAGCCTGCGTCCTTGACCATCTCGCAAAAGACGAGGGCGGAGGCGGTGAGCTCGTCGCGGTCTATGTCCTCTGCACGGGAGTCCTCGAGCGGCTCCCAGTCAAAGGCGACGGGCATTGTGATCTTGTAGTCCTTTATGAGGTCGAGGACGAAGAGCGCCTCCTCCGCGGCCTCGATGGCGCCCATGGACTGGGAGAAGAAGTAGACTCCGACGTCAAGACCGGCGTCTATGGCGCCCTGCATGTTCTGCTCGAACTTCTCGTCCACGAAGAGCTCGCCCTCGGAGGAGCCGCGGTAACCGCAGCGTATCATGGCAAACTCGACGCCCTGCTCCGCGACCTTCTGCCAGTCTATATCGCCCTGGTAGAAGGAGACGTCTATGCCGAGCCTGGTCTCGTACGCCTCGCCGGTGTAGACGGGGATGCCGTCCTCGCCTGTCTCAAAGTCGTTCTCGGTGAGCGCAGAGACGGGCACACCCTCGGCCAGGTCTACCCACTCATAATTTGCGCCGGTGTTCACATAGATCATGCCCTCGTGCGGGTCAGGCGTAGGCTCCGGTTCGGAGGACCCGCAGGCCGCGAGGGAGAGCATGACGGCCGCCAGCAGCAATATAGCGGTAAATCTTTTCATGTCAAATTCCTTTCGCATCCGCCAGAATTCGACACATGATACCACAGATTTGTGAACATTTCAACGGCATGTATATTCCAGCAGCTCCGGCGCAGCGGCATCACTAGGCCAAGTTCTTTTTAGCTTTGAGGTTCAGCAGCACCACGGCGGAGAGCACCAGGACGACGCCCAGGTAGGCCAGACCGCTCATGCTCTCGCGGAACACGACGGCGCCGATGATCGTCGCCACGACGGGTTCCACCGAGGCCATTATGGAGGCGCGGCCCGTCTCCATGCCGGTGAGGCCGTAGGTGTAGAGCAGATAGGGCAGAAAGCAGGTGAGGACGCCTGTGGCGACGGCAAGACTAAGATTGCCGGCGGAGGCTGCGGTTGTTTCAAACACGCCGTCAACGCCCCAGATGAGCGCTGCGCCCACAGAGGCCAGCAGGCAGGAATAGAAATTTATCGTGTTGCTGGAGTACCCGCGCTCAAGCGCAAAGCGGGCAAAGATGCTGTACATAGCATAGCCGAAGCCCGCTCCCAGGCCGTAGAGTATGCCGGCGGCCGAGAGCGTCATGCTCCCTGAGCCGAGCCCGGACACCAGAGCGCAGCCCGCGAAGGCGAGGACCACGGCTGTGATCTTCATGCCCGTCAGCCGTTCTTTGAAGAGCAGCGCCGAAAAGAGCGTCACTATGGCGGGGGCAGTGTATAGCAGGATGGCCGCGGCGGAAAGGCTCATGTAGTTCATTGCCTGGAAGTAGCAGAAGGTGAAAAACAGCAAGCTCACGACGCCGCTGCCCAGGAAGCACCATGCGTCCCTGAGCTTCACTCGGAACTGGGCCGGACCTGTGAACAGCAGGGTGAGGGCAAAGCAGAGCGCCGCCACGCCGCAGCGCAGGACTATGACGCCGGAGGAGCTGAAACCGGCCTCGCCCATGTAGCGGCGGAAGAGGCCCATGAAACCCCAGAGACAGCCAGCGGCGAGTATGGAGACGGTATGTATATTCTTACTTTTCATCACATCAGCCCGCTTATAAGTTGGTAGAGGGGTATATAGGCTATGGGGAGAAAGACGCCCGGCAGCATGTTGGCTACGCGCAGGCGCTCCTGCCGGAGCCCGAGGAGGTTTATGGCCAGGCCGAGCAGGAGTACTCCGCCCACGGCGGACATTTCAGACACAACGGCCTGGGTGAGGTAAGGCGATAGGGCGGAGGCGAGCAGGGTGAGCGCGCCCTCGCAAACAAAGACGCAGACGCCAGAGGCCACTACCCCGGCGCCCAATCCCGCGCCGAAGGCGAGAGAGGCCACTAGGTCGAGAACGGCCTTGGCATAGAGAATGGAGTTGTCGCCGTTGATGCCGGCCTCGATGCTGCCCATAACCGCCATGCTGCCGACGCAGAAGAGTATTGAGCAGGACACGAAGGCCTGGGCAAAGCCGCCTTCCGACTTTGAGAGCTTCTTTTCTGCCAGCGCGCCCAGGGCTTCGACCCTGTCGTCTATACGGATGAGCTCTCCGATGAGCGTACCGACGGCGGTGCAGAGAATGAGGCAGAGCGTGTCCGCCGTGCCGACGACGCAGATGATACCGAGCCCGAGGCTCACAAGCGCGAGCGCGGCCATGAGCGCAGAGGTATATTTTTCATTGATCTTTCCGCGAAAAAGCAGGCCAACGACCCCGCCGACCAGTACTGCCCCGGAATTGGCAAGCACACCGAGCATAAGAAAGCCCCCACACTTCAAAATCGCATGGAAATGATACAATTCCGCGCGAAATATGTCAATAGCCCAAGTTGACAGGCAGGCCCGGCTCGTAGTAATATAACACGGTACGCGGGTATGGCGGAATTGGCAGACGCGCAGGATTTAGGTTCCTGTGAAGAGATTCGTAAGGGTTCGACCCCCTTTACCCGCACCAAAAAACGACAGGCGCCAAAAAGGCGTCTGTCGTTTTTGCGTTCCTGCCTGCGGTGCGGGGTTCATTTCAGCGCGGGGATGCGGACCATGCGGGAGACGGCGTCTGCAGGGATTTTGAGCTCGCGCCTGTCATAGGTCACAAGGCCGTTGAGCTCGCCCTCCACGTCTGTCAGCTGCGTATAGACCGCGGCGGAAAGACCCTTCCTCGCGGCGGGGCGGATCTGCCCGTCATACAGCAGCGTGATGCCGCGGCGCAGCTCGTCCGCGGACTTGTATTTTTTATACCCGAATGGCTTGTCCCCAGAGGTATGCCCCTCCACCGCATAGGCATATCCGCCGAATTCCGAGAGGACGACGCAGCGGCCTTTTTTGTCCGGTTCATAGCGGTAGTCGTCAAAATACACGTGCCTGCTCTTTATCTCACCTATGCCCTGGTCGTGCCAGCCGCTGGCGTGGTCTATGGTCCGCGTCGCGTCTATCTCCAGAATGGCCGCGACGTTCTTCTCAGCGTCGAACTGGCCCCAGCCTTCGTTGAAGGGGACCCACATGGCTATACATGGGCAGTTATACAGCTGCGTGACCATCTCGCGCAGCTCCTGCGTGAACTCCGCGCGCCCGCGCTCGTCCCTCCGGCCGAAGGCGCCGTATTTGTTGTCCTTCATGTGCCAGCCCGTCAGCAGCGGGGCCGAGATTACTGCCGCATTATAGCTCCCGCCGCCATTCGGCATGTCCTGCCAGACCAGCATGCCCAGTTTGTCGCAGTGGTAGTACCAGCGCAGGGGCTCGACCTTCACGTGCTTCCTGAGCATGTTGAAGCCCATGGCCTTCGCCGTCTCTATGTCGAAGCGGAGGGCCTCATCGCTCGGCGCGGTATACAGTCCGTCAGGCCACCAGCCCTGGTCCAGCAGGCCGTTGTGGAAATAGGGCTTGCCGTTTAGGAAAAGTCGCTTCACGCCGGCAGCGTCCTCCCCGACGGAGAAGCTGCGCATGGCAAAATAGCTCTCCACCCTGTCCTCGCCCAGCGCCAGGGACAGCTCATAGAGATATGGGTCCTCCGGAGACCAGAGCCGCGCCTGCTCGCCGAGCTTCAAAAGGGCTGGTGCGCCGGCGTAGAAGTCATAGGCCAGGTCGCCTATCAGCGCGCGGCATGGACCCTCGCCGTCCACGAAGAGCTCGACAGAGTTCTGCTCCGGGTGCGGCGTTATGAAGAGGCTGCGTATATAGTTTTCCGGCACGCTCTCGCACCATACGGTCTGCCAGATGCCGCTCGACGGCGTATACCAGATGCCGCCTTTTTTGAGTTTCTGCTTGCCTCGCGTGCGGAAGCCCTTGTCCGTGTCGTCCGTCACGCGGACGACTATACTGTTCTCGCTCCCGTCGTCGTACAAAAGCTCAGTTATATCTGCGGAGAAGGAGAGGTAGCCGCCCGTATGCGCGCAGGCGTCCACTCCGTTCACCCAGACCCGGGCCGTCTGGTCCACCGCGCCGAAGTGCAGGATCACCCGACCGCGGTGAAAACCCTCCGGCAGAGTAAACGAGCGGTGATACCAGAGATACTCCCCGGGACGCAGAGTCCTTCCAACGCCGGAGAGCTCCGATTCGGGCGCGAAAGGCACGATTATCTCGCCGTCGTATTCCTCCGGCTCCATGTTCTCCCGCGTGAAGGCGTATTCCCAGGGGCCGTTCAGGTTCAGATAGCTTTCCCTGCGCAGCTGCGGCCTCGGGTATTCCTGCAGGGGATGTTCACGGTCAAGGGCCTCACCCCAGGTGGTTATCAACATTGCTTTTCCCTCCTTTTGAGGATCAAAACAGGCACCAGCGTCACCAGCAGCACGGCGGCTGCAGCGAGAAAGATGCCCGGTGTCGGCACGGTCTTGGTGACGCCCAGCTCTACGTAGCTGAGGTCCCCGCCCTTTATGACTGCGGAGCCGATGGCGGGACCGATGATCATGGGCAGCAGCACGGCAAAGAGCATTCGTATGCCCTGAAAATGCCCGGCTTTGTCCGGCGGCGTGAGGTCGCGCACCTTGCCAGAGAGCGAGGCCGTCACCAGCATGTAGCCGCTCATCATGATGCAGCCCGCTATAATGACGGGGACCTGGCCACGCGCAAAGTACATCGCCACGAGCCCGGCGAACATGACGGCGGAAGCCGGGAGCGTGAAGCGCAACTTGCCCATCTTGTCTATGAGCTTGCCCGAAAGCACGCTGACCAGCGAGGCGACTATCAGCACGACGCCGAGGACTATGGCGTAGTCCATGATACCGAGATAGTTCTGGATGTAGATTATCAGATAGGGGAAGAACACCTGCACTGCGACGGAAAAAACCGAAAAAGCCAGCAGCGCAAGGTAAAGGAGCGGATATTTCGCTATCACGGAGGGCCGCAGCCCGTAGACGAGATTGGCGAAATAGTTGTCGCGCCGGGGCTTCAGGTCGGGTTCGTCCCTCACGAGAAAGAGCGAGACTAGTCCCGTTGCGCTCACAAGGCAGCCGAAAATGAGAAAGAACTCATTCCAGCGCCCGGCCTGCGTCAGCCCGTCGAAAGCGCCGAAGATGACGAGCATCGAGATGAGCGGCAGCGTGGCGATGACGGACTCGGCTCGGCCCCGGTTCGACTCGTCCGTGGCGTCGGTCAACCAGGCGTTGAAGGCGGCATCATTCGCCGTGGAGCCGAAGAAGGTCATGACGCAATCCAGCACGACTATCATGACGGCGGCGGCAGAGACCGCGCTCGCTGCGGGGAAGAGCTTTGCCGCGTTCTCAACTGTGACGAGGCCGAAGGCCGCCGTCGAGGCGCCCCAGAGGATGTAGCCGCCTCCGATGAACAGCCTGCGCCTGCCGACCCTGTCCGAGAGTGCCCCCATCAAGAGAGCGGTCAGGGTAGCGGCGGCGGCGCTCCAGCCGACCATGGCGGCGATGTAGTCCGGGTCCGTCGAAATGGTGTTGTAGAGGTATACGTTGAAGTACATGTTCTCGATGGTCCAGGCGAACTGACCGACCAGTCCCACCAGGATGATGGACGCCCATTTTCTTTTGCCCAACTTTACGGCAGTCATGTGATACGCCTCCCTCCGAGGCGGGACAGGCCCCGCCTCCAACATTATACCTGATTCCCAGCGTCAATAAAAGACCGATATTCGTGATTGACAAAATATTATCATGATGTTAATTTATTAACTAATGGTTCGCAGAAAAAAACCCAAAAGTCGAGCCTGAAAGCCGGAGAGAGGGGCAAAATGCAAGATAACCTGCAATTGTCAAGAGTTTCGCAGGATTGTTAATTAATAATCTTGCCAAAATGGTGCATTTGCGTCATTTTAGCTGGACACCAGTTAACAATTATGTTACAATTAACGAGTCAAAAAATACGAGAGGTGATGCTCATGCCCTTTAAGTACTATGGCGGTGTTCACCCGGACTACGCAAAAACCGCCAGCAAGACGCCTGTGCGCACCATCTCGCCGCCGCCTGTTGTCGTGCTGCCGATGATCCAGCAGATCGGCGCGCCGAACAGGCCCGTCGTCAAGGTGGGCGACACGGTGAAGATGGGGCAGCTCATAGGCACGAGCGATGCGCCGGTGTCCGCTCCGGTACACGCATCGGTCTCCGGAAAGGTCATAGCGGTGGAGCCCAGGCGGCATATGCTGGGCGACATGGTCATGTCCGTCGTCATCGAGAACGACTTCCAGGATACGCCCTGCGAGGATATGAAGCCGCTGACCGAAGAACAGCTCCGCGACCCGGACGCCATCGTCGCGCGGATCCGCGAAGCTGGCGTCGTCGGCATGGGAGGCGCCATGTTCCCGACGGCCTTCAAGATCCAGGGCGCGCGCGGCAAGGTCGATACCGTTATCATAAACGGCGCGGAATGTGAGCCATACCTCTGCGGAGACCACAGGACCATGCTGGAGCATCCGGAGGAGCTCCTGAAGGGCATTGAGCTCGTCAGGATAGCGCACGGGCTGGATAAGTGCTTCTACGGCATCGAGAAGAACAAGCAGGACGCCATAGACCTGCTGAACAGCCTCGACCCGGCCAAATATGGGGTCGAGATCGTGCCGGAGGTCGTGAAATACCCGCAGGGCGCGGAGAAAATGCAGGTCAAGGCCAACACGAACCGAGAGGTAAAGCCGGGAGGACTGCCCTCCGGCGTGGGCTGCAACGTGGTGTCCACCTACACGGCTTATACGATCTACCGCGCTTGCTACGAGGGCATTCCTTCCATCGAGCGCGTGGTGACGGTGGCTGGAGACTGTGTACCGGAGGCGCAGAATCTGCTCTGCCGTTTCGGCACCCCGCTGGAGTTCATCTTCAAAGAGGCCGGAGCGGATATGTCCAAGGTCGAGCGCATCTGCATGGGCGGACCCATGATGGGCATCTGCGTGGCGGACCCGACTGCCGGCAGCGTCAAAGGTGCATCCGGCCTGCTGCTCTTCAGCAAGGATATGAACAGGGAGAGCGAGACGCCCACCTGTATCCGCTGCGGCAACTGCATCGCCCACTGCCCGATGAAGCTCGAGCCGATGTACATGTATATGTACGTACATAAGGGCGATATCAGGAAGATGGAAGAATACCACGTCATGGACTGCTTTGAGTGCGGCTCCTGCTCCTACGGATGTCCGGGAAGGCTGCCGCTGACCCACACCTTCAAGCTCGGCAAGGCCATGATAAACGCCAAGCGGGCTGAGGAAAAGGCCAGGGCCGAGGCCGCAAAGGTCAACGCCGCGGCCGCTGCCGGAAAGGAGGCGAAGGCCTGATGGACGAGGTAAAAATATTTAAAGTGACCTCGAACCCGATCCTTAGGACGGAACGGGGCACACGGCAGATAATGCTGGACGTCATCATAGGCCTGCTGCCCGCACTGGCCGTTGCGGTGTACATGTTCGGCGCAAAGGTCGTCATGCTGCTGGCAGTCTCCATAGTCTCCTGTGTATTCTTCGAATGGGGCTATAGAAAGCTCATGAAGAAGAACACGACCGTGGGCGACCTTTCCGCTGTCGTTACGGCGATACTGCTGGTCTGCGTGCTGCCCTCGGAGGCAAAATGGTGGATGGTCGTCATCGGCGCTTTCTTCTCCGTTGTGGTGGTAAAGCAGCTCTACGGCGGCATAGGCAAGAACTTTTTGAACCCGGCTCTCGCCGGCAGGGCTTTCCTGACTGCGGCGTATGCCGGCTACATGACTGTCTGGGCGGTCCCAGCGGCTCTGTCCGGAAGTGTGGACGCCGCCACGATGGCGACCCCGCTCTCCTACCTCTATAACGGCCAGGCGATGCCGGAGTACCTGTCGCTCGGAAACCTGTTCCTCGGCATAAGGCCGGGCAGCATCGGCGAGATAAGCACTCTGGCGCTGCTAGTCGGCGGACTCTGGCTCATAGCGAGGAAGGTCATAAGCTGGCGCATCCCGGTGTCCTTCATCGGTTCCGTCGCGGTGCTCTGCCTGATCTTCGGTCACGAGGGCTACGGCAGGCTCGATTGGACTCTGCTGAACCTCTGCTCGGGCGGCCTGGTGCTCGGCGCCTTCTTCATGGCGACGGACTACTCGACCAGCCCGGTTACTCTGAAGGGTCAGCTGGTGTTCGGTCTGGGCTGCGGTGTTCTGACGGTGCTCATCCGCTACTTCGGCTCGTACCCCGAGGGAGTCAGCTATGCGATACTCATCATGAACTGCTGCACTTGGGGCGTCGACAAGCTGACCAGGCCGAGGCAGTTCGGTGTCAGCGCGGAGGACGTGAAGGCGGCCAAGGCCGCGAAGAAGGCCGCAAAGGCCAAGGCGAAGGAGGGTGCTGCAAATGGTTGAAACTAAGAAAGCGCCCAACCAGATCGTGAAACTGGCTCTGGTGCTCTTCCTCGTCTCAGCGATAGTTTCGGGCGTACTGGGCTTCGTGAACATGCTCACGAAGGACAGGATAGCCGAGCTCGAGGCCCAGGCCAGGGCCGAAGCATATAACGCGGTGCTGCCCTGGGACGGCGAATATGTGAACGTGGAGTACGACAAGGAGGCCTTTGAGACCGTGGACGCAATCGCCCAGGCGGGCGACGAGGGCTGGGTCGTTGAGCTGACCTTCTCGGGCGCGCAGAGCTCGATATCGGCGGCCTTCGGCGTATCGCCGGACTACACGATAACGGGCGCGAGCGTCATTTCCCACGCGGAGACCTCGGGCCTCGGCGCGAAGATAGTCGAGGAGGACTTCCTCGCGAGTTTTGTGGGCCAGACCGAGGGTATGGCCGTCACGAAGGACGGCGGCACGGTGGATTCCATCACCGCCGCGACCATCTCCTCCAGGGCGATGGCCAACGCCGCCAACACGGCCATAGCCGCCGTGAAAGCGCTGGGTTAAGGGGGGCTGAGATATGAATCTGAAAAAACAGTTCACAGAGGGCCTCATCACCAACAACCCCGTGCTTGTGCAGCGCATCGGCCTCTGCTCGACCATGGCCATCACGACCATGTTCTTCAACGGCATAGGCATGGGCCTGTCGGTCCTCATCATTCTGACCTGCTGCAACGTCGTCATCTCGGCGATGCGCAAGGCCATCCCGAACGACATCCGGCTTGCGATGTTCGTCGTCGTCATTGCCGGCTTCGTCACCATCGTTGACCTGCTGCTGCAGGCCTACGTACCGGCGCTGTCTGCGTCGCTGGGCGTGTTCATCCCGCTCATCGTCGTCAACTGCATCATCATAGGCCGCGCGGAGGCTTTCTGCCAGAAGGAGCCGGTCGTGCCGAGCTTCTTCGACGGCATCTTCCAGGGCATAGGCTACACGCTGGTGCTGCTGTGCATGTGCATCATCCGCGAGCTGCTGGGCTCCGGCACCTTCGGCGCGGGCGTGTTCGAGATAGTGGACGGCTCCTTCCACGCGGTGCTGGACGGCTCCGCCGCCGGCATCAGGATATTCCCCGAGGAGTTCGGCGCGACGATCATGATAATGCCCTTCGGCGGATTCCTTACTCTGGCCTGCCTGCTGGCGGCCATGCAGTACGCCCTGCGCAAATCGGCCCAAAAGAAGGAAGCGGCTGCGAGAGCGGCTAAGGTCGAGGTTGTAAAGGAGGCGGCTGAGTAATGTTTGATTCCATACTTACCATTGCGCTCGGCGCGATACTTATAAACAACTTCATCTTCTCGCAGTTCCTTGGCTGCTGCCCCTTCCTCGGCTGCTCTACGAAGATAGACACGGCCCTCGGCATGGGCCTGGCGGTCACCTTCGTCATGGGCCTGGCCTCGGCTATCTGCTACGCTGTAAATCTGCTGCTCATCTCGCTGGACCTGGCGTATATGAGCACCCTGGCCTTCATTCTGGTCATCGCCGTGCTCGTGCAGTTCGTCGAGATGTTCCTGAAGAAGTCGGTGCCTTCGCTGTATACGGCGCTGGGCATCTTCCTGCCGCTCATCACCACAAACTGCGCCGTCCTCGGCGTTGTCCTGCTGAACGTGCAGAACAACTACAACTTCATCGAGAGCGTCGTCTACGGCATCACCGGCGGCCTCGGCTTCCTGGTAGCTATCGTGCTCTTTGCGAGCGTGCGCGACAGACTGCAATTTGCCGACTACCCCGAAAGCTTTGATGGCTTCCCGATAGCCCTTGTGACGGCGGGCCTGCTGGCCCTGGCCTTCATGGGCTTCTCGGGCATGAAGATAGGTTAAGGGGGTAGGGCAATGGACGGTATTATGAACATAGTCTACGCCATACTTGTGCTCGGCGTCATGGGCGCGGTCTTCGGCGGGCTTCTGGCCTTTGCGGCGAAGATATTCCATGTCGAGCAGGACCCGAGGATAGAGGAAGTGCGCGCGGCGCTGGCCGGCGCAAACTGCGGCGGCTGCGGCTTTGCCGGTTGCGACGCCTACGCCGCGGCTGTTGTCGCGGGCGAGGCTCCCCCCAACAAGTGCTCACCGGGAGGCGCGGCCACGGCCGAGAAGGTCGCGGCCATCATGGGGCTCGACGCGGAGCCCGAGGTCAAGTACGTCGCCTTTGTACCCTGCTCCGGCGGTACGGGTGTTGCGAAGGAGTTCTTCGATTACGAAGGTCCGAAGGACTGCGCCGCGGCGATGCGCTTCGGCAACAAGGGCCCGAAGCAGTGTCAATTTTCCTGCATAGGCCTCGGCAACTGCGTCAGGGCCTGCCAGTTCGGCGCGATGCACATAGAAAACGGCGTCGCCGTCGTGGACAGGGAAAAGTGCGTGGCCTGTATGGCCTGCTACGACGCCTGCCCGAAGAAGATCATCCGCAAGGTGCCGTATGAGCAGCGCGTTCTGGTCGGCTGCCGCTCGGAGGACAAGGGCGCTCAGACGCGCAAGATGTGCGACGCGGGCTGCATAGGCTGCATGAAGTGCCAGAAGGAATGCCCGCACGAGGCCATCAAGGTCGTGAACTTCGTCGCCACCATCGACTACGACAAGTGCACCGGCTGCGGCCACTGCGCGGAGGTCTGCCCGAGACACATCATCCATCCGCAGAAGATCTACGAGCAGTAAGTAATAATGAAGAAGAGGCCCGGCGGAACTTCCGCCGGGCCTTGTTCTGTTTGTGACTGCCCGCCCCGGGCCGAGCCGGGGGCGATGCCTGAGCGCCGCTGCGGCTTTGCGTCTCAGACCAGGAATGCGAATACGAGCGGTATGGTGCCGATCGAGAGGACGCTGGATATGAGCGCCATGCTCGCGCCGGCAGAGGTGTCCTCGCCATAGGCGGCGGGGATGACGACTGTGTTCAGACCCATCGGCATGGCCACCGCGCAGATGGCGAGCGGCATATAGCTCTCATCCATCTTCAGCAGGCCCAGCACCAGCGCGAAGAACGCCGGGATCACCAGCAGGCGCAGCACGCTGATGATATATACCTTTTTGTCTGCGACCAGCTTTTTAAGGCTGTACGTGCCGATCGTGAAGCCGGTGAGCAGCATAGCCAGCGGCGCCATGCAGCTGCCCGTGTTGCTGAGCACCGTGGTCACAAAGCCGGGCAGCTGGATGGACAGGATGCCCAGCAGCATGCCCAGGACCAGCGAGATACACACAGGGTTTATCAGGTTCTTCAAGGGGTTCTTGCGCTCCCCGCCTGCCGGCATGAGCATGACCATGCCCCAGCTGTAGATAACGACGTAGAGCGGCATCATGAAGATCATGTAATTGAAGAGCATCTCTTCGCCGAATACGCCGAGCATGACGGCGTTGCCCATGAAGCCCGCGTTTGCTATCGCCACGCTGTAGCGGTAGATATTCTTGAGCGGCTGCTCCTTGCTGAACGCGCGCCCGACCGGGTATGCGATCGCCACGCTCAACACTGCGACTATCGCGCCCCACATGAGGAGCGGCAGCCGCTCGCTGAGTATCTCGGGCGTGCAGTTGGAGATGAAAGTGTTGAGTATGTACGCCGGCATGATGAGGTACGTCTCAAGCCGGGAGAGAACGGTGGCGGTACTGTCCGGCAGCAGTTTGATGCGCTGGCAGATGAATCCTGCCAGCATGAATATGGCCAGCACCGCCATCTGATTAAGCGTTGACAGAAATACAGTCATGGCTGTAGATCATTTCGGTGGCATGACCGTGGCAACGCCTTCGGTGACCACTTCGCCGTTCTGGTTGGTGACGTACTGCTTGACCTTGACGATATAGAAGTCCTTCTTCTCCTTATAGGCGATCTCGGCTATCTCGCAGTGTGCGGTTATGGTGTCTCCGGGGTAGACGGGTTTCTTGAAGGTGACTTCCTGACCCATGTGGACGGTGCCGAGTCCGGGCAGCTGCATACCGAGAATGGAGCCGCAGAGGCTCAGGGAAATGACGCCGTGGGCGATGCAGCGGCCAAACTGTGTGGTGGCGGCATAGGCCTCGTCGAAGTGCATCGGGTTTGTGTCGGTGGAGACTTCACCGAAGAGCTCGATGTCGCGCTTCGTGATGGTCTTGGTGCGCTCGGCGGTCATGCCCACTTTGAGCTCGGCGCCGGTGTACCTTTTGGTTTCGTTTTCCATGTTCTTTCCTCCTGTCATATATTGTTCAGTGGTGTTAAAGCCTTATATCATTTGAGCGCAAGCCCCATGGGACCCTCCCTGAATATGCGCTCATCCATCAGCTTGAGCTCGGGGGAGACTCTGACGTCAAAGTCGATGACATCCAGCACCTGGGTTTGCAGGTCGATGCCGGGGGCGATCTCGGTGAGTATGACGCCCTGGTCGTCGATGCGGAACACGGCCCGCTCGGTTATGAACAGCACGTCCTGGCCGCTTTTCACGGCGTTTGCACTGCTGAAGGTCACCTGCTTGACCTGCTTCACGTATTTCTTGTTCCGCCCCTCCTGGAGTATGACGAGCCTGCCGTCCCGCACTTCGGTCTTGAGTCCGCCGGCGGTCAGCGTGCCGCAGAAAACGCATTTCGGCGTATTGGACGCGATGTTTATGAACCCGCCTGGGCCAACGGTGCGGGTGAACTTGCTGACGTTGCAGTTGCCCATGGCGTCCACCTCGGCAGCGCCGAGGAAGCAGACATCCAGCCCGCCGCCGTCGTAGAAGTCAAACTGGCTGATCATGCCGGGGACGAACTCGGGATTGTACGCGCCGCCGAAGGCCGCGCCGGCTGCAGGCACTCCGCCTATCTGCCCTGCCTCGACCGTCATGGTGAGCTCATCGGCAAAGCCCTCCTCGACCGCCACTCCGGAGACGCCCTCCGGAATGCCGATGCCGAGATTGATGACCGCGCTGCGAGGCAGTTCCATGGCCGCGCGGCGGGCAATGATCTTGCGGTCGGACATGGGCAGCGTGGGTATGCTGTCCACGGGAACGCGGAACTCGTGCGCGAGAGCCGCGTCATAGGGCTGGTTGCCGAAGTTCTGGTAGTGGTATTCCGCCGGGGAGATCACCGCGTAGTCTACCATGATGCCGGGTACGGCCACGTCGCGGGGATTTATGGAGCCGGCCGCCACAACGCGTTCGACCTGAGCGATGACTATGCCTCCGCTGCGCTTTGCGGCGTTGGCGAGGGCGAACTGGTCTATGATTGTCGTCTCTTTCTCCAGGGAGATGTTGCCGTGCTCGTCTATGGACGTGCCGCGAATGATCGCCACATCTATGGGAAAAGCCTTGTACCAAAGGTACTCCTCGCCTCCGAGAGAGACCACCTCGACGAGGTCCTTTGTGGCGAGCTCGTTGCACTTGCCGCCCTCAAGGCGAGGGTCGACAAAGGTGCCGAGGCCGGTCTTGGTGATCACGCCGGGGCGGCCGGCGCCGATCTCGCGGTAGAGCTGGCAGAGCGTACCCTGCGGAAGCAGATAGGCCTCGATCTCTCCGGAGTCGACCTTTGCCTGCAGCGCGGGAGCGAGGTTATAGTGGCTGGCGATGACGCGCTTGAGCATACCGACGTGAGCGAAATGGCTCATGCCCCTGTCCTTGCCGTCCCCGATTCCGGGCGAATGCGTCACCGTCAAACCGCAGGGGTGACCGCCGGAGAGAAAGCTGTCCTCCATGGACTTGAGCAGATATTCCGGGCAGGCCGAGCCCATGAAGCCGGTTATGCCCACGGTGGAGCCGTCTTTGATCTTGGATACGGCCTCCTGTACGTCAACTAACTTGTACAATTGTTTCACCCCTTCTTACTTGCCTTTTCTGGCCTTGATCTCGTCTATGATCGCCGGGACGACCGAAGCGTAGTCCGCGACGATCCCGTATTGGGAGATGTCAAAGAGCTCGGCGCCGGCATAGGTGTTTATGGTGGCGACAGTCCCGGCCTTCTGCATGCCTACCATGTACTGCACAGAGCCGGATATGCCGACGTTGAGTATGAACTTGGGTTTGACCGTTGTGCCGCTCTGACCGATCTGGAGCGAGTGGTCGAGCCAGCCCTCGTCCACCAGCGGCCTCGAACAGGCCAGCTCGCCGCCTATGAGCTCCGCAAGCTCGCGGAACATGGCAAGGTCGGCCTCCTGTTTGACGCCGCGCCCGGCGGCGACCAGCACCTCGGCCTCGTGGATGGCCACGCCGTTTTTCACCTTCTCGCGGGTCTCAAGCACCTCGTAATCCGGGTCGGCCTCGACCTCCACCTGTTCGACGATGATCTCCCCTGTGCGCCCGGGGTCCGGCTCCGGTGCGTCGAATACATGCGCGCGGACGGTTACCATCTGCGGCCTGAGCTCGGGGATGGCTATGTGGGCGAGCAGGCTGCCGCCGAAAGCGGGGGTGGTCTGCACGAACGCGCCCTCCTCGTCAAAGCCGAGGTCCACAGCGTCTGCGGTCAGGCCGGTGCCGAGCGAGCACATGACGCGCGGGGCGAGGTCCCGCCCCAGCGCCGTGGCCGGGAAGATGAAGATGGAGGGGGCATATTTTGCCGCAAGGGCGGCGACGGCCCTCTGGTACGGACGCGCGCTGTAGTTTTCGAGCGCCTCGCTCTCTGCCACGATCACCCTGTCGGCGCCGTGCGCGATGAGAGTTGCGGCAAGAGCTTCCACGCCGCAGCCTGCCAATATCGCAGTAACGGGTTCACCGTTTACCGCCTTGAGCTCAGCTGCCTTGCCAAGCAGCTCAAGGGCCGTTTTATCGAGCGTACCGTGCCTCTGTTCGGCGAACACCCATATTCCTTTGGCTTCGTTCTTAGTCATGGATGCTCCTCCTCTCAGATAAGGTGCTGGCTTTCCAGCATGTCCACAAACTGCCTGGCTATCTCTGCCGCGTCGCCGGAGAAAATGGACGTGTCTATCTTCTCACGCTTGGGCTCAAAGAGCCGCTTTGTAACGGAGGGGGAACCGGGTATCCCGCACCTGGCGGGGTCGGCTTCCAGGTCCTTGCAGTCCAAAGTAGCGCGCGGTTTCTTCAGCGCCTTCATAATGCCTGCGCCGGTGGCGTAGCGCGGCTCGTTTATCTCCGCGCACACCGTGACTAGTGCCGGAAGTTTTGCGCGTACCAGTTCGGTGGAGTCCTCGGTGTCTCGCGTGCAGACGGCCCAGCCGTCCTGCACATCCAGGCTCGTGGCCAGTGTTATCTGCGGGATGCCGAGGAACGCAGCGGTGACGGGACCCGTCTGGGCCGTCTCGCCGTCGGAGGCGTGACGGCCGAAGATAAGCAGGTCGTAGTCGCCTATCTTCTCCGCGGACTTGGCAAGGACGTATCCGGTGGCAAGCGTGTCGGCCCCGCCGAAGGCGCGGTCGCTGAGCAGCACGGCCTCATCGCAGCCCATGGCCAGCGCCTTTTTCAGCACGGCCTCTGCCTGAGGCGGACCCATGGACACCGCCACCACCGTTGCGCCGTACTTCTCCTTGAGCTGCAGCGCCGCTTCGACAGCGTTGGCGTCGAGCGGGTTCATGATGCTCTCCACGCCCTCGCGGTTGAGATTGCCGGTTTTGGGGTCGAGCTTGACGTCTGTCGTATCCGGAACCTGTTTTACGAATACAAGTATCTTCATGCCGTATGTATCCCTTCCGGTAAGACTCACTTCTGGGCCAGCACTGTGCCGCCGATGACCATGCGCAGGATCTCGTTCGTACCCTCTCCGATCTCAAGGAGCTTTGCATCGCGCACGAGGCGTTCGACGTGGAAGTCCTGACTGTAGCCGTTGCCGCCGAGGACCTGAAGGCACTCGAGGCAGATGCTGGTGCAGTTGATGGCGGCGAAGAGCTTTGCCTGCGCGGCTATGAGCGTGCAGCGCTGGCCGTGGGCTTTCTGGAATGCGGCCTCGTAGGTCATGAGCTGCATGGCCTCTATGAGCGCGGACATGTCGCCGAACTTGAACTGTACGCCCTGATGCCTGGCGATGGGCTTGCCGAAGGTGGTGCGCTCGTTGGCGTAGTCCTTGGCGATCTGCATTGCGTGCTGGCTGAGCGCGGTGGCGATGGCGGCGCAGCTGATGCGCCCGCCGTCAAGGACGGACATGGCTATCTTGAAGCCGATGCCCTCGGGGCCGAGCAGAGCGTCGGCGGGCAGGTGAATGTTGTCAAAGGAGAGCGCACAGGTGCTCGAGCCGCGCATGCCCATCTTCTTCTCGTGCTTGGCTATGACAAGCCCCTCGGCCTCCTTGGGGAGGATGAAGGCGGAAATGCCCTTGGAGCCCGCATCCGGGTCGGTCTTGGCGAGGATGAGGTATACGTCCGCCTCGCCGGAGTTGGTTATCCAGCTTTTGCCGCCGTTGAGCGTCCAGCTGCCGTCCGGGTTCTTGGTAGCCACGGAGCGAATTCCCGCCGCGTCGGAGCCTGCGCTGGCTTCGGTGAGGCCGAAGGCAAAGAGGTCGCCGCGGGCCACACGGGGGAGGTACTCCTTCTTCTGCGCGTCCGTACCCCAATTGGTTATCATCTCGGCCGCAACGTGGCTGATCTCCACCGCCAGGGCAAAACTAGCGCTGCCCTTGGCCAGCTCGTGGACGATAATGGTACTGGTCACATAGTCCGAGCCCATGCCGCCGTACTCCTCGGGAACAAGCACACCGCTGAGGCCCAGCTCGTTAAACTTGGCGTACAGCTCGCGGTCAAAGGCGTCGTTCTGGTCCATGTAGTAGTCGCGGGGCTCGACTTCCTTCTTGGTGAATTCCCTGACCATATCGCGGACCATTTTCTGTTCTTCGTTGAATTGTATCAGCATTGCCATTGTCTATCTCCCTTTCCTTGATGAGCTTGCCCTTCTTTTGGCAGACAGATTATATCTCCGACTTTTGTGTTTGAGAAATAACTATCAATCTGAACATTATAACTGCCATCTATGGAGCGCTGTCCTTTCAAAAAGCCGAGCTGTGAGAAATGCCGGCACCTGTGGAACGAGATCGATCAAGTTTGCGGGGCGAAAGTCTAGCTAGTGCATATTCATCTGAAGACACCGCGTGACATATGGTTATTAATTCATGAAATGTAGAAATGGGCTTGGGCTGTAAGACATTATGGTTTTTGTGCTTTGAATGTATTAAAATACTTTCAAGCACAGGGACTTCGGCAGATTCTTGAGCGAACTTGAAAACGAAGGGGTGTTGAGCTTGGACATACGGGAACTGCGCTACATTATCGGCATAGCAGATGCGCGCAACATGACAAAGGCAGCCTCGAATCTGTTTGTTACGCAGCCAGCGTTGAGCAAGATGCTCAAGAAGGTGGAGGAACAGCTCGGCACGCAGCTTTTTGTTCGTGACGGTAACTCTATGACGCCGACCGATGCGGGACTGCACGTGGTGGAGCGCGGCAAAAAGATAATCCATGAGTTTGACGAGCTGGAGCGGCAGCTCGCAGACCTTAAGCGTATGAACCGCGAGCGCGTACTGCTCGGCATCCCGCCCATGATAGCCGCGCTGGATTTCCCGGAGATAATCATGAAGTTCCGGCGGCACTTTCCAGATGTGACCGTGGAGGTGCACGAGTACGGAGCGCGGAAGCTGGAGAGTATGGTGCTCGACGGCACGCTGGACGTGGCCATCAGTATGCACCCGGTAGCGTCGAATGACCTGAGCGAAATAGCCATAATTCAGGACCAGGTGGTCTGCGCGATGAACCCGGACCATCCGCTGACAGCCCTGGAGCGCATCACGCTCGACGACCTCTCGCCTTACGCGATTAATACCTTCCCGGTGGAGTACGCGGTCTATGAGGAGCTGATAAAGAAGTTCAAGGCGCGCAAGCTCCTGCCGCACATAGACGTGACGAGCCCATCGTGTGACTTCCTGTTGAAGATAAGCCACCTGAGCAATGAGGTTTGCGTCCTTCCGGCGCCGTGTGTCAGGCACTATGACCGCGACAATATGGATGTCCGCCCCTTCGAGCCGAACTACAACTGGAGCCTCTGCATAGTGTACAGGAAGAACTCCTACATGAGCGACCGGGTGCGGACTCTTATATCCTGCATTGAACAGGTTGTGAACCCTCCCGTATGAAACGCCATTGCGGCCGACAGGCGATCGTTCGAGCAGGAAGAGGCCCGGCGGGACTTCCGCCGGGCCGCATTCTACTTTCTATCGGTTGCCCGGGCCGGGTCCCTGATGTAGACTGGGGACGAGGTGAGGGCGATGTTTGAGCTTGACAAGAAGAGCTTCGGCGCCTTTGTAGCGCAGCTGAGGCGAGAGAAGGGCTGGACCCAGAAGGAACTGGCGCAGCGGCTCTTCGTTTCCGACAAGGCCGTGAGCAAGTGGGAGACCGGAGTTTCCCAAAGTTAAAGATACCACATCAATCCCACGCGGACTTTTGCTCAACCGATACAGCCGGAGGGCTGGATAACAAGAAAAGGCGGTATGCG
>SFKX01000010.1 GCA_004553625.1 Clostridiales bacterium | reverse complement strand
ATAAGAGCGTTAGCCGCGAGACCCGGGAGGAATGCGAAAAACACCATGAAATCGAAATTAATGCTCTAAAGCGAGAGCTGCACAGCATAAAAAAAGAGATGGGCTTTCAAGAAGCGCTCTGGAAAGACCGCGAAATCCGCTACAAGTATAAAATCGAGGCATTGCAGTACGAACTCTCTCAGCGCTGTGGGCGCCAATAAAAAAAGCCGCCCCTCCCGAGGCGGCGGCACCCAACATCTTGCGGTTGCATTTTTCCGAAACGCATGCGTATAATAGAAGTGCGGAGAGATCCGCCTTGTGATAACAACTTGTGTTGTCAGTCACTCCAAGCGGAAAGCCCGAGCCGTAAATCGGGACCGGAAAAAGCGGATAGTCTGTGCCGCAAGTCAGACCTTAAAAAAGCGGAAATCCCTTGCCGAAAGTAGGGGCCTGAAAAGAGGTGGGTGTTTTGCCTGCCTCTTTTTCATTTTTGTGGGAGGAAATATGGAACAACTAAAGCTGTATCGGATATCGGATAGATACATACGTTTTTTTAAAAGCCGCGATCACAGAGTTCAGGATAACAAAAATCGCAGCAGGCCATACGTGGGCGTGGTTCTGCTTGTAGGTAATTATAAATATTTTGTGCCAATGGAGTCTCCTAAGCCAAGCCACGCTAAAATTAAGCCTGGTCATCATATCATGAGAATTGATAATGGCAATCTTGGACTACTCGGCTTCAACAACATGATTCCAGTCCCGGAAGAAGCTATAATATACTTTAACATTGATGACGAGCCAGACTTGAAATATGCCGAACTTCTGCGTCGTCAGGTTTCGTTTATCAATAGGCACAAAGCCGATGTCTTCGACCACGCATCCAAAACTTATTATGGAGTCGTTACCAAAAGAACGCCATTTTTGGTCAAGATATGTTGCAATTTTAAGAACTTGGAGTATGCTTGCTCAAAGTATGACCCTAATCATCAAACAGTTCGGCGTAGTACCACGTGAAATAAAAAACCGCCGCCCTTGGCGGGCGACGGCTCTCAGCACGCAAGCTGCCTTTTTATATGCCCCCGGTCAGCAAGGGGCAGTCGTAAGCAAGTCGCACATTTATAGGCCGCTGGCGACAGGCGGCATTTGGCTGATGCCTGATTTTAGCACAACGAGTCACGACAACGCAAGGGGGTGATTCCTACGAATTTCATGTATCTCCGCAAGAGCCGCGCGGAGGAGGGGCAGAGCACGGAGGAGGTGCTGGCGAAGCACCGTGCCGCGCTGGAGGAGCTGGCCGACCGGCTCGGGCTGCCCGTGGACGGAGTATATGAGGAAGTCGCGTCCGGTGAAAAGCTCTATGCGCGCCCGGAAATGCTCAAGCTGCTCGAGCTCATCCGCGCTGGCGAGGTCGAGGCAGTGCTGTGCATGGACATCGACCGCCTCGGGCGCGGCGGCATGGCTGACCAGGGCACCATCCTGGACGCCTTCCGCGAGTCCGGCACGCTGATAATCACGCCTGAGAAAACCTATGACCTCACGAATGACGTCGATATCGAGATGACGGAGTTCAAGGCGTTCTTCGCCCGGGCCGAGTGGCGTGCCATCCGCAAGCGCATGCGCCGCGGTCTGATGCAGACCATAGAGGCCGGCGGCTACACGGCCAACGCTCCCTACGGCTACCGCCGCTGCCGCATTGGCAAGCTGCCTTCGCTGGAGGTCATCCCCGAGGAAGCGCGTTTCGTGCGCTATATCTACGAGCGTTATCTCGCCGGTATCGGTGCGCAGACCATAGCACAGGAGCTCAACGCCATGGGGAGTTGTCCCCGTCGCGGCGCCGAGTGGAACCGGAACACAGTGCGGCACGTACTGCGCAATCCCACCTTCGCCGGGAAGGTCGCCTGGAACCGCGTGAAGCACTATCGTCCCGGAGCCCATGGCAAAGACAAGCATCACGTCGTTTACACTCCGGAGGGCGAGTGGCTGATGGTGGACGGCGTGCACGAAGCGATCATCCCATGGGACACCTGGCTGGAAGCTCAGGAGCGCAGGAAGCAGCGCTACATACCGCCCAGCAACACCGGTCAGCGTGCTAACCCCTTTGCCGGCATCATCCGCTGTTCGAAGTGCGGGAACAATATGCAGCGCATGGGGACTAACAAAGGCGAGCCGTATCTGCTGTGCACCACAAAGGGCTGTACCGCCGGTGCGAAGTTCGAGTATGTGGAGGAGCGCATGGTCGAGCTGCTGTATGACGAGCTTGCCCGGCTCCGGCTTCTCATAGACTCGGGCGCCGCGCCAAATGTTGACGCGCTGGAAGCCGCCCTGGCCGCCGCGCAGCGCGAGCAGGAGCGCGTACAGGCCCGCATCCCGCGTCTGTATGAATTCCTCGAGGACGGCACCTATGACCGCTCTACGTTCCGCTCAAGGCTGGACGCCGCCGAAAAAGAGCTTTCCGAGCTTGCGAGCAAGCGGGCAGACCTCGAGCGACAGATAGATGAGCGCCGCCGCAGCGACCCGCGCAAAGTCGCCGCCGCATTGGAGAATCTGGTCCAGCTCTACCCCACTATGTCCCCGGCCGACAAGAACAGTGCCCTAAAAGCACTCGGTGTGGAAGTAACATACACCAAAGAGAAGAAAACCAAACCCCGCGACTTCACCCTGGAGCTCCAGCTCCGCGATTTTTAACTGCTATATTTATAAAACGGTCAGTCTTATGACAAAGACTGCATCGAGGACCTGCGGGTCTATCCCACCGTCGGCTCACAGACCTACATAGACAACGCCTTCAGCGTGAGGCCCAAAAGCGCCGAGCTGCTGTATGCGGAGGTGAACGTCGAGGCCATCACCTTCAACAAAGGCTATTACACCGTGGATGTGACCTACTTCTACAAGATAACGGGCGAGACCTTCCCCGGCGGCAACGTCGTCACCGGACTCGCCATCTTCGATAAGCGCGTTATGCTCTGCGGCGGAGAGGGGACCGTCAAGACCTTCTCCTCCGACCTGTGCGACTGCAGCTGCGTGGACGACGGTATGCCCGTCGCCTATGTCGAGGCCGTAGACCCCATCGCGCTCCACCTCAAGCTCGTAGACGCCAACTGCAACGTCTGCTGCGACAACGACAGGCATGACATCCCCGCCTGCATCCTCGCCCGCTTCGGTGAGGCGCTCGTGACTTCGGACTCCGGCCGCAGACTCTATGTGACGCTCGGCCAGTTCTCCATCATCCGCCTCGAGCGTGACACCCAGCTGCTCATCCCCGCTTACGATTACTGTGTCCCGGAGAAAGAGTGTGCGGGCGGCCGCTGCAACGACGACCCCTGCGAGATATTCTCCCAGATCCGCTTCCCCGTCGAGGAATTCTTCCCGACCGGAGAGTGCACTACGACCAGCTGAAAAAATGTCCGCCCCGCTTGATGCGGGGCGGACCTCGTTCTATTCGCTTTAAGCCAGTTCGCGGCCCATCAGTACTCCCATGGCGGAGGCCATCATGAGGCCACGCGTCCATCCGGAGGAATCCCCCAGGGCGTGCAGGCCGGGTACGTTAGTGTTGAAGCTCGTATCCATCTTCACCTTGTTCGAATAGAACTTCAGCTCGGGCGAATAGAGCAGCGTCTCATAGGAGGCGAAACCGGGGACAACTTCGTCCATCGACTTGATGAAGTTGATAATATTTATCATCGCCCTGTACGGCATGGCGGCGGTGATATCTCCGGCAACAGCGTCCACCAACGTGGGACGGACGTTGGAGTGGGCAAGCTCCTTCTCCCATGTGCGCTTTCCGTCGAGTATGTCGCCAAAGCGCTGGACAAGTATGTGGCCGTTTGCCAGCATATTCGTCAGCTCGCCCACTTTCTGAGCGTAGGCTATGGGCTGGTTGAACGGTACGGAGAAGTTGTGCGAGCAGAGGATAGCCACGTTGGTGTTCGGGCTCTTGAGTTCAGCGCCCTTGAAGGCGTGGCCGTTGACGACGGCAAGATCATTGTCGTAGTTCTCCTGGCTCACTACGCCGCCGGGGTTCTGGCAGAAGGTACGCACCTTGTTTTTGAAGGGAGCAGGGTAGCCGATGAGCTTGGACTCGTAGAGGACGTCGTTTATCTCCTCCATGATCTCGTTCCTGACCTCGACGCGCACGCCGATGTCAACCGTGCTCGGCTGATGCTCCACTCCGTGCTCGGAGCAGATCTTCTCCAGCCAGTCGGCTCCACGGCGGCCGGTAGCGACCACAGTGTGCTCCGCGCGTATTTCGAAGTCCTTCTTGCCGTCCGAGAGATACACGCCCTTGCAGACGTCGCCCTCCATTATAAGGTCCCGGCACTCGGTATCGAAGAACATCTCGACGCCGTTGTCCATGAGGTAGTGCTCTATGCCGAGGTATACGTCGTGCGCCTTCTCGGTACCCATGTGCCTTATCGGGCAATCCACAAGTTTGAGGCCCGCCTTGATCGCACGGGCGCGGATCTTGCGGACTTTCTCTTCGTTGCCGACACCCTCTATGTGCTCGTCGGCGCCGAACTCGAGGTAGATCTTATCCGCATAGTCTATCGTCTCCTGCGCCAGGCGCTCGCCAATGAGCGTGGGCAGGTCTCCGCCAACTTCGCAGGCCAGCGACAGCTTGCCGTCTGAAAACGCGCCCGCGCCGGAAAAGCCAGTGGTTATGTGGCAGCTCGGCCGGCAGTTCATGCAGACGCCTGTTTTGGCCTTGGGGCAGCTGCGCTTTTCCAGCGCACGGCCCTTTTCGACCATGACTATTTTCTTTTTGCTTCCCTTTCTCAGCATCTCCAATGCCGTAAAGATGCCCGCAGGTCCCGCTCCTACGATCACTACGTCTGCATTCATCAAAATAACCTCCAAACACAAAAACAGCACGCCGCTAAGCGTGCTAAAAAAATACGTCATTTGGGGCCGTCTCAGGCTTTTGCCTGAGACGGCCTGGAGCGGGCAACGAGGCTCGAACTCGCTACCTCCACCTTGGCAAGGTGGCGCTCTACCGGATGAGCTATGCCCGCAAAACGCTGTTTATTTTAGCACGTTTTACAGATTTGTCAAGGGTTTTCTGTAATTTCGGGTGAAGTCTCCGGCGCGGGGCTGATATCCGGGGACGGACTCACCTCTGGGCTCGGGCTCGTCCCGGGCGTTTCCTCCGGCTTCGGCTCCTCCACGAGCGCGCTGTAGCTGAGGCTGCCCTCGCACTGGGGGTAGTCCTCGTTGTCCCACCAGTAGCGGCCCCACATCTCCGCATCGCTTATGAAGAAGGTCCCGGCGAAACCCTGTTCTCTAGCCAGGCTGACGTCCACATGATAGCTCTCGCCGTCCACCGTCACGATATTCCAGTAGTGCTCGGCTCTGTCCAGCCGGCCCGTCACGACCTCGCACTCGACCCCGACTGCATCGCACAGGGCCTTGTAGGCCACAGCCATGCCCTCACTGTCAGCCCTCCCCTCATGAAGGGCTGCCCAGAGCGAGCTGTCCGCCTCCTCGTCGTGCAGGCAGGTCTCCATGAGCACAGTAGCCGCCTGGAGCGCACGGTGCGGCGCGCCCTGCGCGGTCACACGTTCCGCCAGCGCGGTCAGCTCCTCCTCCAGGCCGGACTTCATCTCCTCCAGCGTCTCAGTGTCCTCGCCGTAGTCGAGGACTATCTCATATATTCGCTGCAATCCGCCTCCGGAGTACATCGTCACCTCGGCCTTGGGCCGTATGACACAGGAGAGCGGGCTTTCCAGGTAGGCCGCCGTCACATAGCCCGCTACCTCGTCCTCGCTCGCGCCGGCCGCGCTGACCATGACCACGAGCTCTGTCTGCAGCTCGTTGAGCGCCTCGCTTATGGCGTCGCGCAGGCCCGTTACAGTACTTTCGCTGACTACCGCCTCGACCTCTTCCGCTGTGCGCCTGTAGTAGATATAGACCTCAGCCTCGTAATACACAACGCTCCTGTCAAGGTCATAGGAGATGTAGTCCACGGCATAGTCGCCGAGGGCTGTCTCCGTGCTGACCTCCTTTGCGGCGGCGGCCAGGTCGTCGCTGATGTTGGATCCGTTGTAGTTGCTGAAGTCCAGCGTACCGCTCTCCTCGTGCATCGAAACGAGGCTGTTTATCGCCAGCTTGAGGTCCAGATAGTTCTTCACCGATCTGGCTCCGTCTGAGATGGGGCTGCCGGTGCTCTCGGGAAAATCCGTAACGGAGACATATTCCTTATCGAAAATGGAGGCGCAGCCGCTCAGCGGCGCCAGAAGCGCCGCCGAGATTAGTATTGCCACAAGCGCCCTTTTCACAGCCGCGCCTCCTATCTTTCAGAATCAGAAGCCGAGCTCCTCGTTGATGATGACGACATCTATGGGCATGCCCATCATCGGCTCCATGAGCATGGACACGCCGCGGCAGATGCGCTCCGGGCTGCGGCAGTCGTAGCACTTGAGCTCTCCCTTGACGCAGGGAGTATCCTTGCCGAAGCGTCTGGCGTTGAGCGGAGCCGCAACGTTGCGCGCACGCCAGAAGGCCTTCTCTACATCCGGACACACCTTGTTCACGCCCGCTACGATATAGACCTTCTCGTGTCCGTACAGATTCGAAGCCACGCGGTTGCCCGCGCCGTCTATGTTGATTATCTCACCCGTCTCGGCTATGCCGTTCGCGCTGGATACATATATCTGAGCCTTCGCGGCCCTGGCGCGGGCCTCGTCAGGTTCCGTTTTCCAGTGCCAGGCGACGTCCGCAGCCTTGCCCTGGAGCTTTTCGTACAAGCCTATCGCCTCAACGGTCTTGCTGCCGCCTATGCCCACTGTCTTGTCCTGCATCTGGGACGCGAGATAGTCCGCCGCCTCGGCCCCGGTCTCGAAGTATTTGAAACCGAAACCGCGCCCTTCGAGGTTCTTTTTCAGCTTTTCAATGTCCATACTTTCTCCTTTCTCAGCTCTCGTCAGTTATATCTCCGAAGCCGTTGCCGTAGACGTTCTTGGCCTCGGTCACTATCAGGAATGCGTGCGTATCTATTGACTTGATTATTTTGCGGACGTCCATTATCTGCTGTTTCTTGATAACGCAGAGTATTACGTTCTTTGCCTTGCCGGTGTACGCGCCCTCGCCTTTGAGCAGGGTGACGCCGCGGCCCAGCGTGGCGGTGATAGCGTTTTTGAGCTTGTCGCTCTCGTCGCTGATGATGTAGCAGACCTTTGACGTCCCCAGGCCGTAGAGCACCAGGTCTATGACCCGCGTCACAACGAACATGGCTATGAGAGCATACATCGCGCCCTCAAACTCGTTGAAGATGACGGCAAATGCCGCGTATATGACGATGTCCAGGATGAGGATGATCGTGCCGAAGTTCACATAGGGGTATCTTCTCCGCACGAACTTGGCCACTATGTCTATGCCGCCTGTCGTATCGCCCGCGCGATATACCAGGCCCAGGCCCAGACCGTTTAGCACGCCGCCATAGATCGCCGCAAGCAGCATGTTGTCCGTAGCGACGATGTCGAAGTATGCATAGAGGTCAACGAGCACCGAGCACAACACCGTGGCGACAAAGGAGCCGATGATGAACTTCAGTCCGAAGCCCTTCCAGGCCCAGATGAACAGCGGGATGTTGATAACGAGATTCATCACGCCGACGGGAGCATCCGTCAGGTAGTTGATTATCATCGCTATGCCCGTTACGCCTCCGGCTATGATGTCGTTCGGGTAGAAGAAAAAGCGCAGGCCTGCGGCGTAGAGCAGCGAACCGACGATTATCAGGAAATACTCCCAGACATAGTCCTTTACAGTCTTGCTGTGATGCATGAGCTATTCCTCCAACAGCGAAAGTTGTTTTTCTCCCCTGTCCTCCTCCCGGAGCAGCGCTCCGGCGGCGGGCAGACTGCGGACTCTGTAGCGCGAGAGGTTCTTGATGCCCGTCTCATGCAGCGGACGGGCTCCGCTCAGCTTATACTTCGGTTTCATCGTCATCACGCCCACGCCCTGGGTCGAGCGAGAGGTCTTGGGCGCGAGCAGCGCCGTGCTGAATATTATAGCGCGGCCCTCTGTGGAAAACGCCGCCAGCTCGAGCTCATCTCCTAGTTCGATTATGCACACCAGCGGACTCTTATCTGAGTAGGCGTTCAGGAGCTTCTTCCTGTTTGTCTTGGTCTCGTAGGCCGAGAGCATGAGACGCGCGGCCTTGCCGTTTTCGAAGAACAGCAGTATCTGACCCGAATAGTCGCCGGGGTCTATTACCTGCACGACCCGCTCGCCCTCGTCCATTTCCAGCTTGCCCGGCAGGTACACGCCGAGCACCGAGGCTTTTGCGTCCTCAAAATCCGCCAGCCTGGTCTTGTAGACCTGCTGCCTGTCCGTGAACACCAGGAGCTCAGAGCGGTTCGTCGCGTCGAACTCCACCGCAGGGCCGTCGCCCTCCTTGTACTTCTGCTCGGAGGACATCCTGAGCGACTGCGGCGTTATCTTTTTGAGATAGCCCTCGCGCGAAACAAACACACGCACCGGGTAGTCCTCTACCTGTTCCTCGTCCGGCTCCTCCGGAAGCTCGTCGGCGTAAACGATACCTGTCCGGCGCTCGGAGGGGTATTCCTTGATTATCCGCTCCAGCTCCTTCACGATGACGTTCTGGAGCTTCCTGCGGCTGTTCAGAGTCGCCTCCAGCTCTGCGATGTCCCGCTCGAGGCTCTCCGTCTCCGCCGTGCGCTTGAGAATATACTCCCGGTTTATGTTACGCAGCTTTATCTCAGCCACGAACTCGGCCTGCACCTTGTCTATACCAAAGCCGTCCATCAGATTCGGCACGACGTCGGCCTCGCGCTCCGTATTGCGTATTATGGCGATAGCCTTGTCAATGTCCAGCAGTATCTTGCCGAGGCCCTGCAGGAGGTGCAGCTTTTCCTTCTTGCGGCTTACGTCGAAGTATATGCGCCGCTTCACGCAATCCAGACGCCAGGCAGTCCACTCCGAAAGTATCTCCCGCACGCCCATGACCCGTGGCGTCCCGGCGATGAGGATGTTGAAGTTGCAGGCGAAGCTGTCCATCAGCGGTGTGGACTTGAAGAGCTTTGCCATGAGCTTTTCCGGGTCTGCCCCGCGCTTGAGGTCTATGGCCAGCTTGAGGCCGCCCAGGTCCGTCTCGTCGCGCATGTCTGAGATCTCTTTGACCTTTCCGGCCTTGACCAACTCCGCGACCTTGTCCATGACGGCCTCGGCCGTGGCGGTATAGGGTATCTCGTAGATCTCTATGACGTTTTCCTTCTGGTCGTAGCGCCAGCGGGAGCGCACCTTGAAGCTGCCGCGGCCCGTGCGGTATATTTCCTCCATGACGCCCGGCTCCATGATGATCTCACCGCCCGTCGGGAAATCCGGCGCGGGCAGGGTCAGCGTGAGCTCGCAGTCCGGGTCACGGATGTAGTTTATGGCCGTCTCACAGACCTCCGTGAGGTTGAAGCCGCAGATCTGACTCGCCATGCCGACGGCGATGCCCGTGTTCGCGGACACCAGGACATTCGGGAAGGCCGTAGGCAGCAACGCCGGCTCCTTCATGCTGCCGTCGTAGTTGTCCACGAAGTCCACCGTGTCCTTGTCTATGTCGCGGAACACCTCGGCGCAGATGGGCGCGAGTTTCGCCTCCGTGTACCTCGACGCGGCGTAGGACATGTCCCGAGAATACACCTTGCCGAAGTTGCCCTTTGAGTCCACAAATGGCATATTGAGCGCTTCACAGCCCTTTGCGAGTCTCACCATCGTCTCGTATATGGCAGCGTCGCCGTGCGGGTTCAGCCGCATCGTCTGGCCCACGATATTCGCGGACTTGGTCCGGGCGCCGGTGAGCAGGCCCATCTTGTACATCGTATAGAGCAGCTTCCGGTGGCTGGGCTTGAAGCCGTCTATCTCCGGTATCGCTCTCGAGACGATAACGCTCATGGCGTAGGGCATATAGTTCGTCTCGAGCGTCTCGGTTATGGGCTGCTCGAGCACCTCGGCCCTGAGGCCCATGACATTGTCGTTTGTTTTTCTCTTGTGCTCCGGCTCCTGCGCCGGTTTTTTACTCGCCATTTATCTTCTTCCGCCCTTGCCTTTTTTCTTCTTGCCGGTCTCGATGTCCCTGCCGCAGTGCGGGCATTCCTTTATCGTGAACAGCTTTTTTATTATGAGCTCCCCGCACCAGGGGCAGCGGCTCCACTTTAGCACCACCGCCATGGTGAACAGCAGCACTACCACCGCCCATATCGCCATACTGCCGGATTCCTGCGTACCCGGGTCCATTCCGAACACGCCTATGAGACACAGCAGCAGCGACAGCATCAGTCCGGCTATGGCTATCTTCTTGACCAACTTGAAACTCATTCCCAAACCCCCTCAGGATATGTCGGCAAGGTCAAGATACTGACTGCCGAACTCAGATATGTGCTGCTTTCTGCCCGCGAGATTGTCTCCCAGCAGCAGGTCGAACATCTCGCTCGTGCGCTCCGCGTCCTCCGGCATGACACGGATGAGCCTTCTCGTCTCCGGGTTCATCGTCGTCAGCCACATCATGTCCGGGTCGTTCTCGCCCAGACCCTTGGAGCGGTTTATTGAAACCTTGGCCTTGCCTATGCCGTCCAATATCTCGGCCTTTTCGCGCTCGGAGTATGCAAACCAGGTCTTTCCGCCGGATTCTATCTCGTAGAGCGGCGACTCGGCTATATACACATAGCCCTCGCGTATGAGAGTCGGCGCGAGCCGGTAGAGCATCGTCAATATGAGCGTCCTTATCTGGAAGCCGTCCACGTCCGCGTCGGTGCAGATGATGACCTTGCTCCAGCGGAGGCTGTCGAGCTCGAAGGCGGGCAGCTCCTTTATGTGCTTCTGCACCTCCACGCCGCAGCCCAGGACCTTTATGAGGTCCGTTATTATCTCGCTCTTGAATATCCTGCCGTAATCAGCCTTGAGGCAGTTGAGTATCTTGCCCCGCACCGGCATGATGCCCTGGAATTCCGCGTCCCGCGAGAGCTTGCAGGCGCCCAGAGCCGAGTCGCCCTCGACGATGTAGATCTCGCGCTTGGATACGTCGCGGCTGCGGCAGTCCACGAACTTCTGGACCCTGTTCGAGATGTCCATGCTGCCCGTGAGTTTTTTCTTGATGGTGAGCCTGGCCTTTTCGGCCTGCTCGCGGCTGCGCTTGTTCACCAGCACCTGGTCGGCCACCCTGTCCGCCTCGGCCTTGTGCTCGATGAAATACACCTCGAGCTGGGAGCGCAGGAAGTCCGTCATGGCCTCCTGTATGAAGCGGTTCGTGATGGCCTTCTTCGTCTGGTTCTCGTAGGAGGTCTGGGTCGAAAAGCAATTCGTCACGAGCACGAGGCAGTCCGCCACGTCCTGAAAGCTGATCTTCGACTCGTTCTTCTGGTATTTGCCGGCCTTTTTGATGTAGCCGTCCACCGCGCTCACAAAGGCGCTGCGCGCAGCCTTCTCCGGCGCGCCTCCGTGCTCCAGGAAGGAGCTGTTGTGGTAATACTCTATGGCGCTGACCTTGTTTGAAAAGCAAAACGCCGCCGAGAGCTTGACCTTGTACTCCGGCTTGTCCGCCCTGTCACGGCCCTTGCGCTCCGCCTGGATGAAGGCCGGAGTGGAGAGTGTCTCCTCGCCCGCTATCTCGCCCACGTAGTCCAGGATGCCGTTCTGGTATACAAAGTCCGTCGTCTCGAACTTGCCCTGGGCTATCTCGTTCCTGAGCCGGAAGGTGACGCCCGCGTTCACCACAGCCTGACGCTTGAGCGTTGCCGTATAGTACTCGAGCGGGATATCTATGTCTGTAAAGACCTCAAGGTCCGGCCTCCAGCGGATGTCCGTACCAGTCTTTTTGCGGTCCGCGGGCTCCTCCTCCAGCTTGCCCTTTATGCGGCCCTTTTCAAAGTGGAGCGTATATTTCTTCCCGTCACGCCGGACGACGACGTCCATGTACTCGGACGAATACTGCGTTGCGCAGGTGCCGAGGCCGTTGAGGCCCAGCGAATACTCGTAGTCGCCGCCCTCGTTGTTGCGGTATTTGCCGCCGGCGTAGAGCTCGCAAAAAACCAGCTCCCAGTTGTATTTCTTCTCCGCCGGGTTCCAGTCCACGGGACAGCCGCGGCCGAAGTCCTCGCACTCGATGCTCTTGTCTAGATAGCGCGTCAATGTTATAATGCTGCCGTTGCCGGCGCGCGCTTCGTCTATGGAGTTTGACAGGATCTCGAACACCGCGTGCTCGCAGCCCTCCAGCCCGTCCGAGCCAAATATGACCGCCGGGCGCTTGCGCACCCTGTCCTCACCCTTGAGCTGGGATATGCTCTCGTTCCCGTATGACTCGGGACTGTTTCTTGCCATTTGCAGTTTTTCCCTCTCAATATCAATATGTTGTAGCGCAAAATTGCATAATTTTACTTATATAGTATAGCTCACCCGCCCCAAAATTGCAAGAAAAAAGCGGGGCTGCGTTTTCACGCTTCCCCGCCGCACCTTTCACACGCAACTATCGCTGCGCTTTCCGGCACTTGACTTCATTTTTTCTCGCACCGGGCCTGCACACTATCCGCTCCGGGACAAGGCTTTCGGCCCGCTCCGGCAGCCCGTTTTTCAAACGGACGGCCATTCGCCCTTATGGCGCTTTCCGCACCAGGCACCGGCCTTGGGTCTTTTCTCTCTCACCCTGCCGGGTCGCTCTCTTTTGAAGTCCGAGTCTAGTATTGCTCCGCTCCTCCGCAATATTACCGGCAATTTTTGCTTTGACTGGTTAAAATGCCCCGCCTTTGAATACAATATGGACAAGGAGTGTGATCACCGTGTCCAAACGTTCAAGACAGGCCAAGGCGCTCAAAGCCGATATCAAAAAGGCCGTGGAGGAAGTCAACAGCGTCCGTGCCCAGCTCGACGACACCTATAACCGCTTCAACAACGTCACCGACTCGGCGCAGCTCGATACCTGTATCTTCGAGATAAGCGCTCTCAAGGCCAAGTATAACTGCGCCGTGCGCAACCTAAAATCGTTTTACCTGTAAAGGAGGCAGGATCATGCCGTCCCTGGCAACGATCATAACCGTCATCGTCTGCGGCCTGCTGCTCTGGCTGCTCATTAGTATCATCCGCCTGCCGGTGAAGTTCTTCTTCAAACTGCTGCTGAACATGCTTTCCGGCCTCGTGCTGCTTTTCGTGTTCAACTTCATCGGCGGGTTCTTTGACTTCGCGCTCGGCGTCAACGCGGTGAACGCGCTGGTCGCGGGCATCCTGGGCATTCCCGGCCTGGTGCTACTGGTACTTATCCAAAATTTTTTGTGATACATATGACACAACCGCCCCGGTTGGTGGGGCCGGGGCGGCCGTGCTGTGGTTCCTGTCTTTATGTGATGTGATTGGCAGGCTTAGTCCTTGTGCGCAAAGCGGTAGACCGTCTTTGTGCGGTATTCCGCGCCCTTTTTGAGCAGCGCGGAGGGGAAATTTGCGTGATGCGGCGCGTCCGGATAGACCTGAGTTTCGAGGCAGAATCCCCAACGGCGGTCATAGGGCGCGCCGTTTTTGCCCTTCGGCAGCCCGGCCATGCCGTTGCCGGAATAGAACTGCACCCCGGGCAGGGTCGTCCAGGTCTCGAGGACGACGCCGGTCTCCCGCGACTCGGCCACGGCGGCCAGGCGGAGCGTGCCGTCCGCGCCGTCTATGGCGTAGTTGTGGTCGAAGCCGCCGCCGAAGCGCAGGGCTTCAAAGTCCAGGTCCGCCCGCTCGCCTATGACGACCGGCTCGCGCAGGTCCATGGGCGTCCCCGTCACGTCCGCTATCTCGCCCGTCGGGATGAGGCCCGCGTCCGTGGGCGTGTAGTGCGAGGCGTTTATCTTTATGAGCTGCTTCTCCACCGTGCCGCTGTCGTGGCCGGAGAGGTTGAAATATGCGTGGTTCGTGAGGTTGCAGAG
This sequence comes from Clostridiales bacterium, assembly GCA_004553625.1. Taxonomy (GTDB): domain Bacteria; phylum Bacillota; class Clostridia; order Oscillospirales; family Oscillospiraceae; genus Scatomorpha; species Scatomorpha merdavium. Next base: position 102,612 of record SFKX01000010.1, on the reverse strand, counting down.
CGTATCAGCGTCCGAAAAGGCGCGGTAGCTTATCTCCAGCGCGTCCTCCTTCAGCTCGTAGAGCACATAGACCTCGAGCCTGCCGGGGTATCCCTCCTCGCCGTCCTCGCTCACGAGCGAGAGGGCGAGCTTGGTGTCGTCCCTGGCCTCTATCTTCCAGATGCGCTTGTCGAAGCCGCGCCTGCCGCCGTGCAGGTGGTTGGCGCCGTCGTTTTTGAAAAGCTCATAACGCTTGCCGTCCAGCTCGAACTCCGCGTTCCCGATGCGGTTCCCAAAGCGGCCTATGAGCGCGCCGAGGAAGCCGGTCTGCTCCATGTAGTCCTCCAGGCTGTCGAAGCCGAGGACGACGTCCACGCTCCTGCCGTTTCTGTCCGGCACGTTCAGGCAGCGCAGGGCGCCGCCGTAGGTGAGTATCTCGCACGAGAGCCCGCCGTTTTCGAGCCTGACGCACTCCGCGTTGCCGAATTGCCTTATCCTCCAACCGCTCATATGCCGTTCCTCCTCAGCCCTGGCCGTAATACGCGCCGGGGCCGTGTTTTCTCAGGTAGTGCTTATCCAGCAGCTCCTGCTGCATGGGCGGCAGGCCGGGAGTCAGCGCCATGGCGTGGAAGGCCATGAACGCCACTTCCTCGAGCACCACCGCGTTGTGGACCGCGTTCATCGCGTCCTTGCCCCAGGCAAAGGGGCCGTGGCTGTAGACCAGAGCTGCGGGGACCTGGTCCGGGTCTATGCGCCGCTCACGGAAGGTCTCGATTATGACATTGCCCGTCTCGAGCTCGTAGCTGCCCGCTATCTCCTCCGGAGTCATCTTCCGCGTGACGGGGATCTCGCCGTAGAAGTAGTCGCCCTGGGTGGTGCCGAAAGCGGGGATGCCGCGCCCGGCCTGGGCAAAGCTCGTGGCCCAGCGGCTGTGCGTATGGACCACGCCGCCGAGCGTGGGGAATGCGTTGTAGAGCGCGACGTGCGTGGCCGTATCGCTGGAGGGCTTCCAGCGGCCCTCCACCCTCTCGCCCGTCGCCAGGCTTACCACGACCATGTCCTCCGGGCTCATGCCCTCGTAGTCCACGCCCGAGGGCTTTATGACCATCATTCCGCTCTCGCGGTCCACACCGGAGACGTTGCCCCAGGTAAAGGTCACGAGTCCGTGCTCCGGCAGGAGCAGATTTGCGCGGCATACCTCTTCTTTCAGTGCTTCAAGCATAGTTTACAGGCTCCTCAATTTCCATGCGATGTCGTTGTAAAACAGTTCCTTTTTGAAGTCCTCGAACTTCGTGTCCTTCGTGATGTGGACGCACTCGATCTGCATCATCTCGGCCCAGTCCATCATCATCTGGGCGCTGACGGCTGTGGAGAGCACGGTGTGGTGCGCGCCGCCCGCGGCTATCCAGCACTTCACGCCGGTCAGCAGGTCCGGAGCGGGCTTCCACATGACCCTCGCCACAGGCAGGTTCGGCATATCGAGGGTCGGCTTAATGACCTCGATGTCCTGGATTATCATGCGCAGTCTGCCGCCCATGTCGATGAGGCTGACCACGATGCCGGGTCCGGCCTTGCCCTCGAACACCAGGCGCGCCGGGGGATTCTTGCCGCCGATGCCCAGCGGGTGTATCTCTATCCTCGGCTTTTCCGCAGCTATCGAGGGGCAGACCTCGAGCATGTGCGCGCCCAGGGAGATCTCGTTGCCGGGCTCCAGGTCGTAGGTGTAGTCCTCCATGAAGAGCGTGCCGCCCTCGAGGCCCTCGGCCATCTTCTTCATGATTGCGGTCATGCCGGAGACCTTCCAGTCGCCCTCGCCGCCGTAGCCTATGCCGTCGGCCATCATGTTCTGGCTGGCGAGGCCGGGCAGCTGCTCCATGCCGTAGAGGTCCTGGAAGTTGTTGATGAAGGCCTGCGCGCCCTCGCGGGCGAGGATCTTGCGCATTGCGGCCTCCTCCTTCGCCTGATAGCGCACCGTGGCGATATCGTCCGTGGCGAAGTCGTAGCGGGCGCGGTACTCGTCCATCTGGGCGTCCACCTCGGCCTCGGTGAGCTCGTCCATCGTCTCAACGAGGTGGCCGACCGGCCAATAATCCACCTGCCAGCCGAGCTTTATCTGCGCCTCGACCTTGTCGCCCTCGGTGACGGCGACGTCGCGCATGTTGTCCCCGAAGCGGACGATGCGCAGCTTGTGCGAGAAGTCATAGCCTATGGCCGAGCGCATCCAGGCGCCCAGCTCCTCGAGCACAGGCGCGTCCTGCCAATAGCCCGCGATGATCTTGCGAGGCAGGCGCATACGCGCGCCGATGAAGCCGTGCTCGCGGTCGCCGTGCGCGGCCTGGTTGAGGTTCATGAAGTCCATGTCTATGGCTTCGTTCGGGATGCGGCGGTTATACTGCGTGGCCAGGTGGCACCAGGGCTTCTGAAGCAGGCCCAGACCGTGTATCCACATCTTGCTTGGGGAGAAGGTGTGGCACCAGGTCACTACGCCGAGGCAGTCCTCAGCGCGGTTGGCGGCCTTCATTATCTCGGTAATCTCGGCGTCGGTCTTGACCGTGGCCTTATATACCAGCTTGCAGGGCAGTTTTCCGGAGGCGCTCATGCTCTCCGCCATCTCGGCGGCGCGCTCTGCGACGGTGTCCAGCACCTCGGGGCCATACAGGAACTGACTGCCGACTACAAACCAAAACTCCTTGTTTTCCATGACGATCTCCTCCTATCTCAAGTTCTCAACGGCGGCGCGCTCCACGGCGAGCCCCCTCACATAGTTACTTATAAATCCGCCGAAACCCTCGGCATCCGCCGCGTCCGGCGCAACGGTGCTGACCTCCTGCGCGGCAAAGACCGTGCCGTCCAGCCAGTCCTCAAGGCTCTCGCCGGGCTTTTTCAAGGCCATGTATCCGGCCAGCAGGGCCATGCCCCAGGGGCCGCCCTCGCCCGCCGTCTCCATGACCGACACAGGCACGCCCAGCGCCGCGGCCATGAGCTTCTGCCCCGCTTCCGGCGTTTTGAAGAAGCCGCCGTGGCCCAGGAGCCTGTCCAGCTCCACGCCGTCCGCCGCGAGTATGTCCATGCCCAGCTTCAGCGAGGCCACGGCGGAAAATAGCTGCGCGCGCATGAAGTTTGCAAAGTTCAGCCGCGCCTCCGGCGTCCGCACCAGCAGCGGGCAGCCCTCTTCAAGGCCCGTCACAGGCTCTCCGGAGAGGTAGTTATACAGCAGCAGCCCGCCCGCGTCCGGCTCTCCCGCGAGCGCCGTGCGGAACATGGCCGTGAACACCGCGTTCATATCCGGCTCCTGCCCCATCGCCTCCAGGAAGCCGCGGAACACCTCGGCCCAGGCGTTTATCTCGTTTGTGCAGTTGTTGCAGTGCACCATTGCGGCGGGCAGGCCCGCCGGAGTCGTTACCATGTCTATCTCAGTATGCACCTTCGGCAGCGCCTTTTCAAGTACGATCATGGCAAACACGCTCGTTCCGGCGGAGACGTTGCCCGTTCTCTGCCTGACGCTGTTCGTGGCGGCCATGCCCGTTCCCGCGTCGCCCTCCGGCGGGCAGAGCGGGATACCGGCCTCGAGCGCGCCGCTCGGGTCGAGCAGCCTCGCTCCGGCCTCGGTCAGGCTGCCCGCGGCCTCCCCTGCGACCAGCACACGCGGCAGGATGTCCCTCAGCTTCCAGGGATAGCCCCTGTCAGCCACCAGCGAATCGAAGCTCTCGAGCATGGCGGCGTCGTAGTCCTTCGCGGCGCTGTCTATCGGGAACATGCCGCTGGCCTCGCCCACGCCGAGCACCCGCTCGCCGCAGAGCCTGTAGTGCACATAGCCTGCGAGGGTCGTGAGGTAGTCTATGTCCTTCACGTGCTCCTCGCGGTTCAGTATGGCCTGGTACAGGTGCGCCACGCTCCAGCGCTGCGGGATGTTGAAACCGAAGCGCTCCGTCAGGATGCCCGCGGCCTCCCCTGTCGTGGTGTTGCGCCAAGTCCTGAACGGTGCCAGCAGCTCGCCGGAGGCGTCCAGCGCGATATAGCCGTGCATCATTCCGGAAAAGCCCATGGCCGCGACCCTCGTGAGCTTCACGCCGTAGCGTTTTTCCACATCCGCCGCGAGCTCCGCGTAGGCGGCGCGCAGGCCGTTCCAGACCTCGTCTATGTGATAGGTCCAGTATCCGCCCTCGTAGCGGTTCTCCCAGGCGAAACCGCCGGAGGCTATCGGCGCCATGTCGCGCCCAGTCAGCACGGCCTTTATCCTGGTGGAGCCGAGCTCTATGCCCAGGAATGCCTCGCCCTTTGCGATAGTATCTTTAATATCCATATTCCGCGCCTCACTTGGACTTTTCCTTGATCTTGGCGAAGATGCTCTGGAGCACTATGAAGAAGCAGAGCAGCGCCGCGGTCAGGATGTTGGGCCAGGAGCTGGCCAGTTTGCCGTTGGTCTTTACTATGGTGGAGATCGTGCCGTTTATGAGCACGCCGAAGAACGAACCGATGACGTTGCCGACGCCGCCCGTCAGCAGCGTACCGCCGATTACCGAGGATGCGATGGCGTCCATCTCGAGGCCCGAGGCCTGCTGCACGCTGCCCTGCATGGTGTTCAGGCAGTAGCAGATGCCGCCGATGGAGCACAGGAAGCTCGAGAGAATGTATGCCTTCATCTTTGTGAGCTTGACGTTCAGGCCCATCATGGCCGCCGACTGCTCGCTGCCGCCGACTGCATAGAGCGAGCGGCCGAACTTAGTGTAGCGCAGGACCAGGAAAATAGCAATCAGCACTACGATGGCCACGATCACGCCCACTCGTATGTACGGAACCTGTATTATGCCCTTCTTGTTGGCGTAGCCGAGGAACTCGGGCAGGTTTATCTTGGTGTTGGCCCAGGCGTAGAAGGTTGCATTGGCGTCCTGGGTGATGGAAAGCTGCGCCGTGGACACGACGGCGGTGAGGCCGCGGGCGAAAAACATGCCCGCCATGGTGACGATGAAGGGCTGGATCTCGAGATAACCCACGCAGAAGCCCTGTATGATGCCCATTGCAACGCCTATGGCGAGGATGATGAGGCACATCGGCACGGCGCCTATGCCCCAGTCGCTCATGCCCTTAGCGAGCAGCATGCAGTCGAGCGCGATGAGCGAGCCGACCGAGATGTCGATGCCGCCGGTGAGCATGACGCAGGTCATGCCGCAGGCCACGCAGATGAGGCCGGCGTTGTTTATGAGAATGTTGAGGAAGGTCTGGAAGTGAGTGAAGCCCTTGTCGGCATACACGATGCAGCCCGCCGCGTACATGACTATGAACAGCGCAATGGTGATGACCAGCAGAACGGTGTTGCCGTTCATGGAACGCCTGTCCTTGAGGGCGGAGGCGGGCTTTTTGTTTATAGCGGTCGTTTTCATGCGGTCACGGCCTCCTTTTCAGCAGCGGCAGCCTTGACGGCGCGGCGCTTTTTGAAATACGCCTTCACCGGCGGGGCCTGGATGGCGACGATGACTATGACCACGACGGCTTTGAATACCGGCGCGACCTCGGTGGAGACGCCCAGGGCGTAGAGAGTAGTCGTGATGGCCTGGATGGTGTATGCGCCAATGATGGAGCCGGCCAGGTTGAACTTGCCGCCGCCCAGGCTGTTGCCGCCAAGCGCGACCGCCAGGATGGCGTCCAGCTCATAGTTGAGGCCGATGTTGTTGGAGTCCGCGTTGCTGGTACGAGAGGAAGAGACGATGCCCGCGATCGCCGCGCACAGGCCGCAGAGCACGTAGCAGAGGAAGATGATCTTCTGCGAATTGAGACCCGCGATGCGGCTGGCCTTCTTGTTGATGCCGACGGACTGGACGTACATGCCCATGGCCGTCTTTTTGAGCGCTATGGAGACTATCAGTATGCACAGCGCCGCGATGATGATGGGCGTCGGCAGGAAACCGGTGTAGCCGCCAAACATGCCGAAGCTGTCCACGCGGATATACAGTATCTGGTCGTTGCACAGCAGCAGGCCGATGGCCCTTGCCGCGGAGTACAGGATGAGCGTCGCCACCATGGGCTGGATGTTCAAATACGCCACCAGGGCGCCGTTGAACGCGCCGCAGAGGCAGCCCATCAGCAGGCCCGCGATGACGCAGACCACCAGGGGCAGCGCGTACTCATACGCGGAAGTCACGCCGTAGCCGGACAACAGCATGCAGCAGAAGGAGGCGCAGAGACTCATGACAGAGCCGACGGATATATCCGTTCCGGCCGAGCAGGAGACGACCAGCGTCATGCCTATGGCCAGGATGGCGACCTCGCTGCCGCGGTTGAGTATGTCGATGATACGGCCGTAGAGCACGCCGTTCTTTATAGAGATGCTGAAGAAGTTGTAGAAGGCGTTGCCCTGCGCAATGTCGTAGATGATGTTCGAGCACAGCACCAGGAACACGCAGAATATGGGCAGGAACAGCTGCTTTTGGGTCAGGCTCCTAATTTTATTCATTGCTCGCACCTCCCGCGATGGCGGCCATTACCCGCTCCTGAGTCAGCTCGCCGTCCAGTTCGCCTACCTTGGCGCCGTCGCGCAGGACGGCAAGGCGGTTGCAGGTGCGGAGCATTTCTTCTATCTCCGAGGAGATGAACATGATGCTCTTGCCCTCGCCTGCGAGCTGGATTATGAGCTTCTGTATCTCGGTCTTGGTGCCGACGTCTATGCCGCGCGTCGGCTCGTCGAGTATGAGGAAATCCGGATCCGTCGCCAGCCAGCGGGCGAGTATCGCCTTCTGCTGGTTGCCGCCGGAGAGCTGACGGATGGGAGTCTCGCGCGTCGCGGTCTTTATTTGCAGGAGGTCTATGTACTTGTCCGCTATCTCCTCCTGCTTGGCGCGGCTGAGCTGCTTGAACATCCCGCGTTTGGCCTGCATCGCCAGGATGATGTTCTCGCGCACGGAGAGGTCGGCTATGATACCCTCGGCCTTGCGGTCGTCCGGGAGGAGGCCCATGCCCATGTTCATGGCGTCTATGGGCTGGTTGACCTTCGCGTCCTTGCCGTCCACCTTGAGCGTGCCGGTCTGCGCCTTGTCCGCGCCGTAGATGGCGCGCGCGAGCTCGCTGCGGCCGGAGCCCAGCAGGCCCGTCAGGCCCACGACCTCGCCCTTGTGTATCTCGAGGTCGAAGGGTTTTATCGTCCCCTTGTGGCTGAGACCCTTGGCCTCGATCTCGAGCGGGGAGTCCTTCTTCACTTCAAAGCCCTCGGGCTTTATGGCGGCAAGGTCGTCAAAATCCTTGCCCATCATCGCCGCCACCAGCTGCACGCGGGGCAGCTCCGCCACCGGGTACTCTCCCACCAGAGTCCCGTTGCGGAGCACCGTTATCCTGTCGCAGACCGCGTAGACCTGCTCGAGGAAGTGCGTGACGAAGATGATGCCCACGCCCTCGGATTTGAGCTGCAGCATCATCTTGAAGAGCTTCTCCACCTCGCTGTCGTCGAGGGAGGAGGTAGGCTCGTCCAAGATGAGCACCTTGCAGTCCATGTCCACCGCACGGGCTATTGCGATCATCTGCTGGATTGCGAGCGAGTAGTTTTCGAGATTCTGTGTGACATCCACCTTGATGTCGAGCCGCTTCACGAGCTCGTCGGCCAGGCGCACCATCTTCTTGCGGTCGATCGTATGCAGCTTGGTCATGGGCTCGCGGCCTATGAACAGGTTCTCCGCCACGCTCAGGTTCGGGCAGAGGTTCACCTCCTGATACACTGTGGAGATGCCCACCTTCTGCGCGTCCTGCGTCGAGCGGTTCTTCACCGGACCTTCGACCCCGTCAACCCGGATCTCGCCGGACTCGAAGTCGTTGATGCCCGTGAGGCACTTGATAAGCGTGGACTTGCCCGCGCCGTTCTCGCCCATCAGCGCGTGTATCTCGCCCTTGCGCAGGGTGAAATCCACATTGTCGAGCGCCTTGACGCCGGGGAAGGTCATGCTTATGCCCCGCATCGTAAGCACGATATTGTTTTCCAAATCACATCACCTCATACTATTCAAAAGGGAGGACCCCGGGACATTCCGGAGTCCTCCCGCGGGAACGAAAGGATTCACTTTTCGGCTGATTACTCAGCCGCGCTCATTAATACTGGGCGTCAACGATCTCCTGAGTGACGACGTACAGGGCCTGCTCGACGCCGTTCACGGTGATGGACTCGATGATGTCCTCAGCGACGTACCAGTGCTCTTCCATGTAGACTTCCTTCTCGGGGGTCTCGCCAGCCTCGAGCTGCTTGATGACCTCTTCGACAAAGGGAGCGGCGAGCGGGTTGCACTCGAAGTCGGCGTTGATGTTGCCGGCCATGACTTCCTCCAGGCCCGCGGTGCAGGCGTCGAAGGAGATGAGGATGACGTCGCCGTCAACGCCGTAGGTGACGCCGGCAGCGTCCATGGCGGTCATCGCGCCGAAGGCCTCGTTGTCGTTCTGGCAGACGACGACGTTGAACTGGCCCTCATAGCTCTTGCAGTAGGACTCCATGACCTCCTGGCCGCCGACGTCGGTGAAGTCGCCGCTCTGGGAGTCGAGGATGGTCCAGCCGTACTTGTCGGCGATCTCCTTGAAGCCGTCGGTACGGCCGATGGTGGCGGAAGCGCCAGTGGTGCCTTCAATGACAAGCGCGTTGATCTCGGTGATGCCCTTGGCATCGGCGTAGGCCTTCAGCCACTCGCCGGCGGCGAGGCCCTCATCCTTGAAGTTGGAGCCAACCCAGGAGACATACTTGTCGGAGTCGTCGATGGTACGGTCGATAACGATGACGGGGATGCCCGCGTCCTCGCACTCAGTCAGGACGGTGTCCCAGCCGGTGGCGACGATCGGGTCAATGATTATGTAGTCGACTTCCTGCTGGATGAAGCCGCGGACAGCCTCGAGCTGGGCGGCGGAATCCTGGTCGCAGTCAACGAAGATCAGGTCGTAGCCGTTCTCCGTGGAGAAGACCTCTTTGCAGGAGTTGGTGGAAGCGGTGCGCCAGTCGGACTCGTGGCCGACCTGGGCAAAGCCTACGGTGATGAGCTCGCCGTCAGTGGCGTCGTCGCCGCCTTCGGGGGCCTCGGAGACGTCGCCGCCGGTGGTGGTCTCCTCAGCGGGGGGCTCGGAGGTGGTAGTATCCTCGCTGCCGCAGGCGGCCAGCGCGAACACCATTACAAGCGCGAGGATAAGTGCAAGAAGCTTTTTCATTCCATATCTCTCCAATCGCTATTTTTCCGACGGGCTTCCGCCCGGCCGGTGTTCATGCTCCGAGTATAAGCCCTTATTCTTCCTATGTCAAGAATTTGTACTGATGAATTTGTCATTTCGCCCATTTTTACAATACAAATCCGTGGAAAAATGCCGTAGAAAAAACAGACAATTTTTTAACGTCTCTTCATATGCGATTAAATTGTCGATTTTTGCATATATTCCACAATATTTGAACTAATCAGTGCATTTATATGAATTAGTCCTTTTTTAGAGCTTTTGTGCTCATTGTACAAACGTGCAAAAAATACGGACGGTTTGAGCAAATACAGGCGAAAAATCGACAAGTTTTGTTCGGACCATTGGCAGCGGTCGAACAGGTCGTCGCCTTTCCACTCCTCCTCGCAGTCTTGCTCAGCTGTGACTTTAGACTGAATATTGTATGTACAAATTTGAATAAGGTGCTTGAAATAGGTGAATGAATGTGCTAATCTGTATGCAAGGGTACTTGTGTTGGGGGGATATTCATGGCGCCAAAATACCAAATAGTGGCCGACTCGCTCCGCTCGGACATCACTAGCGGCATTTATCATGAGCACGACCTCCTGCCGACGGAAAACAGTCTCTGCCAGCAGTTTCAGGTGAGCAGGCAAACCGTGAGGCAGGCACTTTCGGTCCTTGTGACTGAGGGGCTCATAGAACGTCAACAGGGCAGCGGCTCCCGCGTCAGGGACAATTCCGCGCCCGCTCCCGTGCAGCGGCGCTCTATTGCGGTCGTCACCACCTATATAAGCGACTACATCTTCCCCAGTATCCTGCGCGAAGTCGAAACAGTGCTCTCGGATAACGACAGCGCCCCCCTGCTCTTCGCCACGCAGAACCAGGTCTCGAACGAGCGCAAGGTCCTGCAGACGCTCCTGGGTCTGCCGCAGCTAGACGGCGTCCTCGTCGAGGGAACCAAGACCGGCCTGCCCAACCCGAACCTGGACATGTACCGCAAGCTCATGAGCCGTGGCGTCCCCCTGGTATTCATGAACGGCAACTACCCCCAACTCGAAGGTACTCTCTCGGTCCTGGACGACAACTACGGGGGCGGGCGCGAGCTCGTGCGTTACCTCTACGGCAAAGGTCACAGAAAGATCGCAGGCATCTTCAAAAACGACGACATCCAGGGCCACCAGCGCTACGCCGGGTATTCGGACGGGCTGCGAGACCTGGGGCTCGGCATAGACGACAGGCATGTGCTCTGGTATGACACACGGCTCAAGGAGAGCATCCTGGACGGAGAGCCGGTATTCGAGCGCATTGGTCCGCTTCTCCACGAGTGTACCGCCGTCGTATGCTATAACGACGAGATAGCCAGCCGTCTAGTAGGCCACCTGCTGAAACACGGCGTCTCCATCCCCGCGGACCTTGCCGTCGTCAGCTTTGACAACAGCCAGTACAGCGAGCTCTCGCCCATGCGGATAACCAGTCTCTCGCACGGGAAATACAACGTCGGGCGCATGGCGGCGCAGCTCCTGTTCCGACTCATGAACGGCGAGGATTGCCAGTCGGAGGTCGCGCCCTGGGTGCTGGTAGAAAAGGAAAGCAGCTGAAAAATCCCCCGGTCCACAAGGACCGGGGGTTCGTCTTTTATATGAGCTTTTCGGCCATGTCCACGCCCGCGAGGATATGGAAGTGCAGGTGAGGCACCGTCTGGCCTGCAGCCTTGCCGGAGTTGGTGATGACGCGGAAACCTGCGTCGAGGCCCTCCTGCGCGGCTATCTTGGCTATGACCTCGAAGATGTGCGCCACGACCGCAGAGTTCTCAGCCGTGATGCCCGCCGTGGAGTCCGCGATGTGCTCCTTCGGGATGACCAATATATGAGTGGGTGCCTGGGGGTTGATATCCCTGAACGCCAGGACGCTCTCGTCCTCATAGACCTTGTTTGAGGGGATATCGCCCTTGGCTATCATGCAGAAAAGGCAGTCTGACATTTACTTCTCCTCCTTCAAAAGTCCAAGCTTTATCGCAACAAAGTTGTCCACCATGGCGAGGGCGTTGTCGAGCATGAGCGTATCCTTTCCTCCGCCCATGGCGAAGTCGGGCTTGCCGCCGCCTTTGCCGCCGGTCATGGCGGTGACCTGCTTTATGAGGTCGCCTGCCTTCACACCCTTTTCGACCGCGTTCTTGCCGCAGACCGCGAAGAAGGTTATCTTCCCCTCCTCCACGGCGGCGAACACCGCCACGAGATTCGGGGCCTTGTCGCGCAGGAAGTCGCCCACGCGCCGCATCTCATCCGCGGTGGAACCAGGCCTTGTAGCGGTGATCACGCGCAGGTCTCCGACCTTCTTGGCCGAGGCGATGAAACCGTCCAGCTCGCCGGAGCGCAGCTTGTCCTGCAGGGCCTCTACCTTGCGCCTGAGTTCTTTCAGGTCGTTCATGGCGGTCTTGGCCTTTTCCACGACCTCGAAGGGCGAGGACTTGAGCACGTTTGCCATCTCCATGAGCCTGCGGTTGTTCTCCTCGTTCTCACGGAAGAACTCCAGGCCCGTCACGGCCTCTATGCGCCGCACGCCAGAGGCAACCGAGAACTCGGACTCTATCCTGAACGGGCCTACCTTGGCCGTGTTGTTCATGTGTGTGCCGCCGCACAGCTCGCTCGAAAATTCGCCCATCTTGACGACGCGGACAACGTCGCCGTACTTCTCCCCAAACAGCGCCTGAGCGCCCTGGGCCTTGGCCTCGTCTATGCCCATCTCCGCGACGTCAATCGCGTCGCCCTTGAGGATCTCTCTGTTGACTATCCTGCCGACCTCGAGCAGTTCCTCGCCGGTCAGGGCGGAGAAGTGTGTGAAGTCGAACCTCAGCCTGTCCGGCTCTACCAGCGAACCAGCCTGGTGGACATGGTCGCCCAGGACCTGGCGCAGCGCGGCGTGGAGCAGGTGCGTGGCGGAGTGCGCGCGCATGATGGCGCGGCGGCGCTCCTCGTCCACGGAGGCGGTGACGGTCATGTCGAGCCTAAGCTCGCCCTTTTTCATGACGCCGCTGTGCAGGTACTTGCCGCCCTTGGTCTTTTGCACGTCGCGAACCTCGAAGAGCAGGCCATCAGCCTCGATCCTGCCGTGGTCGGCCACCTGGCCGCCCATCTCGGCGTAGAAGGGCGTCTTGTCCAGTACGACGGAACCCTCGACCCCCTCGCGCAGTTCGCCGGAGAGCTCGCCCTCGACGACCAGCGCCTCGACCTTTGCCTCATCCGTGAGCTTCTCGTAGCCCGTGAACACCGTCGGCACGGCGTCGAGGCCCAGGTCAAGGCCGGACCAGCCGCTTATTTCGCCCCTCGCGGCCCTGGCGCGATCGCGCTGCTCCTGCATGAGCGCGTTGAAGCCCTCCGTATCCGCGGTCATGCCGGACTCGCCCAGCACGTCCTCCGTGAGGTCCAGCGGGAAACCATAGGTATCATAGAGCTTGAAGGCGTCCGCGCCCGAGAGCACGGTTTCGCCCTTTGCCTTCAGTTCGTCCACGAGCTCGCCCAGGATACGCATGCCGCCGTCTATCGTGCGGGCAAAACTCTCCTCCTCGGTCCTGATGACCTTCGTAATGAAGCTCTGCTTCTCCACGAGGTCCGGGTAGGCGGAGCGGTTCTCGTTTATGACAGTCTCACAGACTTTATAAAGGAAGGGCTCGTTCACGCCGAGGAACTTGCCGTGCCTCGCCGCGCGGCGGAGCAAACGGCGCAGCACGTAGCCGCGGCCCTCGTTCGAGGGCAGCACTCCGTCGCCTATCATAAAGGTGGCGGACCTGATGTGGTCGGTGATGACGCGGAGAGATACGTCGTTCCTGTGGCTTTCGCCGTAGTGCGCGCCGGTCAGCTCCGAGACCTTGTGCGTGATGTTCATGACGGTATCGACGTCGAACAGGCTGTCCACGCCCTGGCAGACGCAGGCCAGGCGCTCGAGGCCCATGCCGGTGTCGATGTTCTTCTGCGCGAGCTCGGTATAATTCCCCTGCCCGTCGGAGTTGAACTGGCTGAAAACGTTGTTCCAGACCTCGATATACCTGTCGCAATCACAGCCCACGGTGCAGTCCGGCTTGCCGCAGCCGTATTTCTCGCCACGGTCGAAGTATATCTCCGAGCAAGGGCCGCAGGCGCCGGTGCCGTGCTCCCAGAAGTTATCCGCCTTGCCGAAGCGGAAAATGCGCTCCGGCGCTATGCCTATCTCGTCTCGCCAAATGTTGAACGCCTCGTCGTCGTCCTCGTACACCGACGGGTACAGCCTGTCCGGGTCTATCCCGACCCACTCGGGGCTGGTGAGGAACTCCCAGGACCAGGCTATCGCCTCGTGCTTGAAGTAGTCTCCGAAAGAGAAGTTGCCCAGCATCTCGAAGTAGGTGCCGTGCCTGGCCGTCTTGCCGATATTTTCGATATCGCCGGTGCGGACGCACTTCTGGCAGGTGCAGACGCGCCTGCACGGCGGGGTCTGCTCGCCGGTGAAATAGGGCTTCATCGGCGCCATACCCGAGTTTATGAGCAGGAGCGAAGGGTCGTTCTGCGGGATGAGCGAAAAGCTCGGCAGACGCAGATGCCCCTTGGATTCAAAAAACGAGAGAAACATCTCCCTGAGTTCGTTAAGACCGAAAGCCTTCATAATTACCTCCCAGGACAAATATCCGTATTTATTCATAATAAACACCCGAGTAAAAATTGTCAAGGGCGGGCGAAAAATTAAGGAGGCCCTCCCGCCGGAGAGCCCCCATATTATCGCCTTGTTCTATTCAGCTTATCCCCTTGGCCTTGCACTCCTTGCGCCAGGCGTCAAGCACGGCGCAGAAAACGAGGGACAGGTAGGTCTCCTCCTCGTTCGCGCTGCGGCTGGTCAGCGCTATCGGCACACGGGCTCCGACCACCGCGCCGCAAGTCACCGCGTGCGCGTGGATGAGCCAGCTCTTGACCAGCGTATTCGCCGTGGACAGGTCCGGAGCGATGATGCCGTCGAAGCCGCCGCCCGACCAGGGGCAGTCATAATTCTTCAGCCTAGCGGCCTCTTTGCTCAGGATCAGGTCATAGGAGATGGGTCCCCAGAGCTCGCAGTCTGCAAAGGGCCTCTGCTTCTGCTCGGAGACAAGGCGCTGAGCCTCCACGGTGTCCTGCATATGGAAGGTGACCTTCTCGACAAGGCTCAGGAGGGCCAGCTTGGGATTCTCATAGCCAAAGGCCTTTAGTGCGTCGGCGGTATTTTTGATTATGGCCTTTTTCTGGGTCATATTCGGCTTGATGACTACGGTCATATCGCTCAGCGCAATGAGTTTGGGATACTCCGGAAGGCTTGCCAGGGAAACGTGGCTCATGAGCCGCTCCGTGCGCAGCTTGTTGGTCTTGTCAAGGACGGGCATGAGGAAGTCGCGCGTAGCGATGTTGCCGCGCATGAGCACGTCGCCGTCGCCGGCGTTTATGATGTCAATTGCCTCCTGAGTTATGTTGTGTCCGGGAGGCGTGTCTACCATTGTATAGGGCTCGCGCTCAAGGCCGAACTGCTCAAGCACCGTTATAGTCCTCGCGCGGTCACCCACCAGGACAGGCTGGACAAGGCCCTTTTCCTGCGCCGCGAAGATGCCCTTCAGCATGTTCTCCCCGTCTGAACCGGCGAGGATGACGCGCATGGGCCTGGACATTTTGGGAACGCGTTCCAGAATCTTGTCAAAATTTTGCAGTTCCATTTATCACATCTCCGTTTTCCATAATCACGAGGCAAATCCTACCCCTTATACATTATATACGACCTTTCCCAGGAAAACAAGCCCGAATCGGTGCAAAAAAGCGGCGCGGACTCAAGTCCGCGCTGCTCAGCTCGTTTTGCGTTATCCCGCCGTGTAGTCCTGCGTGGCCGTGAAGGCCTCGAACTCGCTGTAGCTCGTGAAGAACCTGTGCGTTCCGCTCTCAACGTCCAGCGCATAGTAGAGATAGCTGGCATCAGAGGGGTTCAGCGCCGCGTTTATCGAGGCAAGGCCCGGATTGCATATCGGTCCTGCGGGCAGGCCAGTGTTGGTATAGGTGTTGTACGGGCTGTCCACCTGGAGGTCCTCCGTCGTCAGGTACTCCTTGTGCTCGCCCAGCGCGTACATGACTGTCGCGTCTATCTGCAGCGGCATACCCTGTTTCAGGCGGTTGTAGATGACGGCGGCAATGTTCGCGCGTTCGGAATCGTTAGCCGCCTCTGCCTCTATCATGGACGCCACTATCACCGCTTCGTGCAGCGAGATGTTTAGCTTCGAGGCCTGGGTATACATATCCGCCGTGAGCTTGCCGTGGAAGTTCAGGAGGAACTTGTTTATCGCGCTGGAGGCCTGCATTCCCTGATAGAATTCATAGGTGTCCGGGAAGAGGTAGCCCTCAAGCCTGCTCGCGTCGCCGGGCTCGGCCCAGTCCAGGAAGGGGTAATTATAAGAGTAGTTCGCGGCGGCCTCCATCAGGTCCTCAACGGAGCAGATGCCCTCAGTCTCCAGCTTTTCGAATATCTGCTGCATCGTATAGCCCTCTGGGAACATGACAGTCGTCGCCACCATGGACGCCGAGGCCGTCTGCATTCTCAGGACCAGCGCGTTATAGTCGCACTTGGTGTTGAGCTTATAGGTGCCGGGGTCTATTTTGATATCCGCGTCCACGACCTTGCAGAACAGCTTGAACAGCGGCTTGTATTCTATGAGGCCAGCGTCCTTGAGCGCCGTTGCCACATAGTCTATATCAGCGCTCATGACGGTTTTCGTGGTGGTCGTGCCGTCCTCGTTCTCGACCTCTATGACCTTTTCCGTGAAGATGCTCTGCGGCAGAGTGACAGTTCCGTCCTCCAGCGGTTTGTTGAGCGCGAGCACGTCGGAAGCCGCCATCCACACGACGCAGGCCAGGATGATGCTCAGGCTGACAACAAAGGCAAAGTACATGAGCCCGCCCAGGCAGCCCGTCTTGCCG
Source organism: Clostridiales bacterium (assembly GCA_004553625.1). GTDB lineage: Bacteria > Bacillota > Clostridia > Oscillospirales > Oscillospiraceae > Scatomorpha > Scatomorpha merdavium. The sequence continues at coordinate 86,518 of SFKX01000010.1, read as the reverse complement.
TCTCTCCGGCCGCGTATGGGCTGGTAGTCGCGCGGCTCGATGGGTTCGTCCTCGTCGTCCAGCTCTTCCGGCTCATCCTCGGGAGGTTCGTGCGGCTGTTTTGCCGCCTCCTCCGCGTCCTTTTCGTGTTTCTTCGGGTCATAGATAAAGCTGTCTATGAATTTCAGGGGACCTTTGAAGTGCGGGGCAGACTTTTCCTCGGGTTCGCCGCCCTCGTCATCAGGCGCCGGCGTTTCCTCCTGCGGTGCCTCTTCAGCGGGCTTCTCCGGCACCGGCTGGCTGTCGCGAAGAGGCTTTATGACCTTTGTCTCTTCCCCTGCCGGCTCTGGCGCAGCGGCCTGCTCGGGCGCCGTTTCCGGTTCCCTGGCCTCTTCCTTTGCTGCGGTCTCTTCCCCGCCCTCGGGCTTTACGCCGAATATTTCATTGAGCTTGTCAAAATTGTTCTGCATTTTCCTCGGTTCTCCCAAGTAACGTGTTTGCCGCGCCGGGCATATTATGGCTCAGACGGCGCAAATCCGGCGCCGGCGCCGTCCACTACGCCAGATAACCAGCCTCGCCCGCCCCCCGCGCGGGGCCGGGCCCGGGTAAATCACATAGCGCGGAGAAAGGTCGATTAAATGTTCTGCGGAAATGGAAACGGAAGCTGCTTCTGGATCATCATCATACTCCTGCTCATCTTCTGCTGCGGCGGCAACTGCGGCTGCAGCTCGAGCTGCGAGAGCAGCAGCAACTGCTGCAACTCCTGCTGCTGAAGCAGCGTAACTCCCGGCACAGGGCTCGTCAGAGCCCTGTTTTTATTATCTCCCGTTCGGTTATGACGTAGTTCACGGCAAAATCGTTCCAATCCTTCGGTACTTTTTCCAAAAGCAGCCGTTCGCGGCAAAGGCAGGCGGTGGCTACGCGGTGTTCCGCAAGGTAGCGGTCATAGTAGCCGCCGCCGTGGCCCAGCCTTACGCCCCTTCTGTCGCAGCAAAGAGCCGGGACCAGCATGAAGTCTTTCTCGCCCGGTTCGGCGGTCTCCGCCTCCTCCGGCGGTTGCGGGATGCCGTACACACCCTCGTCGAGCTTCCCGTCATAGAGCGCAAAGTCCATAACGCCGCCTTTCCGGCTCCTCGGCAGGGCTATGAGCCTTCCGCTTGACCTGAGCTGCTCCACTATGCGCCTTGTATCGCATTCCCTGTCCACGGAAAGGTAGGCAAACACGGTATGAGCGCTGCGAAAGCCGGGCATTTTCAGTGTGTTTCTCATGATGCCGGTGTCGCTCTTGCTTATATAATCCGGGTCCAGCGCGGCTATCCTGGCCCTTATCTCGCCGCGGAGTCTAGATTTTTCCGCTTTCACAGCGCTGACCTGACCGCGGCAAAGATCTCTTCGTGCTTTTCGTCCAGCTCGCGTATCTGTCCGTCCTTTTTGAAGTCCACGCGGCGCCAGCCGTAGTGCTCCGCCGCTCTCGCCCCGGTTGCGAGACAGGCGGCCAGATATGCCGCATCCTTCTCGTGTATGTCGCCGTCCTTGCCGGTTTTCTCCTGGCGGTGGCGCATACGAGCCAGCGAGGTCTCCAAATCCACGTCCAGGTACACCACCAGGTCCGGCCTCGGCAGGCCGAGTTTAACATATTCCAGGTCGTACAGCCAGTCGAAAAAAGCCGGCTGCTCGGACTCCGGCAGCTTTGCGCCCTGGTGTACGGCGTTTGAGGTCGTGTACCTGTCCGAGAGGATGACGCCGCCGGACTTGTAGTACTCGCCCCAGTCCGTCATATACGAGGCGTACCTGTCCACCGCGTAGAAGATGGACGCCGCGCAGGGACCCACGTCTGCCGGGTTCGCGCCGAACTGCCCCGCCAGGTACATGCGTATCAGCGCGGAGGACTCCTGGTCGTATCGCGGGAAAACTATCGTCCGGCAATCTATGCCCTCGAGCTCGAAGCGCGCCTTGAGCTTTCTATACTGCGCAGACTTGCCGCTGCCGTCTATGCCCTCGAGCACTATGAGCTTGCCCTTATCAGCCATCTTACTTACCTCTCAGCCTCTCTCCCGCCGCCTCGACGACGAAGAGGGGCAATTTCATCATGCGGCCTATGCGCCTGGGCTCCTTCATCAGCCTGTACAGCCACTCCAGGCCCAGCCTCTGCCAGCTCTCCGGCGCACGCTTCACCGTTCCGGCAAAGACGTCCAGGCTCCCGCCCAGGCCGCACATGAGACCTACGGGCAGCTTGCCCTCCTCCTTTGCCATCCACAGTTCCTGCTTCGGCGCGCCGAGGCAGACCAGCAGCATATCCGGCTGCTCAGCCCTTATCTTCTCTATTATAGGCGCGTCGTCCGAAAAATAGCCATCCGACGTCCCCGCCACTATCAGGCCCGGATATCTGCTCTCAAGCGTCTCCGCCGCCAGCTCGGCCACTCCGGGCTTTGCTCCGAAGAGATACACGCTGCCGCCCTTTTCCGCGAGCCGCGCCATAACGCCGCAGGCAAAATCTATGCCCGGGACCTTTCCCTTCATCGGTCGGCCAAGTATCGCCGCACCCTTCACGATGCCGACGCCGTCCGGCAGTACGAGCGCCGCTCCCGCGAGCGCCCTCTTTAGCTCTGCGTTCTCCCTAGCCAGCATGACTATCTCTGGGTTCGGCGTGACCACATAGCGGCACTCCCGAACTGCTATCAGTTCAAGCGCACGCTCTACGGCCTCCGCCATCGTCACGTTGTCAAATTCCACGCCCAACACGTCCGTGCGGTTCATACGATGGAAAACACCTCTCCGATCTTCTCGTGTATCACGAGGTCTGCGTACCTGTCATACGGCGTCTCGGACAGGTTCACCAGCGCCAGCTTTTTGCCCCGGTAGTAGTTGATGAGCCCCGCCGCCGGGTACACGCCCAGCGAGGTCCCGCCGATTATCAGCACATCGGCGTTGCGGATATAGCGCACCGCGCGCTCCATGACGTCCATCTCCAGGGGTTCCTCATAGAGCACGATGTCAGGCCGCACCACACCGCCGCAGGAGCAGTGAGGCACGCCCTTGCAGTGGTTCATCTCGTCCGCCGGGAAGGGCTTGCGGCAGCGCGAGCAATAGGCGCGCAGGATGCTGCCGTGCAGCTCGAGCACGTTTTTGCTCCCCGCCGCCTGGTGCAGGCCGTCTATGTTCTGCGTGACGACTGCTTTGAGCTTGCCCTCGCGCTCCAGCTCAGCCAGGCGCAGATGCGCCCGGTTCGGCTTTGCGCCGTCTATGACCAGCTTCTCGTGGTGGAAACGGTAATACTCCTCCGGGTCGCGCTCAAAAAAGGTGTGGCTCAGGATCGTCTCCGGCGGGTAGCGCCATTTCTGATTATACAGCCCGTCCACGCTGCGGAAATCGGGGATGCCGCTCTCCGTGGAGACGCCCGCGCCGCCGAAAAACACGATGTTGTCGCTCTCCGCTATCCAGCTTTTGAGCTTTTCGATCTTTTCGTCCATGTCATCCTCCGTTTCCCGCGCCCGCGGGGACTTAGCCCTGCGGGTTCATGGTGTAGTTGGGGGCTTCCTTCGTTATATAGATGTCGTGCGGGTGGCTCTCCTTGAGGCCCGCGCCGGTGATGCGCACGAATTTGGTCTTGGTCCGGAGCGACTCGATGTCCGGGCAGCCGCAGTAGCCCATGCCGGAGCGCAGGCCGCCCATCATCTGGAATATCGTGTCGGACACGGCTCCCTTGTAGGGGACGCGGCCCTCGACGCCTTCGGGGACGAGCTTCTTAGAGCCGGACTGGAAGTAGCGGTCGCCGGAGCCCTTCTGCATTGCGCCGATACTGCCCATGCCGCGGTAGACCTTGAACTGCCTGCCCTGGAATATCTCGCTCTCGCCGGGGCTTTCCTCGCAGCCCGCGAGCATGGAGCCCATCATGACGACCCTCGCGCCCGCGGCCAGGGCCTTGACGATGTCGCCTGAATACTTGATGCCGCCGTCGGCTATGACGGGGATGCCGTATTTGTCGCCCATTGCGGCGGACTCGAGCACCGCCGTTATCTGCGGCACGCCTATGCCGGAGACCACGCGGGTGGTGCAGATGGAGCCGGGGCCTATGCCGACCTTGACGCAGTCCGCGCCCGCCTTGATGAGCGCCTCCGTACCCTCGGCGGTGGCGACGTTGCCCGCTATGAGCTGCACCTCGGGGAAGGCGTTCTTCACGAGGCCCACGCAGCGCATAATGTTTGCCGAGTGGCCGTGCGCCGAGTCGAGCACGAGCGCGTCCACGCCCGCCTGGACAAGAGCGCCGGCGCGGTCAAGTATGTCGTTCGTCACGCCGATGGCCGCGGCACAGAGCAGGCGTCCATGCTTGTCCTTGGCCGAGTTCGGGTATTTGACGACCTTCTCTATGTCCTTTATCGTTATGAGCCCCTTGAGGTGGAACTGCTCGTCCACTATGGGCAGCTTCTCTATTTTGTGCCTGCGGAGGATGTCCTTGGCCTCCTCGAGCGTCGTGCCTTCGCGGCCGGTGACGAGGCCCGCGCTGGTCATGACCTCGCGGATCTGCCTGTCCATGTTCTCCTCGAACTTCATGTCGCGGTTCGTGATGATGCCTATGAGCACACCGTCGGCATCCACGACCGGCACGCCGGAGATGCGGTATTTTGCCATGAGCGCGTCCGCTTCGCCGAGGGTGTTGTCCGGCCCGAGGTAGAAGGGGTTCGTGATGACGCCGTTCTCCGAACGCTTGACCATGTCCACCTGCTCGGCCTGGTCGTCTATCGGCATGCTCTTGTGGATGACGCCGATGCCGCCCTCACGCGCTATGGCTATGGCCATGCGGTACTCCGTCACGGTGTCCATCGCCGCGCTCATGATGGGCGTGTTGAGCCTGATGGTCTTGGTCAGGTTCGTGGACAGGTCGATGTCGGGCGGCAGGACGCTGCTCTCCGCCGGGACGAGCAGGACGTCGTCAAAGGTCAGACCCTCGCCGACAAAGCGCTCGGAAAAGCTGCCAAAACGATTCATATGAAACGCACCTCCGCAAAGAATTTGGTTTTTTGCTATTCCTCATATTTTATCACATAGACGCCCTAAGTCAACCATTTCCGCATCCCAACGCCCGCCTTTGCGCAATAAAGCACGCAAAAGGTCCCCTGCTCAGGCGCTGAAAACTTCAGACTTGGTCCGCCGTCTCGCGCGCGTGGAAGAACATATACTGCTGCGCCAGACCCGCGTATTTGCCCAGCGACGAGGGGTCAAAACCCTTCGGCATATTCGCCGCCAGCGCACGCTTTATCCACACATCCACCGGGAATGCGTCCAGCTGGTGCAGACCGAAGAGCACGACGCAGTTGGCCACCTTGTCGCCCACGCCGTTGAGCTTCTTGAGCTCCGCCCGCGCCTCGCCGCAGGGCAAGAGCGCCGTCGCGTCCAGGTCTATGTCACCGCCGGCGACGGCCCGCGCCGCCGCAAGTATGTAGGGCGTGCGGTAGCCCGAGCGCAGCGGCGCAAGGGCCTCCTCGCTCAGATCCGCTACCCGCTCCGCCGTCGGGAAAGCCCGGGCCTCGCCCCAGGGCGCCTCCACCGGCTCGCCATAGAGCGAGCAGAGCTTCTCCACTATACCCTTTATCCTTGGGATGTTGTTGCACTGCGAGATGATGAACGAGCACAGCGCCTCCCACTTGTCCTGGCGGAGTATCCTTATACCCTCGCCGTAGGCCGCGCATTCGCGCAGATAGTCGCAGACCTCTATGCTGCGTCGGGCCTCGGCATAGTCCGTCTCCATGTCGAGGTAGTCACGCCAGAAATATATATCCCCAGCGGCGCACTCTATGTACGTCCGTCCTGCCTCGGCCCAGACCACCGCCGCCTTCCCTGAAGCTACGCCCCTGTATTTCCCCTCCGCATCCGCGTTCCAGCGAAAACACTGACCGCAGTCAAAGGTCCTCTGCGGGTTCAGTTCCTGCACTCCGCAGAGTTCAAAGGTCAAGAAATCCAACTAAATCCCACCATTCTTTGTCTGTTTTGCCTTGATTATATAACGTCATTTCGTATATTTCAACAGTAATTGGCGCTTGTGAGAGCTTGGAAAATGTGGTATAATGTTATGCGTTAAATTCTAAAAGTGAAAGAAGGTGCAGCTATGAGCTGGCAGAAAGAATTGGAGAACGGCGTAAGATCCATGGACGCGCTGGTACAAAGGCTTGGGCTGTCACCGGAGGAGGCAGAACGGAGAGAAGAGATAGCAGAACGTTTTCCCATGATGATAACGCCTTATTACCTATCCCTTGTCAATACCTCGGACCCGGATGACCCCATCGCCAGGATGTGCATACCCTCCACGGATGAGATGGACCCTGATGGCTCGTTTGATACGAGCGGCGAGGCCTCAAACACCAAACTGGAGGGCTTGCAGCACAAATACGGACCGACGGTCCTGCTGCTCTCGACGAATCAGTGCGCGATGTACTGCCGCCACTGCTTCAGAAAGCGCATGGTAGGGCTGACGGAGGACGAGCTCAACCGTGTTGCGGACGAGGCCATCGCCTATGTTGCGGAGCACGAGGAGGTGCGGAATGTCCTCATCTCCGGCGGCGACGCGCTCATGAATCCCAACAGCGTCATCGAACGCTATCTGGCAGGGCTGTGCGCCATTGAGCACCTGGACTTCATCCGCTTCGGGTCCCGCCTGCCGGTGACGCTGCCGGAGCGCATCTACGGCGACCCCGCCCTGCTGGACATGTTCAAGAGCTACGCCAGGAAAAAGGCCGTTGTGGTGGTCACGCAGTTCAACCACCCGAGGGAGCTGACTGCTGAGGCAAAGCGGGCGATAGACTCGCTGCTCACGCGGGGAATACAGCTGCGGAACCAGACCGTGCTCCTGCGCGGCGTGAACGACAAGCCGGAGGTCCTGGGCGAGCTGCTGAGAGGTCTTACGGCGATGAACGTTGCGCCGTATTACATCTTCCAGTGCCGCCCCGTGACGGGCGTAAAAGGCCGGTTCCAGGTGCCGATAGCTGAGGGCATTGGCATTGTGGACGGCGCAAAGGCGATGCAGAGCGGGCTGGGCAAGGCGGTGCGCTACGCCATGAGCCACCCGCGCGGTAAGATTGAGATGATCGGCAGGCTGCCGGATACGGACGAGACGATATTCAAGTTCCACCAGAACAAGTACCCCGAGGACAACGCAAGGATATTCACAAGAAAGCTCTCGGAGCACGACACCTGGCTCGACGAGGAACTGAATCCAGTGTAACAGAAGGCCGCCGCCCCGCAGTGGGGCGGCGGCTCAGCTTGTTGAAGAAGGCCGCTCGCTCCGCGAGAAGTATTTTTGGCGACGTACACGCCGCCGCCAAAAATGATTGCAATTTATTTCGCGGCTGCGGCCGCGAAACTCTGCGAGGCTTTTTAGACAGACTGCGCCGCCCCGCAGTGGGGCGGCGGCTTTACTTTTTTATGTCTCCGTGCTCAGAAGTCCACGCCAGGGGTGGGGTAGCCGTTTTCGGCTACGCACTTTAGCGCCTGGGCGGCCTCGGCGCAGGTTATGGGCTCGTCGGCGCGGATGTCGCCGTCGGTGAGCTCCAGCCAGCCGCACTTCCAGGCGTAGTCCACATAGTAACACGCCCAGTAATCAGGGCCGATGCTTTCCAGCATCACACCGTAAGCCAGCGGGCAGGGCTGGAAGGACAGGCGGTGCAGCAGCGTGACAAATTCCGCACGGCTGATGTCCTCGCCGGGGCGGAACAGCCCGCCGTCAAGGTCCTCGCCGTCCATTGAATACCGCGTCAGAAGGCCGTAGCTCGCGAGATACGCGATGGCCTGCGCAGCCTCGCTGCCGGGCTCCACGTCGGTGTAATCGAGCGGATACGCCTCTGCCTTGTTCTCCGCCGAGAGCAGGCCAAAGGCCAGCTGCGCCGCTTCTGCCCGGGTGAGGGCAGCATCGCCGCGCGCTGCGAGTTCGTCCGCGGCGGAGGACACGGCGGCGGTGTCCAGTTCGGGTATTGAAGAGGGATCATCAACGACTATGGTTTCTCTTATAGCCGCGCTGACGGCTGTGCTGGTCTCAATAAAGTCGTCCCACAGCGGGTCGTCGCGGCCTATTTCAGAGCCGCCCAGCGGGCCCATCGTGAAGTACACGCTGTTCTCGCTCATCGCCGCTATTGGGTGGCCGGTCGAGGTCGAGTAGTACCAGCTGTCCGGCCTGAAAAAGTCCCCGCGCGGCGACTCGGCGACCATGTAGAACATGGTGAAGGGGTATCTCCCGTTCTCGGGGACGTAGTAGAGCGTGATGCTCGTCCCGTCCGGGTCGTTATATTTCACGCCGGAGGCCACGGCGACCTTCTGCGAGACCTCGGCAGGCACGGTGAACGATAAGCCAAGCTCCTCGCTGCAAAACTCATAGCCGCCCTCGGCAGGCCCGGCGACGAACTCCGGCCAGGGCACGGGGGTATATTCCGCCGACTGTTCCTGCAATTCGGCCAGCCGGGCCGCGTAGTGCTCCGCCAGCGCGCCTTCCGGGGCGGGCAGGTACATGAGCAGGCCGCCCCGCACGGCCTCGTCCGTCATTGCGGCGTCAAAGAGCCGGTCCAGCAGCGCGAGGGCGCCGTCCTCGCCGTACAGGTCGCAGCAGCGCTGCCAGTCGAGGTATTTCAGCAGCGCGCCGCCGTAATAGCCGCCGGAGAGCGTCTCCGTGTCCAGGTCGTGTATGAGCTGAGCGGCAAAGAGCGAGTACAGGTCGAAGTTGTCGCCGGTATAGCTGTAAAACCAGCCGTTAGACTGCCAGGCCCCGCAGCCGTCGCCGGCCATGCCGAGGCTCAGCACCTCGCCGTCCTCGCGCTCTAGCCTCATGACCGAGGCGAAGCCGCACTGAGAGGGGTAGGTGCTCGTCGAGGCCGAGAGTATGCGCTCAATCTCAGCCAGCGCGGCCTCGTCCGTCAGCGTGGCCGTGCCGCCGAAGAACTCGAAAGTCGCCGAGCGCAGGCCGCGTATGTCCGCGGGCTGCACGTGTCCGGAGACGCCGAGGTCGCTTAGCGTCTCGTCCATGAGCGCGCGCAACGGCGCGGCGTCGGCGGCGCTTATGAGATAGTTTTCATCCAGGCTGCACAGCGAGCCGTCCGTGTTGAAGTACAGCTCTCGCCCGCCGTCCGTGATGCGCTGGCCCAGCAAATTTGCGCCCTCGCTGACATGTGTCCCGGTCTGCGCCCGGGCGATGGCCTCGTCCAGCAGCGCGCGCCACTCGTCCTGGGCCTCGGGCGCGTACCAGGCGGGCGTCTCCGGGGACAGGCCCGTCAGCGTGACGCCGAGGCTCACCTTGCCCTCTGCGGGCTCGGACGTCCATTCCTCCGACGGCGAAGGCGCCGCATCGTCCGAAGGCACAACTGTGCCGGTGTCGTCAGGCCCCGTGACCTCCTTCTGCGCGCCCGTGAAGGTGCAGCCGGTTATTGCGACGGCGGCGATGATGAGGATGATGACCGCGTAGACAGCGGTTTTAGGCTTCTTTGCAATGAGCAGGATGCGCTCGCGGAGCCCCGCCTTGCCGCAGTTCATCGTCGTCGCCGTGCGCAGGAGCGTCGCGCGCTTTTCGCAGGCGATGCCGATAAGCGTGCGCCCATAGGCCGCGCGCTCATCTTCGCCCAGGCGCTTTATCGTCGCCTCGTCGCAGGCCAGCTCCGCGTCACGCCTCGAGAGTGACGCCGCGAGCCAGACCAGCGGGTTGTACCAGTGCAGAACGAGGCAAAGGCAGCGCAGAATGGCCCAGAGCTGGTCGCCGTGACGGCGGTGCGTCAGCTCGTGCTCTACGCTGTGCCGGAGCGTAACCGGGTCCTCCGCCGCCTCCCGCGTCACATAGATGGCCGAGCCGAACAGGCAGGGCGTCTCAACCGCGTCCGTGACGTAGACCGGCGGCGGGCAGGCGTATTCAACGCGCTCCCTGCCTCTCCTTAGCCTCGCGCGGAACACCAGGTTCGTCGCCAGAAACCACAGTCCCATCAGGACCATGCCCGCATACCAGACGCTGCGCAGGACATCCGACAGTGTGACGGGCGTACCCGTCTCGGCCTTCGCCGCTTCGATCTGCGCCTCGTACTCGGCAAGGTTCTGCTCGTACTGCGCCTGCCGCTCCGCCTCGCCCAAATTCTGGTCCGGCTCAGGGATGGAGAGGTCCGGCGTTTCGTAGTTTACATAAGTCAAGACCTGCGAAGTCAGCTTCGCGTCCGCCTCACGCACGACATTCTGCACGCTGACGCGTGCTTCGCCAAAGCTCAGGGGCAGCAGCAGACGCACGAGCACAATGAGCCACAGCGCATATTGCAGCCGCAGGCTTATCTTTCCTCGCATAATGCGCCGCAGAAGCACCATTGCAACTATCAGCGCAGAGGATGAAATTATCCACTCTGACATACTCTCGCCCCCACTGCACATTGTCTACGTTTGTAGATTTAGTTTAGCATGTTCATCTACAGTTGTCAACAAAGGTTTGAGAATAAAAAAGCCCCGCCTTTCGGCGGGGACTTTTCATCAATAATACCGCTTATTCTTGTTCTTGCGGGCGGCTTCGGACTTTTTGCGGCGCTTTACGCTGGGGCTCTGGTAGTACTCCTTCTTCCTCAGGTCGGCCAGGACGCCGGCTTTGGCGCAGCTGCGCTTGAAACGCTTGAGCGCGTTATCGAGCGACTCGTTTTCCTTAACGTAGATCTCAGACATTCTATTCCCTCCCTCCAAAACACCTTTCGGCGCTGTAAGGGCAATTAACCCGTTAGCATATGCATTATAATGATTTCGAGCGCCAATGTCAAGCAAAACTCACTTGGAGGGCTTCACGATAATGTTTACCAGCTTATCCTTGACAACTATCGTTTTCACTATGACGTTGCCGTCCGTGAACTTTTTGACCTTCGCATCGGCCATGGCGGCCTCCACTGCGACAGAATCCTCACAGCCGGCAGGCACAACGACTGTGCCGCGCAGCTTGCCGTTGACCTGGACAGCGATCTCCTTTTCATCGTCCAGGGTCTTGGCCTCGTCATACTCCGGCCACGCGCTCATGCTGGCTATGCCCTCAAAGCCCTGTATCTCCCACAGCTCTTCGGCCATATGCGGCGCAAAGGGGCTAAGCAGGGCCAGCAGCGTTTTTATGTCGCCGCGGCTGGGAGCGTGCTCGTAGAACTGGTTCACCAAAGTCATCATTGCGGCGATGGCTGTGTTGAACTTCATGTTCTCTATATCCTCGCTGACCTTCTTGATGCAGCGGTGCAGCTCCTTCTCGTTGGCTGCCGAGTAGCCTTCGTCGCCTTCAATGCGCTTCTCTGCCAGCGCCCATATGCGGTCCAGGAAGCGCTTGCAGCCCTTGACAGCACTCGGATTCCACGGCGCCGCCTTCTCGAAGTCGCCCAGGAACATTATATACAGCCTCAGCGTATCCGCGCCGTACTCCTTCACGACGCTGTCCGGGTTCACGACGTTCCCGAGGCTCTTGCTCATCTTGACGATCGGGTGGTCGGCCATCTCGCCATACTTGTGTGCAAGATACTTCCGCACCTCGGCCTCGCTGCCGTACTCGGACAGAAGCCGGCTGCGCTCATCGTCGGACAGGTTCGCGTAGTTGTGCGGGTTCAGGCCGAGTATCATGCCGTGGCTCGTACGCTTGGCGTAGGGCTCCTTCGTCGGCACCACGCCGATGTCGTACAGGAACTTGTGCCAGAAGCGGCTGTACAGCAGGTGCAGCGTGGTGTGCTCCATGCCGCCGTTGTACCAGTCCACGGGGCTCCAGTAGTCAAGCGCTTCCTCACCGGCAAAGGCCTTGTCGTTATCGGGGTCTATATAGCGCAGGAAGTACCAGCAGGAGCCGGCCCACTGGGGCATGGTATCTGTCTCACGCTGGGCGGGACCGCCGCACTTCGGGCAGGTGGTATTGACCCACTCGGTCATCTTGGACAGCGGGCTCTCGCCGTTGTCCGTGGGCTCGTAGCTGTCCACATCCGGCAGAAGCAGAGGCAGCTCGGACTCGTCTATAGGCTGCCAGCCGCACTTCTCGCAGTATACCAGCGGGATGGGCTCGCCCCAGTATCTCTGGCGCGAGAACACCCAGTCGCGCAGCTTGTAGTTGACCTTGCTGCGGCCCAGGCCCTTCTCCTCAAGCCACTTCGTCATGGTCGGGATGGCGTCCTTTACGCTCAGGCCGTCCAGGAACCCGGAGTTCACCATTATGGCGCTCTCGTCCTTGGATATCCAGGCTTCCTTCGTCACGTCGCCGCCCTTGACGACCTCGATGATCGGCAGATCAAACTCCTTTGCGAACTCCCAGTCGCGCTGGTCGTGGCCGGGGACGGCCATGATGGCGCCGGTGCCGTAGCTCGCAAGTACGTAGTCGGAGATGAAGATGGGTATGGTCTCCCCTGTCACGGGGTTCACGGCGTCAACGCCCATTGTGCGCACGCCGGTCTTGTCCTTGTTCAGCTCCGTGCGCTCGAGGTCGGACTTTGCGGCGGCCTCGGCCTGGTACTTTTTGACCTCGTCCGGGTTAGTGATTGCGCCGGTCTCGAGCCACTGGCGCACGAGCGCGTGCTCCGGCGAGAGGACCATGTACGTCGCGCCGAAGAGCGTGTCGCAGCGGGTGGTGAACACCTTGATGATATCGCCGGTCGTAGCCTTGAAATCGACCTCCGCGCCCGTGGAACGGCCTATCCAGTTGCGCTGCTGTATCTTTACGCGCTCGATATAGTCCACGTCGTCCAGGTCGTCTATGAGTCTCTGGACATAGGCGGTGATCCGGAGCATCCACTGGCTCTTTTCCTTGCGGATGACCGGGCTGCCGCAGCGCTCGCAAACGCCCTCTACGACCTCCTCGTTGGCCAGCACGCACTTGCAGCTCGTGCACCAGTTCACGGGCATAGACGCCTTGTACGCCAGGCCGTGCTTGTACATCTGGAGGAATATCCACTGCGTCCACTTGTAATAGTTGGGGTCCGTTGTATCGACCATACGGTCCCAGTCAAAGCTGTATCCCAGCATCTGCAGCTGCTTGGAGAAGCGCTCTATATTCCGCTTCGTGACTTCTCTCGGGTGGATGTGGTTCTTGATGGCATAGTTCTCCGTCGGCAGGCCGAAGGCGTCGAAGCCTATCGGGAACAGCACGTTCTCGCCCTGCATACGGCGCTTGCGCGCGACGATGTCCATCGCTGTATACGGCCTCGGGTGGCCGACGTGCAGTCCGTCGCCAGAGGGATACGGGAACTCTATGAGTGGATAAAACTTTTTCCGGGTTTTATCGCCAGTTACGGCCTTATAGGTCTTGTTTTCAAGCCAGTAGTTCTGCCATTTTTTCTCTATTCTGGAAAATTCGTAAGCCATTTTCCTGCTCTCCCCTTTTCAATTATTACAAAACCGCAGGCCCCTTTGACCCGAGCTCGATGCTCAGACCGTAGGGCCGGGAAGGGCTGAGAGGCTTATCTCCTCCGCGTCGCTCCAGAGGTGCTCGAGGTTGTAGAACTCGCGCATTTCCTGCTGGAAAATGTGCACGATGACGCAGCCGAAGTCCAAAAGGATCCAACCGCCGCCGCGATATCCCTCGCGCCTGAGAGGCGGCTCGCCCAGCTCGGAAAGAGCCTTATCGACCTCGTCCGTCAGGGTCTTGACGTGCGTGGAGCTCGTCGCCGTGCAGATTACAAAATAGTCCGCCAGGACGGTCAGGTCCGTTGTGCGCAGGAGCTTTATGTCCTTCGCCATCTTGGAATCCAGAGTTTTGACCGCGGCTTCGGCTATTTCTTTCGGTGTCAGCATATAAATCTCCCCTTCATCCCCTGCCGCTCACTGTCCGGCGATATAGCCCTGGGTCATGTCCCAGACACCGGTTTCCATGTCGTAGGAGATCATGTTGATATTTTCCCTTGTTATCTCCACCGTGAACGGGTTGAGGTATTCATTGAGCATCACCAGCCACTCGTCTATATACGGGATGACGTAGGACTTTCCGAGGGCATAGCCGTCTCCCTTGCCGGGTATTGTCTGGAAGGTGATGTTGTTTGCGTCTATTTTCATGAATTCCTGGGCGAAATAGGCCAGGTTGCCGACGCTGACGTTGGTATCAACGCGCTTTTCGTAGATATCAAAGATCTTCGTGAGGTTCGGGATGTTCTCAAGCGAGAGGGTCTGCCGCGCGAGTGCCATGAGCAGCTTCTGCTGGAACTGTATCCTCTCTATATCGCCGCCGATATAGGTGTTGGAGCCGTCGTTCGATATACGGAAGCGCATGGCGTTCACGAAGTCGTCTCCATCCAGGAGCTGGTAGCCCTGCTTGATGTGGATGCTTACCGGCGGGTTCTGGTCCGGCGCGTCCCAATCCATATCGAAGGGAATGTCGTAGTACACGCCGCCTATGGCGTCCACGATATCCGCCGCCGCCTGGATGTCTATGACCGCCCAGCAGTCCACCTCGTAGCCCAGGATGTCCTTCACGGCGTCCAGAAGGGCGCTGATGCCGTCTCCGCCGTTGTTGATGCTGGCGGGGTAGGGCTGGTTCATCTGCTTGGGGCTGATGGCGATGTTTATGAGCAGGTCACGGGGCAGGTTCACAAGGTTCAGCTTGCCCTCGACTGTATCGAACATACCTACGATGTTTGTATCCGTGTGCAGGCCCTCGCGGTCCAGGCCGCTGACCAGGAAAGTCCACACGCCGGGACGGCGCTTGCTGTCCGCCTGTTCAGGAGCTTCTCCCTCGACGCCGCCGATGGTGTTGTCGCTGCTGCCGTCGTCGGTGTCGTAGGTATTCGGCCCGTTGTCATTTACCGCGGCAGGCTTGGCCCAGATCTTGAAGGCCGCAAATCCGCCGATCGCCAGTATGAGTATGACGCTCAGGAACACCAGCACTCCGCGGCCGCGGTGCTTGCGGCTTCGCATCTCCTCACGCGAGACGTAGTCGTCCGAGGCGAAGTGGACGTCGTCCTCATAGTCGTAGCCGTTGCCGCTGTAGACCGTGTGGTTCGTGCTCTTTATGTCCCGCCCCCGGCTGCGCGCCGTCTGATGTCTCGGGCGCGGCTGGGGCTCATAATCCTCGTATTCGTCCTCGTACTCGTAGTCGTAATCGTCCTCGTATTCCTCGTAGCGTTTATCCTTCTCAGGTTTCTTCTTTGAGTGCTTTCCGCTTCCGCCGTAGAACTGCATTACACCTTGTCCTTTCCGTACCATGCCAGTGCGCTGACAGTTGCGCCGTGTGGCTCTATGCCGCTCTGCCTCAGCTCCTCCAGGCTCATCTCGAGACCCAGGGCCATGGCCGAGTCAATGTTCTCATAAGCAAGCTGCCGGAGCCTCTCAACGCCCTCGAAATCGCGCGTCGGCTCTATATAATCGGCAATATAGATTATCTTTTCCAGCAGCGTCATGTCCGCACGGCCCGTCGTGTGCCAGCGGATGGCGCTGTATATCCTGTCTGGTACGCCGAAAAGCTCCCTTGAGAGCGCCGCGCCCGTGATCGCGTGTGTGAGTTTTATGTTCTCCCGCTCAAATTTATCGAACACTATACCATATTTCTCCGCCAATATCAACTGTTCTTCCATCGTCAGTTTCTTCGTGATATCGTGGAGTATGCCCGCTTCGGCGGCGTCGCCGGGGTCCTCGCCCCAGCGGCGGGCCAGCTTTGCCGCCTCCTGCTCGCAACCCGCTACGTGCGGGATGCGTTTCGGTTTCAGATACTTATACGCCTGCTCGCGCAGCCAGGCGAGCTGGGGCTTCGCGCCGTAGTCGCGCAGCCTTATTATCCGCGCGTACACCGCGCCGTCAAGCACGTCCGCGCCGCGCCGGGACACCAGCATCTCCCGCATCTCCGACGAGGACATCGGCAGCGGCGCCGCGTCTATCACCTGCACTCTCGCTCCGTACAGTTCATGGAACCTGTCGGCGCAGCGCTTTATCTCAGGCAGGTCACCCTCGTCCCTCGGCAGCACGCATAGCGACGCTGCGCTCAGGATGGCCCTGAAATCGTGCCAGCGCTCGAAGCTCGTGAGCATGTCCGTGCCTATGACGAGCCAGAGCTCCGCCCCCGGGTACCTCGCCGCAAGCTCCGCGACAGTGTCCGAGGTATAGCTCTCGCCGCCCCTTTTGAGCTCCATGTCCGAGATTTCGGCCTCCTGGAAGCTCCGAAAGGCCAGCTTTGTAAGCTCAAAGCGTTCCTGCGGCGATGGGCTGCCATCTGCCAACCGCTTGTGCGGGGGGTCCGCCGCCGGGATCACCAGGAGTTTATCCGGCCCGAGCGCCTCATACGCCAGCCGGGCGGCCCGGACGTGCGCCGGGTGCGGCGGGTTGAAGCTGCCGCCGTAGACCGCTATCCTCATTTCCGCTTCTGGGTCTTGGGCAGTTCTATCTTCGGGTCCGTCTCGTTGCGCTTGTACAGCACGAACTTGCTGCCTATCACCTGAACCTGCTCGGCCCGGCAGCGCTCAGAGAGCGTGTCGCAGGCCTCCCGCGCCGTGAGCATCGAGTTTTCCAGCACGCGGCCCTTCACCAGCTCGCGCGCGCGCAGCGCGTCGGACAGCGCCGCTGTTGTGTTTTCGGTTATTCCGTCCTTGCCTATCTGGAGAATGGTGTCCTCCTTGGCGGCCAGGCCGCGCAGATAGGCCCTCTGCTTACTTGTCAGCATCGCAATACTCCTTCAGCACCTTTGCGAATTCGCGCAGCGCGCGGCCGCGGTGCGATATTTCGTTCTTTTCCTCGTGCGTCATCTCGGCCATCGTGCGCTCCTCGCCCTCAGCTATGAACATCGCGTCATAGCCGAAGCCGTTCTCGCCCTTCATATACGTCGCTATTCTGCCCTCGCAGGTACCGCGCGCCCGGAGCACGTCGCCGTTCGGGAACACGCAGCATATGGCTGAGACGAACCTGGCTTCACGATGTTCCACACCCTCGAGCTTCTTCATCAGGAATTTGCGCCTGTCTAGGTCGGAATCCTCATGGTTGCCCGTATACCTGGCGCTGTGAACGCCCGGCTCACCGCCGAGCGCGTCTACCTCGAGGCCCGAGTCGTCGGAGACGGCGGGCAGGCCCGTGGCCTTCATCGCGGCCTCGGCCTTGAGGAAGGCATTTTCCTCAAAGGTGTCGCCGGTCTCGTCCACTTCAAAGTCGCATCCCGCCTCGCGCTGGGGGATGACCTCTATGCCAGTTCCGGCCAGTATCTCGCGGAACTCCACGACCTTACCCTTGTTGTTCGATGCAAGTATCAGCTTCATGACAGCAGCGCCTCCGAGAAGGATTTCGGCTCGAAGGGCATGAGGTCATCCACTCCCTCGCCCACGCCGATGAACTTGACAGGCAGGCCCAGCTCCTTGGCTATGGCGAACACTATGCCGCCGCGGGCCGTACCGTCCAGCTTCGTTATGACGATGCCCGTGAGTTCCGCCGTCTCCGCAAACTGCTTTATCTGGATGAGCCCGTTCTGACCCGTCACCGCATCCAGCACGGCGAGAGTCTCCACGTCGGCTTCCGGCAGCTCGCGGGTGATTATGCGGCGTATCTTGGCCAGCTCGTTCATGAGATTCGCCTTGTTGTGCAGGCGGCCTGCGGTGTCGATGATGACGATATCCGTGCCGCGGGCCTTCGCCGCCGTCAGCGCGTCGAACACGACGGCGCCGGGGTCGGAACCCTCGCCGTGCTTCACTATCTCGGCGCCGGAGCGCTCGGCCCAGACGGTGAGCTGCTCTGCCGCAGCCGCGCGGAAGGTGTCCCCCGCCGCGAGCAGGACCTTTTTGCCCTCGGCGGTGTACTTCGCCGCGAGCTTGCCTATCGTCGTGGTCTTGCCCACGCCGTTCACGCCCACCATCAGGATGACGGAGGGCTTCGTCTCCAGCTTGAGTTCAAAGCTGCCCACGCTCAAAAGCTCCGTGAGGATCTCGACGAGCGCCGCATTTATTTCCGTTCTGCCGCGGAGCCCTTCCTCGCGTACCTTCTCGCGCAGGGCGGCGACAGCCCTGAAGGCCGTGTCCGCACCCGAATCCGCTACTATGAGCGCTTCCTCGAGCTCGTCGTAAAACTCCTCGTTCTCGCCGGTGAACTCCGCGAAAACGCCGCCCATCTGTCGCCTGGTCTTTTCAAGACCGGCCTTTATCTTATCGAAGAATCCCATTCGCCTGCTGCCTCCTCCGTGTGTTTCTCCGCTTCCTCCAGGTCCAGCTCAATGACCTTGGACACGCCCTTTTCCTGCATCGTCACGCCGTAGAGGAAATCTGCCTCCTCCATCGTGCCGCGCCTGTGCGTGATGACTATGAACTGGGTCCTGCTCGATATCTTACGCATATGCTCCGCGAACCTTATGACGTTCGCCTCGTCCAGCGCCGCCTCTATCTCGTCCATGACGCAGAAGGGCGTGGGCCGGACCTTGATTATTGCAAAGTACAGCGCTATCGCCACAAAGGCCGTCTCACCGCCCGAGAGCAGCGAGAGCGTCGTCAGCGCCTTTCCGGGCGGCTGGACCTTGATGTCGATGTCGCAAGTCAGCACGTCCTCGCCGGGCTCGAGCGTCAGCTCCGCCTTGCCGCCGCCAAAGAGCTCCGTGAAGGTATCTCGGAAGCTCTCGTTTATTGCGGTGAACTCGCGCGTGAATATACTTCTCATTTCCCCGGTTATATCGGAAATTATACCCAGCAGTTCATTTTTCGCCTTTTCCACATCGTCGCGCTGGGAAGCGAGGAATTCGTACCTCTCGCTCACGCGCGCGTACTCGTCTATGGCGCCGAGGTTCGGCGTGCCGAGGGCGGACATCTCCTTCTTCAGCTCGGCTATGCGCCTGTTCGACTTCGCCGCGCTCTCTATGGGCTTCCTGACCGCCTCCGCTGCGCTGTGGCTGAGCTCGTAGCCGTCCCAGAGCTTGTCCAGGAGCTGCTTTTCCTCCATCTCTGCGGAGAGTTTTTTTTGCTCGAAGCGGGCGCAGCTGCGCTCCATGTCGAGGAGGGCGTTGTTCTTCTCCTGCACGGCCTTATCGGTCCTGGTGCGCTCGCCCTCGACCTCGAGCTTCTTCTGCGTCGCCTCCGCGATGCTGTCTCTTATCTCCGAGGCCCTTGCGCGAAGCTCCGCTATACGCTCCTCGCGCTGCGCCAGCTCTCGCTTTGCGCTCTCTGCCCCGGCCTCCATGTCCGCAAGCGCCTTCGCCCGCGTCTCGCTGTCGCCCGATATTCCGCGCCGGAGCAGCTCGAGCTGAGCCGCGGCATTTTCCGTCGTGCGCCGTTCGGCCTTGAGCGAGGCCAGCTCGTTGCTTATATTTTGCAGCTCGCCCGTGGCCACGTCCAGCTCGTAGCGCGCAGAGGCCAGCTCGCGCTTCAAGTCCTCCGCCTTCGCCGCGAGCTCGTCCCGCCGCTTTGCGAGTTTGCCGCGGTTCGCCTGCAATCTCTCCAGCTCCGCGCGCCGGGACAGGATGCCCGCGTTCTTCGCCGCGCTGCCGCCCGTCATCGAGCCGCCCGCGTTTATGAGCTGTCCGTCCAGGGTGACTATGCGCACCCGGCCGCCGTTTTTCCGCGACATGGCCACGGCATCCGACAGCGTCTCCGCCACCAGCGTCCTGCCCAGGAGATTTTCAAATATCCGCTCGTACTTCGGCTCGAAGCTCACGAGCTCCACCGCAAGGCCGAGACAGCCCTCATCCTCGGAAGGCACCTTGTCGAGCCTGCCGCCGCGTATGACGTCTATGGGCAGGAAAGTCGCGCGGCCCGCGTCTCGGCGCTTCAAGAGCTCTATGGCCCTGCGGCCGTCGTCCTGCGTGTCCACGACGACGTTCTGTATCGCTGCGCCCAGCGCCGTCTCAATGGCGAGCGTGCAGCGCTCGTCGGCGCGGACCAGCTCCGCCACTGTGCCGTGTATGCCCCGGAGCGTCCCGCGCTTTGCCTCGCGCATGACTGTCTTGACGGCGCCGGCAAAACCCTCGTATTCCTTCTCCATCTCGGAGAGCATGGCGATGCGCGAATCCGCGCTGCGCAGCTCGACTATCTGCTTTGTCAAGGCGTCGTTGGCCTCAGCGGCCTCGCGCTCGCGGTTTTCTATGCGCATCCGCCGCCCGTCCATGACGTTCCTGGCCGAGGCGGCGTCCGCCTCGAGGGATTTGGCCCGCTCGTCTATCTCCGACATACGCGCGCGGTGCTCGTCTATCTGAGTTCCTATGGAGGCTGCGCGCTCCGCCTGCTCGGAGAGCTCGCCGCGCATCCGCTCCACGGTCTGTTTACTGTTTTCGATGCTGTTGCGGAGCACGGCGGCTTCGGCCTCTGCCTCGGAGACCTTCGCCTCTGCTTCCGACAGTCTCTGCCTCTGCTGCTCAGCCTCGATGTCCTTCTGGCGCATCCGCTCGGCCAGGGCCTCGCTCCTCGAATAAAGAGCTTCCAGTTCGCGCCGCGCGGCGTCCAGGCCGCTCTTGGCCGTCTCATAGTCGCTAGCAATCGTCTGCGACTGCTCGCGCAGCCTGTCCAGCGCATCCATCCACGCGCTGACTTCCTCGACCCTGAGCTCGTCCCGCAGGGCGAGGTAGCGCTTTGCCGTTTCCGCCTGCTCGCGCAGGGGCCCGACCTGGAGCTCGAGCTCGTCTATCTTGTCGTTTATGCGCAGGAGGTTCTCGTCCGTCTTTGCCAGGCGGCGCTCGGCCTCCTCCTTGCGGTAGCGGAAGCGGGAGATGCCCGCGGCCTCCTCGAGCACCTCGCGGCGCTCCGCGCTCTTGCCGTTGACTATCTCCGCTATGCGGCCCTGACCGATGATGGAGTAGCCGTCGCGCCCGAGTCCGGTGTCCATGAGCAGCTCGTTCACGTCGCGCAGGCGCACCTGCTCGCGGTTGATGTAATACTCGCTCTCGCCCGAGCGGTAGTAGCGCCGGGTGATCGTCACTTCCTCCGAGTCTATGCCGAGGATGCCGGCGGAGTTGTCGATGATGAGCGATACCTGTGCAAAGCCCATGGCCCCGCGCTTGGCCGTCCCTCCGAAGATGACGTCCTGCATCTTGCCGCCGCGCAGGGTCTTGGAGCTCTGCTCGCCCATCACCCAGAGAATGGCGTCGGAAATATTTGATTTTCCGGAGCCGTTCGGCCCCACTATGGCTGTTATCTCCTTCTCAAACGTGAGCCGCGTCTTTTCCGGGAAGGATTTAAAGCCCTGGATCTCCAATGCCCTTAAGTACAAACTCATTACCTCACAGCAGTTTAGCCCGCGCTTTGCACGCAGGCATAATATTATATTATAGTCCCCGGCTTTTTGCAATCACTATTCCGGGAAAATGCCCTGTTCTCCCGGCCTTTTCCGCAGCGTTCCGAGCATGAAAAAGCACCGGCCACGCGGCCGGCGCCTAGATGATACTTGCCCTTTCCGTTTTCTCCGGCCTGAGCTTCAGGCTGCGGAGACGGAACTTTTCTTTGAGATACTCGCGATTCGCGCCGTGCTGGCCCGTGTACTGGCTGAGCTTCCTTGCCGGCACCGCAACAGTCACGTCCGCTCCCTCGGGAACGCCTTGCAGGAGAGACTCCAGCTCTCCCCTTCTTATTCTGGCCCTCACCAGCTCGCCCAGGGCGGGGTGATAGGCCCCGGCGACGGCGTCGCCGCCGGAGAGGTCGTCCGTTGGGTTCAGGCCCAGTCTTATGACCGGTATGCCCGCCGCCTCAAAAACAGGCAGTATGCGCGCGCAGACGCGCACCGCGTCCTCCACAGTATGCTCGGCATAGCGCCCTGACTTCCAGAGGTCGCAAAGCACCGTGTCCCGGACTATCACCGTCGGGTAAACGCGCACCCCGTCCGGCTCCAGCGCGGCTATACGGCGCGCCGACTCCACGTCCGTCTCGTCGTCCGAGCCGGGCAGGCCCGTCATCATCTGCAGGATGAGCTTGAAGCCCGCAGACTTTATCTCCCGCGACGCTTCCACGACGTCCTGCGCCGTGTGGCCGCGGCCGGAGAGCGCCAGCACGCGCTCGTCCATGGACTGCGCGCCCAGCTCTATCGTACCGACGCCGTATCTGTGCAGCCGCGCCAGCGCCTCGCCGTCTATCGCGTCCGGCCTGGTGGATAGCCGAAGCGTGCTCAGGCGTCCGCTCTTGAGGTAAGGCTGAGCAGCCGCGAGCAGAGCCTCCTGTTCCTGCACGGGTATGGCCGTGAATGATCCGCCGTAAAAGGCCAGCTGGCTCACGCCCTCGCCGGCGGATTCCACAGCGTGGCGCACGTCCTCAGGGCACGCCGGAGCAAGGCTTCCCGAGATGCGTCTCTGATTGCAGAAAACGCAGTCGTTCGGGCAGCCCAGATGCGGCACGAAAACCGGTATTATGCTCTCTCTTGCGCTCAAGCCCTCAGTTCCTCCAGCGCGGCGCGTGCGGCGGCCTGCTCGGCCTCCTTCTTCGTCCTGCCCGAACCGGAACCTATGGCCCTGCCGTTAAGGCAGACCTGAGAGGTGAAGGTCTTGTCGTGGTCGGGACCGGACTCGCCCAGCAGTTCGTAGCTCAGGACCTGGCCGCTCTTTTTCTGCACCAGCTCCTGCAGCTCCGTTTTGCAGTCCTCAAGGCGCGTGACCGGGCCTGCCCCGTCCAGCGACGAGAGTATCTGCCGCTCGATAAAATCACGCGCAGTTTCCATCCCGCCGTCCAGGTACAGCGCCGCGATGACCGCCTCGACAGCATCCGCCAGAATGGACGTGCGCCGCCTGCCGCCCGTATGTTCCTCGCCCCTGCCGAGCCGGACGTATTCGCCCAGGCCCAGCTCCGCCGCAACCTTGTGCAGGCTCTCCTCGCAAACGAGCTGCGCCCGCAGCCGGGTCATACGGCCCTCCGGCAGCTCCGGGAAACGCCGGTACAGCGCGTCCGCCACGACCATGCCCAGCACCGAGTCTCCCAAAAACTCCAGGCGCTCGTTGCTCTCGCCGCCGCGGCTGCGGTTCTCGTTAGCGTAGGAGCTGTGAGTAAGCGCCGTCACCAGCAGAGCGCGGTCACGGAAGCTGTGACACAGTTTTTTCTCCAGAGAATCCATCAGTTGCCCGCGGCCTTCTCGACATAGTCGACCAGGTCGCCTATCGTCTCGATGGACCTCAGCTCGTCCTCGGAGATCTCGCCCAGGCCGAACTCCTCTTCAATGGTCATGCTGAGCTCGACCACGTCCAGAGAATCCGCATTGAGGTCGTCCATGAAGTTGGTATCGCGGCTGAGGCTCTCCTCTTCCTCCGCGAACTGCTCAGCCACGAGCTTCAGGATCTTTTCGTAAATCATGTTGTCATACCTCCGTTTTTTAGGTTTCACCTGTCGCCAGGCGCATATATTCAATGTTATTCTCGATCTCCTCGATCACTCCGGCCTGCGCGAACCGCACTGCCTGACGTATCGCGCTGAACACCGCCTCGTCGTTCGACGAGCCGTGCGCCTTGATGACCGGCTTTGAGATGCCGAGCAGCGCAGTCCCGCCGATCTTGTTGACGTCCATCATGTCCTTGAGCTTGGCAAAGTCGCTCTTGAGCATCAGCGCGGCGAGCTTGTTCTTTGTGCTGCTCAGGAACACGCCCTTGAGCTGGCCCATCAGAAACTTTATCATGCCCTCGCAGCCTTTGAGCAGGATGTTGCCCGTGAAGCCGTCGGTCACTATGACGTCCACTTCCCCGCTCAGCGCGGACGAACCCTCGACGTTGCCGATGAAGTTTATCCTTCCCTCGTCCCCTGCCTTTTTGAGGATGGCGTAGGACTGCTTTTGCAGCTCCCCGCCCTTGCTGTCCTCGGTGCCGTTATTCAGCAGACCCACCTTCGGACTGGACACGCCCAGGATGTGCTTTGAGTAGAAGCTGCCCATGAACGCGAACTGCAGCAGATACTCGGATGTGCACTCCACGTTAGCGCCGCAGTCTATGAGCATTACGCCCTTTCCGCCGTTCGGTATTACGGGAGCCAGCGCCGCGCGCCTGATGCCGCGTATGCGCTTGACCGTCAGCGTGGCGCCCGTCAGCAGCGCGCCCGTGCTGCCCGCGGAGACCACGGCGTCGCCCTTGCCCTCGCGCAGCATCGTCAGCGCAACCGCCATGGAAGAGCCCTTTTTCCGCCGCGTTGCGGTGCTGGGGTCGTCCTCCATCGTGATGACGTCGCGGGCGTCAACTATCTCTACGCCCTTTTCTCCGTCCAGATACCTTTCGATCTCCTCGTGCTTTCCCACGAGCGTGATGTCCACGCCCAGCTCCCGCTTTGCGCGCAGCGCGCCAAGCACCGGGGCCTTCGGGGCGTTGTCTCCGCCCATTGCGTCAATTATCACCCTCAAGGCTCAAGACCTCCTTCTCTCTAAGCATCGCCTCTATGATGCCGAGCGAGCGAGCGGAAAGCTCCGCGTTTTTGTTCCGCTTGCCCTTCACCCGGTAGCCCAGGGGCGTTATTATACCGAAATTCACGTTCATGGGCTGGAAGTCGCCCACGCTCCCGCCGGATATGTACTGAGCCAGAGCGCCTATCGCCGTTTCCGCCGGGAAGTCCGCCGCAGGCAGGCCCAGAAGCCGCGCCGCCGTCTCTATGCCCACCAGCATGCCCGAGGCCGCGGACTCCACATAGCCCTCGACGCCTGTCATCTGGCCTGCAAAGCTGATGCGCGGCTCGGCCTTGAGACGGTAATACCTGTCCAGCAGTCTGGGCGAGTCCAGGTACGTGTTGCGGTGCATGACTCCGTAGCGCACGAACTCCGCGTTCCGCAGCGCCGGTATCATCGAAAACACCCGCTTCTGCTCCCCAAAGGTCAGGTGGGTCTGGAAGCCCACGAGGTTATACAGCGTTCCGTCCGCGTTGTCGCGCCGGAGCTGGACCACGGCCCAGTCCTCCGCGCCCGTGTGCGGGTTCCGAAGCCCCACCGGCTTCATCGGCCCGTACCGCAGCGTATCCAGCCCGCGCCGTGCCATTACCTCCACAGGCATACAGCCCTCGAACACAGCCCCGTCGTCAAAGCCGTGCACCGGGGCCTCCTTTGCCGAGCGCAGCTCCGCTATGAAGGCCTCGTACTCTTCCTTCGACATCGGGCAGTTTACATAATCCGCAGTACCCTTGCCGTAGCGCGAGGCCAGGTAGGCGCTCTCCATGTCCACGCTCTCGAGCGTGACGATGGGCGCGACGGCGTCGTAGAAGTGCAGGTCGAACTCGGGGCAGAGCTTCACGATGCTCTCGGCCATGGCGTCGCTCGTGAGCGGGCCTGTGGCGATGACCGTCTCGCCCTCCGGGATGTCTGTGAGCTCGCGCTCTTCGACCTCTATGTTTTTGCAGGCGCGCAGCTTTTCGGTGATGTAGGCGGAAAAGCCCTCGCGGTCCACGGCCAGCGCGCCGCCGGCCGCCACGCGGTTCTTATCCGCCGACTCCATGACGAGCGAGCCGAGGCGCCGCAGCTCCTCTTTGAGCAGGCCGACGGCGTTCGTGAGCTCGTCGCTGCGCAGGGAGTTTGAGCACACGAGCTCGGCAAAGTTCGCGGAGACGTGCGCGGGGCTGAACTTGCCCGGCTTCATCTCCACGAGCCTGACCTCTATGCCGCGCCGGGCCAGCTGCCAGGCGCACTCGCTGCCCGCAAGGCCCGCGCCGGCCACCGTTACCCGGCTCATTGCGCCGCCTCCGTCTTTTTGGATGCGGGCTTTTTGGCCGCGGGCTTCTTGGCGGCGGGCTTCTTGGCCGCCGTCTTTTTAGCCGCGGTTTTCTTCTCCTCCGTCTCGCCGCCGGACTTTGCCTCCGCATCATTCTTCGGCTTTTCCGCGGCTTTTTTCTTGTAGCCGCGTTTGTCCTCAGGCAGGAAGTTCGGGCAGTTCTCGTTTATGCAGAAGGGCTTGAGCCTGCCCTTGCCCGCGCGCTTGAACAGAGTCTGGCCGCACTCAGGGCAGTTCTCCTTTGTCGGCACGTCCCAGGTCATGAAGCCGATTATCTCGCGCCCGTCGGTACCGGTGCCGCGCCAGGGGCAGTCCTTGCCGCGCTCGCAGGCGTAATAGGTGTAGCCGTTCTTGGAGGTGCGCTTGAGTATCCTGCCGCCGCAGGCGGGGCATTTGCCCGGCATCTCGACGACTATAGGCATAGTGAAATTGCACTCCGGGAAGCCGGGGCAGGCCAGGAACCGGCCGAACCTGCCGGACTTCACCACCAGATTCTTCCCGCAGACAGGGCAGATCTCGTCCGACACCTCGTCCGGGACCTTTATCCTCTGGCCCTCCATGGCCTTTTCCGCGTTGTGGAGCTCCTCCTCGAAGCCGCCGTAAAAGTCCGTCAGGTACTGCTTCCAGCCCTTCTCGCCCTTTTCTATGTCGTCCAGGCCGTCCTCCATCCGCGCCGTGAACTTGAGGTCCACGATGTCCGGGAAGCGCTCCTCCATGAGCCCGGTCACGACTTCGCCCAGGCTCGTCGGGCGCAGGTACTTGCCCTCCTTCACCACGTATTCGTGGCTGAGTATCGTCGTTATAGTCGGCGCGTAGGTGGACGGGCGGCCTATGCCCTTTTCCTCCATCGCGCGGATGAGCGTCGCCTCCGTGTACCTGGAGGGCGGCTGGGTGAACTTCTGCTCCTTGTTGAGCTTCACGAGCTGCGCCAAGTCCCCCTCCTTGAGGTTGGGCAGGGGCTTTTTCGGGGCGTCGGGCTCGTCGTCGCGCTCCTCCTCATAGACCGCGGTGTAGCCGGGAAAGACCAGCTCGGAGTAGTTCGCGCGGAAAACGTGGCCCTCGCAGGCGGCGTCCACCACGACGTTATCATATATCGCGTTGGCCATCTGGCAGGCCATGAAGCGGCCCCAGATCAGCCTGTAGAGCATGTACTGTTCCTTCGAGAGGTCCGCGCGCACCATCTCGGGGGCAAGGGCGGCGTTCGTCGGCCTGATCGCCTCGTGCGCGTCCTGAGCGCCGGCCTTGGTCTTGTAGCGGCGGGGCTGCTCGGGGCAATATGCCTCGCCGTAGTGGTCCTTAATGAAGCCGCGCGCCGCGGTTATCGCCTCGTCCGAGAGCCGGAGCGAGTCTGTTCTCATGTAGGTTATGAGGCCCACGGTACCCATGCCCGTCACGTCCACGCCCTCGTAGAGCTGCTGCGCGATGGACATCGTCCGCCGCGGCGTCATGCCCAGGCGGCGGCTGGCCTCCTGCTGCAGCGTGGAGGTTATGAACGGGGGCGAGGGGCTGCGCTGCTTCTTGCCGCGCTTCACGCTCTGTATCGAGAACTCTTTCCCGGTCACCGCGGCGATGACGGCGTCCGTTTCAGCCTCGCTGTGGAGCTCCGCCCTGCCGCTTTCCGTACCGTAGTACCGCGCGGTGAACTCGCCGTCCCCGGCGCGGAGCACGGCGTCCAGCAGCCAATATTCCTCCGGCATGAAAGCTCGGATCTCCCGCTCGCGGTCCACGACCATCCGCGTCGCCACGGACTGCACACGGCCCGCGGACAGGCCGCGGCGTATCTTCTTCCACAGCAGCGGCGAGAGCTCGTAGCCCACTATCCTGTCCAGGATGCGCCGCGCCTGCTGCGCGTCCACCAGGTCCTGATCTATCTCGCGCGGCGACGCGATGCTCTCCGTCACCACCCGCTTCGTTATCTCGTTGAAGGTCACGCGGCAGGCCTTGCCGTCCGGCAGGTCCAGCAGTTCCTTCAGGTGCCAGGCTATCGCCTCGCCCTCGCGGTCAGGGTCCGTTGCGAGATACACCGTGCGCGCCTTCGCAGAGCGCTCGCGCAGGTCCTCGATGATCTCTTCCTTGCCCTTCACCGGGATATACTGCGGCACAAAGCCGCCCGCTATGTCCACGCCCATCGTGCTCTTGGGCAGGTCCCGCAGGTGGCCCATCGACGCCACGACCTTATAGCTCTCACCCAGATATTTTTCGATGGTCCTGGCCTTCGCCGGGGATTCGACTATGACCAGCTCCGTCTTTGCCTTTGCCATTGAAACGTCCTCACTTTTCGAGGGCGGACCGCTCTCGCGCCCTCCTGGTTTACCTTAGGTCAATATAGTCCTCGCCCCCGGCCATTGTCAACGCCTTTTTCCTCCGCCGGGACCGCCTTGACTGTCAACACATTACTATAAACTGTAACACAAGCCTTATGCAAGCACAAGTATAAAAAATTCCGCGGTCTCTGAGCAGCCCCGGCGGACTAATTTACAAAATATTCACAATATTCCTCCCTCCGGATACAACTATGATGCATTTCAGATACAACCTCGCTGTAAACTTGAGGAAATGCAAAGGGGAGGTGCTTATATGCGCAGATATCATGCCGTACCGGCGCTTTTTCTGGCGGCGGTGCTGCTTTTTTCGGGCTGCGGCGCGGCGCAGGAGCCCGGTCCAGCCGAATCCGGAGCGGAGCCCGCTCCAGCCGTAACAGAGACCGAGGAGCTTGTGAGCGCCATGACGCTCAGTTCGGAGCCGCTGCCCGGTGGCATGTCGGAGCTCGGCTCTATGTACGCCGCGGCCGACTCGGTCTGTCTCGCCGGGCTGACGGAAAGCGGGAGTCCACGCCTGGGTATGCTGGACGGCACCGGGGAATACACGGCTCTGGAATTGCCCGCGGACGTGACAGAGGTGAGCGCGGTGTTCCTCTCGGACGGCGGGGTCAGGGCCCTTGCCGCGACGGGGGACGGTCTCTGCCTGCTCGCCTACGGCCCGGACGGCTCCGGGCCCGAGCGCACCCCGCTCTCCGGCGAGCTCCTGGCCGAGCTGAGCGGCAGCCTGGAATACTGCGAGCTGGACGGAGTGGGCTACATCCGCTCCTCCGCCTGCGTGGCGGAGCTCTCGCCCGAGGGTGAGGTCACGCGCACAGCTGTGCCGGAGGCGGGCAGCGACTACCTGGTGTCCATGCAGGAGGCCGGGGGCAAGCTCTACGTCCTCTCGCTGTACGCCCTGGGCGGAGGCAGCCCGCTCTTTGAGCTGGACCGCGAGACCATGACGCTCCTGCCCGCCGACGCGCAGGGCATGACGCTCTCAGGGCTCGGTCTCGGCGCGGACGGCTCCCTGCTCCTTAACGGGGCTATGGACGGGCTCGAGTGCGTCTGCAAGCTGACGGACGAAGGGCCGGAGGAGCTGTTCGCCTGGGCCGAGACCGGCATCGTCGGGCCGGACTACAGCCTTATCAGTGAGCGGCAGGACGGCAGCTATCTGCTCTTCACGCCCTATATGGACTCGCTCCAGAGCGTCTCCGAGCAGCTCGTGAAGCAAAAGGAGGTGCTGACTCTGCTTGCTGACTTCGCCGCGCCCTCGCTCTATCCGCTCGTCAACAGCTTCAACCGCAGCAGCGAGGACTACCGCATCGAAGTCTCCAACATGAACGAAACGGGCATGAGCATGGAGCTGTTGCAAGCGGAACTCATATCCGGGAACGGGCCGGACATCTTCGCCTTTACGGACCGCAATGTGCTCTCCGCAATGAACGCGAATGCGTTTGTGGACCTGCTGCCTTTCCTGGATGCGGACGAGGAATACGGCCGCGAGACGCTCGTACCCGGCCTTCTGGCGGCGCTGAGCGCCGACGGGTGCCTGCGCTGGCTGCCACAGAGCTTTTCGATCTCGACCTTCACTGCGCCTTCGGACTACGTGGCGGAGCCTGGTCTCAGCTATGAGGAGGCGGAGGCCGCAGCCGCTTCGGCCGGACTTCCGCTCTTCCCCGGCTGGATGACTCAGGATATCATCTGGGACTGGCTCAGCCGCTTCGCCGCAGGCCAGTATGTGGACGCCGAGGCTGGGACCTGCGACTTCCTGAGCGAGGATTACATCACGCTGCTGGAGCGCTGCGCCGCGACCTCCACGGAGTTCGGGACGGACTACGACGCGCTGTATAACGGATTCCTGCAGTTTGAGCCGCTGCAGAACCTGGTACGGCTCGCGGTGGTCAGCGGGAACTACGGCGGGGCCTATACCTTTGCCGGCGCGCCTAATGAGACGACGAACGGCAGCATGTACAGTCCCGGTCTGAGCTTGGCGATATCCGCGCAGAGCGAGCACGCGGAGACCGCCTGGCAGTTTGTGCGCAGCGTGCTGAGCGCGGAGAACCAGCCAGACGCAAGTTCAGCCTTCCCTAGCAACGCCGCCGCGCTGGATGCGGCGCTCCTTGAGATGCAGGAGACCGGCCTGGACTTTTACGGCACGGTCTACCGCCTGACCGAAGAGGACGTGCAGAAATTCCGCGAGCTGCTGGACGGCACCACGACGGTCCAGGACGCGATGCCCGCCGTCAAATCCATCATGGACGAGGAGGCTTCGCAATACTTCTCCGGCCAGATAAGCGCCCAACAGGCCGCCGAACGCACCCAAAACCGCGTCAGCCTCTACCTCTCCGAGCAGAGCTGAATAAAAAGCATTGAGGGTCCCGGACCGGGACCCTCAATGCTTTTTTTACGGCCTGTCACTTGACCGCTATCTGGCAGCTGCGCATGACCTCCAGCGCCGCCTCGTGTTTCTGCGGGGTCACTCCCGCGCAGCAAGCGGAATCCACCGACATTGGCAGTTCAGGCATGGCGGCCTTCAGCATCAGCGCGTTGGACACGACGCAAATATCGGTGCAGAGCCCGACCAGCTCTATGGACTCAAGCTCACCCGCCTCATACAGCGCCTTAAGCGAGGCAACCAGTTCTTCGCTGCCGAAGGTCGGCTTTTCCACGATCCCGGCCCCAAAGCTCTCGGCCAACTTGCCAAGCTCCCCTGCGAGCTGCCAGCCCTCCGTTTCCCTGACGCAGTGCGGTACAGGCAGGTGCTTGCCCTCCTGCGTGTCCATGTAGTCCGCGCCGTGAGTGTCGAGGGTCATCCAGACGCAGCCCTCAAAGCCGCGCAGCTTTTCCTCCAGCCGCGGCAACATCGCCTGCGCCTCCGGCGTGCCAAGCGAACCGGAGACAAAGTCGTTCTGTACGTCGATGACAACAAGGCATTTCATGGCGGTCCTCCTCTAAAAAGCTCAGTAGAGCTTCGCGCCGGCGGGGATATGGGGGTCCAGCATCAGCAGGTGCAGGCGCTCTGCGCCCTCCTCGTGGTGCAGGGCGCTTATCAGCATGCCGCAGGAGTCTATGCCCATCATTTTCCGCGGGGGGAGATTGGTGATCGCCACGCAGGTCTTTCCCACCAGCTCTTCCGGCTCGTAGTACTCGTGTATTCCGCTCAGAATGACCCTGTCCTCGCCCGAGCCGTCGTCCAGGACGAACTTCAAGAGCTTCTTAGACTTCGGCACAGCCTCGCAGGCCTTCACCTTCACAGCACGGAAATCCGAACGGCTGAAAGTCTCAAAGTCCACAAAGTCCCTGAAAAGCGGCTCTATTTCGACCTTGGAGAAGTCTATGACCTCCGCAGCCTTGGGCGCCTGCTCGGCGGGCTTTGCCGCCTTCGGCATGTCCAGAGGCTTCATCGTGGGGAACAGGATCACGTCTCTTATCGAGTCGCAGCCAGTCAGCAGCATGGCGCAGCGGTCTATGCCTATGCCCAGGCCGCCGGTGGGAGGCATGCCGTACTCCAGGGCGTTTATGAAGTCCGTGTCCATCATGCCGGCCTCGTCGTCGCCCTTGGCGCGCAGCTCCACCTGCTTTTCAAACCTCTGCTTCTGGTCGATGGGGTCGTTCAGCTCCGAAAAGGCGTTGCCCATCTCGCTGCGGCAGATGAAGAGCTCAAAGCGCTCCGTAAGCCGCGGGTCCTTCGGGCTGCGCTTCGCCAGCGGCGACACGTCCACAGGGTGCATCGTGATGAAGGTAGGCTGAACCATAAGCTCCTCGACCTTCTGGTCGTAGCACTCGTAGAGCGCGTGGCCCCAGGTCGGCTCCACGCCGTCCATATCAACCCCGACGGCCTTCGCCGCCGCCACGGCCTCCGCGTCGTCATCTATCGCCATGAAGTCCACGCCCAGGTGCTGCTTCACCGCCTCGGCCATGGTCAACCTCGGCCATCCGGGAGCCAGCGAGATCTTCTCGCCCTGCCACTCGACGTCATAGGTCCCCAGTATCTCCATAGCTGCGCCCGAGAGCAGGTCCTCGAAGAGGTCCATCATGTCGTTGAAGTCCGCATAGGCCTGGTAGAGCTCGACCGTCGTGAACTCCGGGTTGTGCCGCGTGTCCATGCCCTCGTTGCGGAAGATACGGCCTATCTCGTACACGCGCTCTATGCCGCCGACTATGAGCCGCTTGAGGTGCAGCTCCGTCGCTATGCGCATATACATGTCTATATCCAGCGCGTTGTGGTGCGTGATGAAGGGCCTCGCTGTAGCACCACCGGATATCGTGTTGAGCACCGGCGTCTCTACCTCCATGTAGCCCCGCTCCTCGAGGAAGCGGCGCACATAGCTCACGAACTTCGAGCGTATCTCGAAGTTCCGGCGGCTCTCGTCGCTCATTATGAGGTCCACATATCTCTGCCTGTATTTGAGCTCCACGTTCGTCATGCCGTGGAACTTCTCCGGCAGCGGGCGCAGACTCTTGGACAGCAGCGTAACGCTCTCGACGTGGACGCTGATCTCCTCGGTCTTGGTCTTGAACACATAGCCCGAAACGCCGATGATATCGCCGATGTCGTATTTCCTGAAGTCCGCGAACTCCTGGGCCGAAACGGCGTCAGACCTGACATAGAGCTGCAGCTGGCCCCTGTCGTCCTTTATGTGGCAGAAAATGGCCTTGCCCATGCCGCGCTTGGACATGATCCTGCCCGCAACCTGGACGGTCTTGCCCTCGAACTGCTCATAGTCTGCCTTTATCTCCGCCGACCACGCGCTCCTAACGAACCGAGTCAGCTTGAAGGGGTCTCTCCCCTCCTCCTGCAGCGCCGCCAGCTTCTCGCGGCGGATCTGCAATATCTCGGAAAGCTCCTGCTCCTGGCTTCTCGTCTCCTCGCTCATATATCCCCCGGCCCTTCCTTATGCGTTCTCTACGGACAGTATGGTGAACTTCATCTCGCCCGCAGGCGCATCTATCGTCACCGTCTCGCCCACTCTATGGCCCAGCAGGCCGCGGCCTATCGGGCTCTCGTCCGAGATGCGCCCGGACATGGGGTTTGCCTCCTGCGAGCCGACGATCTGGTATTC
This sequence comes from Clostridiales bacterium, assembly GCA_004553625.1. Taxonomy (GTDB): domain Bacteria; phylum Bacillota; class Clostridia; order Oscillospirales; family Oscillospiraceae; genus Scatomorpha; species Scatomorpha merdavium. The sequence continues at coordinate 53,642 of SFKX01000010.1, read as the reverse complement.
CAGCTCCTCGTTCTCGTCCACGTCAAGCAGCTTTATCCGGCTGCTGAGCGCCACGGTGCCGCGGTCCATCTCGGTCTTTTCTATTATCTCAGCCTTTTCTATCAGAGCCTTGAGCTCGGCTATCTTGGAGTACAGCTTGCCCTGTTCGGTCTTTGCCTCGTCGTACTCGCTGTTCTCGGAAAGGTCGCCGAAGGAACGCGCCTCCTTGATAAGCTCGGAGACCTCCTTCTCACGGACCGTTTCCAGGTAGTGCAGCTCCTCCTTTATCTCGTCGTAACGCTCCTGACTCATCTTGTACTTGCTTTCGGCTGCCATCGTTATCTTCCTCTCAAAATGATAAATTTCCGGGCTTAAGTTTATTACTGCCGCCCATATGTGTCAACTTTATCTGAGCAGGACCTCAGCCAGAGCGGAGTCCAGCTGTGCGTCGCCGCTGCTCGTCAGCGAGACCTCGACGTCCGGCCTAAGGCCGCCCTGCTCCGTCAGGTCCACGCGGTTCGGCGTGAGATACTTGCTTGTGGAAATGTGTATCGCGCTGCCGTCCGTCAGCTCTATCGTCGTCTGTATTCGGCCTTTCCCCGTCGTCCGCTCGCCGACTACGCCGGCCCAGCGGTAGTCCTGCAGCGCCGCGGCGAGAAATTCCGCCGCCGCATATGTGTCGGAGTTCACGAGTACGACCATCGGCATGCTGAGGCAGACATTGTCCGAACGCTCAACCGTCTCCTCCCCCGCCTGATTGACCGAAACGAGTATGTCGCCGCTGGGCAGAAGATAGTCCAGCACATCCACCATCTCCGAGTACAGTCCGCCGGGATTCGAGCGGACGTCAAACACAAAGCGCTTTGCCCCGCTCTCCAGCAGACTCTCGATCGCTTTGACCGCCTGCTCCGCGGAGCCGGAGTCGAAGCTGGCTATCTTTACATAGCCAATGTCGCCGTTTTTCATCTCGTAGCTGACCGGGTTCGTATACACCAGCGTGCAGTCCACCGTGAGCTGCTGCTGGTTCCCGTCCAGATTTATTATCGTCACGGCCACACTCTTGCTCAGGTTAGCGCTTATAAAGCTGCGCGCGTCGCCCACCGTCAGGTTGGTGATGTCCTTCCCCGCGACTGCAAGAATGATATGCCCAGCCTTTATCCCCGCGTTTGCCGCCGGGGAACCGGAACTCACGCCCAGGACCTTGAAACCGCCGGTCTCAGCATCCTTGTCTATCGAGACGCCGAGCCCGGTGTACTGGTTGGCCGAATAGAGCTTATACGCCGCGTATTCCGACGGGCTCATGTAATAGCTCCATTTGTCCCCAAGCCCGTCTACCATCGCTGAAAAGGCCGCCGCGGAGACCGCTTCCTCATCCACCTCGCCCACATAGTTCTGGTCTATGGTGTTCTTGATCTCCACGTATTTCATCGCCTGGTTATAGTTATCCCCGCTGCCTATCCTGTCTCGTTCGCTTCTCAGGGTCAGGCCGTAGGTCAAGCCAAAGCAAAGGCCGCAAATGATTATAAACGCCCAGAAGGGGATCTTTATGCCGAAAAATGCGCGCAGGAGCCCGCCAAATCTGTTTTTCATGGTTTTCCTCCCATCCGCAGCATATATGCCATTGTACGGGCGGCCTTATTCGGGCCGCCCGTAGTCCTTATTCAAAATGCCCTTCCTCTCAGGCGTCCGGAGCGTAGCTCAGGCCGGAGAAATAGGACGTCGGGTCCACGGTGGAGCCGTTTACCCTTATCTCAAAGTGCAGGTGCGGACCGCTTGCCCAACCGGTCGAGCCGACGTAGCCGATAACGTCGCCCTGTGTGACGTTCTGCCCGGCGGTAACGGTCAGGCTGCTCATGTGTGCATAGAGCGTATAGTCTCCGTTGGAGTGATAGATCGTAACGTAATTGCCGTAGGAGGAGCTATAGGTGGCAACGGCAACAGTGCCGCTGTCGGCTGCTATGACCTCAGCGCCCGCCTGGGCGCCTATGTCTATGCCGGTATGCGGTCTCTCGTCCCCGAAGAGGGGGTGTTCACGCATGCCGAACTTGCTGGTAACATAGGTGCAGGAGGGGCAGGGCCAGATGTAGGTACCCGTTGCGGTTGAGCCGGTACCGGTATAGTCCTGGCCGTTATTCGCGGCCTCCTGCCTTGCGGCCTCCTCCTCCGCCTGCATCTGGGCGATGATGGCGTTTATCGAAGCCTGGGCCGCCGCCTCCGCCGCTGCCGCCTTGGCGTATTCCGCCTTGGCCGCCTCAATGTCGTTCTCGAGCTGGTTTATGACCTCCACAGCGGCAGCTATCTGCTTTTCAAGCTCGGCCTTTTCCGCTTCGAGAGTCTCCTGCTTTTCGCCGAGGAGCACAAGGGTCTGCTCATACTCGCCCTTTATCCGCTCCGTGTTCTCGCGGGACTCCTTATACTGCTCATAGAGCCGCTTGTCCGACTCCATGATCTCGCCTATCATGTCTATCGCGGAGAGCACGTCCGAAAGGCTGCGGCACTGAAAAAGTATGTCCAAGTATGTATAGCTGCCGTTTTCCTCCATACTGCGCACGCGCTTCTTATAGAGTTCGAGCTGTTCCTGCTCGGTCTTTTCGGCAGCCTCCAGTTCCTTGGCCTTGTCGTCTATGAGATCCGTATAGACCTCTATCTGCTCGTTTATGAGCTCGATCTCCTGACGCGCCAGCTCATTTTTCTCGTCCATTGCGGCCTTCTGCTCTATTACGTCCGCCTGCTGGGCGACCAGGTCGTTTATATTGGACTGGATGCTCTGCTGCTGGCTTTGGAGCTGCTGCTTCTGCTGCTCCAGCGCGTCTATCTCCTCCTGCCCGCCTGCCGCAAAGGCCCCGAAGGAACCCATCAGGGACACCACCAGCGTAACGATCATGATGAACGCCAGCGCTATGCAGATGGCGGATACTGTTTTCTTTTTCATGCTGTGTCTCCTATGCTATGCTCAGACCTTCAGGTAGTTCCTTATAGCGCTGGAACCGCCTACCGCGCCTACCAGGATGCCTACCGCCAGATAGGCGCCCAGCAGAGGGTACATGACCTCCGAGAACGGGACGACGCTTATAAGCGTTCCCGTCACGCCGGTCACTATCCTGCCGGTCACAAGATTGTACAGACCCCACTCGATCAGATAGGCCAGGCCGCCGCCGATTATGCCCAGCACCAGACCTTCGACGATGAAGGGGCAGCGGATGAAGCCGTTCGACGCGCCGACCATCTTCATAATGGCTATCTCCTCGCGCCGCGTGAACGTGGCCAGCTTTATCGTGTTGGACATTATGAAGAAGGACACGATGATCAGAATGACGATGAGAATGAGAGACACTATGCTCACGATGTTCCTCGCCGTTATGAAAGCCTGTGCATAATCCAGGTGCGCGTTGACCTTGGCGATGCCGTCAACGTTTTCAAGGTCCTGCTTCGTCTGGCTCATGAGGCTGATATCCGTCAGGTGGATGACATATCTGTGCCTGAAAGCGGAGGCGTCCAGGATGTCGAAAAGCTCAGGGTCATAGTCCTCCTGGAAGTCCTCCATGGCCTCCTCGTTGGTGATGAACTCCACGCCCGCCACGTTCGGCACGGCTTCCACCAGCGGCTGCAGCGCCTGGGCCTCTTCCAGCGTCAGCACGTCGTCGACAAATGCGACGACCTCGTTTTCGTCCTCCAGGCCGGCGAGCATATCGTTTATGTTCACGACCAGCAGACCAAAGCTGCCCATGATGATGAGGCAAGCCATGATTATCGTGACCGTGGCAAAGCTCATGAGCCCGTGGCTGAATATGCCCGTGATGCCGGATTTTATCAGATATCCAAGTCTATTCATAGTTGTAATACCCGTCCATTCCGTCGCTTATGACCTTGCCCTCGTCAATGGCCACGACTCTCTTCGAAAAGGCGTTCACGAGCTCCTTTTCATGCGTGACGACCAGGACCGTCGTTCCCAGCTCGTTGATCTTCTCGAGCAGGAGCATGAGCTCCAGGCTGCGCACCGGGTCCAGGTTGCCGGTGGGCTCGTCCGCTATTATCATTCTCGGACTGTTCACCAGCGCCCTGGCTATCGCCACACGCTGCTGCTCGCCGCCCGAAAGCTCCTGCGGATAGCGCTTTTCGCGGCCCTTCAGTCCGACCAGCTCAAGCACATACGGCACGCGCTCCTTGATGTCCTTGTTCGTCGCTCCGACCACGCGCATCGCAAATGCAACGTTGTCATACACCGTCATTTTGTCGATGAGACGAAAGTCCTGGAAAATGACCCCCAGCGTCCTGCGCAGCTTGGGCAGCTTCCGCCGCTTTATCCTGCGCATGTCAAAGCCGTTGACGGTTATCTCGCCGCTGGCGGCCTGCACCTCGCCGGTGAGGAGCTTGATTATCGTCGTCTTGCCCGAGCCGGACGGCCCGACCAGAAACACGAACTCTCCCTCGTGTATCTCGATGTCTACGCCGTTGAGCGCCTCTGTGCCGCTGCTGTCGTAGATCATCCTCACGTTGTTCATCTGAACCATTGACCGATCCTCCGTTTGTCCCCGGCAACTCAGTATTTCGAGGTGTTCTGCGTGTCGAGGTATTTTTTGACCATCATCGCGACCTTGAACACTATGGCGTGGTCAAACTCGCGCAGGTCCAAGCCGGTGATCTTCTTTATCTTCTCAAGCCGGTACACAAGCGTGTTCCTGTGCACATACAGCTTGCGGCTTGTCTCCGAAACGTTCAGGTTGTTCTCGAAGAACTTGTTTATCGTCTCCAGCGTATCCGCGTCGAGCGCCTCTATCGGGTTCTTCTTGAAAACCTCGGACAGGAACATCTCGCACAGCGTTGTCGGCAGCTGATAGATTATCCTGCCGATGCCCAGATTCTCATAGTTGATGATGGATTTCTCGGTGTCGAACACCTTGCCGACCTCTATGGCGACCTGGGCTTCCTTGTAGCGGTCCGCCAGCTCGCGCAGGTGGTATGCCGTCGTCCCGATGCCGATGACCGTCTTGACCAGCAGTTCGCTCTTCACCGCAGCCTCGATGTTCTCCGCCACGGCGTTGATATCCTCCGGCCGCTCCTCCCGCGTAAGCTCCTTGATGACAACTATGTCCGTCTCGCTCACGGACAGCACAAAATCCCTCTGCCTGTCCGGGAAGAGGTTTTGTATGACTTCCAGAGCCGCCACGTCCGAGCGCTCCAGCTGGCGCACCAGAAACACGGCGCGCGGCACATCCGTTACGAAATGCAGCTCCTTCGCGCGCACATAGACGTCTCCGGGCAGGATATTGTCCGATATTATGTTCTTTACGAACGTGGCCTTGTTGTGCTTTTCCTCGTAATTGGTCCTGGCCTCGTTCATCGCCACCGATGCCAGTATGCAGATGCTGCGCGAGGCCGCGTCGTGGCCAGCCACGAACACGGCGAAGTCGAATCTTGAGCCCGTCGCGCCCAGCAGCTTATATGTTCTGACGGCGGAAGTGAAAATTTGTTCCGGGTTGTCCGTGAGCGCGGCCTGCATGTCGTCCAGATGCGAGCCTATCATAGACAGCTCGCTGCACGCTATAACAAAACCCTGCTCGTCTACCACGCCGATCGACCTGTCCGTTGCTTCCTTCATCTGTACGATTACGCTCTGAAACACCCTGCTTGACATTTTTTGTATCCTCCCTGCTTTCCCTGAGGCGCCCTTTGAGGCGCTTTCCCCTCACCCTCGGCGGCAGCCGGCGGCTTTAGTTATAATACACAATATTACTCGATTTTGCGCCTAACATAATAATACATTTCTGTGCAAATTTCAATAGAAAATTATGTTCTTTTTGTGAACATTTTTGATTTCCCTCGTTAAATGGCACAAATTAGGCAAATACAATCGTTCAAAATTGCGGCAGGACTTTGTACAAGTCGTTTTTGTCCAGTTCCACAAGGCTTCCCGGTCTGGAACCCTCTTTCAGCCCCAGTTCAGCAATGGAAAGTCTGCGCAGTTCCAGCACCGGCTTCCCCACCGCCGCGAGCATACGCTTTACCTGGTGATATTTCCCTTCTCGCACGCGGACCAGACAGAGCCCGTTCCCCGCCCTCTCGAGCTTTGCCGGAAGGCAGAGCGTCCCGTCCGCGAGCCTCAGCCCCTCCGCAAACAGGCGCGCGTCCTCCTCGGTGACGTCTCCTTCAGTTCTGGCGAGGTAGCACTTTTCGACGTTCGACTTCGGTGAGATGACCCGGTGGGCAAAGTCTCCGTCGTTCGTCAGCAGGAGCAGACCGGTCGTGTCCCTGTCCAGCCTGCCCACGGTGAAGAGGCCCAGGCCGCGGTACTCCTCCGGCAGCAGCTCGAGGACCGTCGGCAGGCTTCTGTCCTCGTTTGCACATACGTAACCGGCGGGCTTATCCAGCATGAAGTAGCGATATTTTGAGCAGTTCAGCTCCGTTCCATCCACGGCCACTGCGCAGTTCCGTTTGAACCTGCGCTCCGGGGCGCGGACCGTCTCGCCGTCCACCGTGACCCTTCCGCATTTCACAAGGCTCCTGGCCTCGCTGCGCGAATAGAGTCCGCTGTCGGCTATCAGTTTATCCAGGCGTTCGGCTGTCATAAGCCGGCCTCCTTGACAATATACTTTAACGGGAGGGATGTCCCGTGACAAAATCAAAACTCAGCAAAAGAAGCGCGGTATTTATCATAATCGCCGTCGCCGTTGTACTGGCGATCATCGTGCTGATTTGCTCCGGCGGCTCAGGCTCCGGGCTGACCACGACCGAAAAACGGGTAGAGTATCTGGCCTCGCTCGGCTGGGAGGTGGACGCCTCGTCCGAGACGGCCAAGGAGATAGTCCTGCCCGAAACGCTCGGCGGCGTCCTGGCCGAGTACAACGAGCTGCAAAAGCAGCAGGGTTTTGACCTCAGCCAATATTGCGGCGAGGTCTGCGAGAGCTACACCTACGTCCTCACAAGCTATCCGAGCGGCGAGACGGGCGTCATAGCCCAGCTGTTCATCTACAAGGGCCGCGTCATCGGCGGCGATATCCACTCCGCCGCTCTCGGAGGCTTCATGCACGGGCTGAGTTAAAATTACAGGGAATTGCCTTTCGGCAATTCCCTGTAATTTTGTTTGCTTAAACCGTCAATTACTCGTTGATGGCGATGACAACGCCGGAGCCGACGGTGCGGCCGCCCTCGCGGATAGCGAAGCGGAGGCCGTTCTCGATGGCGATCGGGGTGATCAGCTCAACGTCCATGTCGACGTTATCGCCGGGCATGCACATCTCAACGCCCTCGGGCAGGGAGATGACGCCGGTCACGTCGGTGGTACGGAAGTAGAACTGGGGACGGTAGTTGTTGAAGAACGGAGTGTGACGGCCGCCCTCGTCCTTGGACAGGACGTAGACCTGGCCCTTGAACTTGGTGTGGGGGTGGATGCTCTTCGGAGCGGCGAGGACCTGGCCGCGCTCGACGTCCTTCTTCGCGATGCCGCGGAGCAGGGTGCCGACGTTGTCGCCAGCCTCGGCGAACTCGAGGGTCTTGTGGAACATCTCGGTGCCGGTGACGACGGTCTCCTGGGTCTCCTTGATGCCGACGATCTCAACCTTGTCGCCGACCTTGACGCGACCACGCTCGACACGGCCGGTGGTAACAGTGCCGCGGCCGGTGATGGTGAAGACGTCCTCGATGGGCATCAGGAAGGGCAGGTCAGCCTTGCGCTCGGGGGTCTTGATCCACTCGTCAACAGCGTTCATGAGCTCCCAGATGCAGTCATACTCGGGGGCGTGAGGATCGGTGCTGGTGCTCTCGAGGACCTTCAGCGCGCTGCCCTTGATGATCGGGGTGTCGTCGCCGGGGAACTCGTACTTGTCGAGCAGCTCACGGACCTCCATCTCGACGAGCTCGAGCAGCTCGGGGTCATCGACCTGGTCGCACTTGTTCAGGAACACGACTATATAAGGCACGTTGACCTGACGGGCGAGCAGCAGGTGCTCACGGGTCTGAGCCATGGGGCCGTCGGAGGCGGCGATGACGAGGATGGCGCCGTCCATCTGAGCAGCACCGGTGATCATGTTCTTGATATAGTCGGCGTGGCCCGGGCAGTCGACGTGGGCGTAGTGGCGGGCCTCAGTCTGATACTCGACGTGAGAAGTGTTGATGGTGATGCCGCGGGCGCGCTCCTCGGGGGCCTTGTCGATCTGGTCGTAGGCGGTGTAGGAAGCGGCGTCGGGGTTAGCCATGTTCAGGACCTTGGTGATGGCCGCGGTCAGGGTGGTCTTGCCGTGGTCGATGTGGCCGATGGTGCCAATGTTGACGTGGGGCTTGGTGCGGTTGAACATCTGCTTTGCCATTTTGGTATCCTCCTCAATAATCAGTAATTGATTTAACTTGTGGATGTCCTTTTATCAGTTCGAGGCTCAGCCCCGGTTACCGATAAGTTTCTCCTGGAGCGACTTGGGCAGCTCAACAAAGTGACTGGGCTCCATGCTGTAGTTTGCGCGGCCCTGCGTCTTGCTGCGCAGGTCCGTCGCATAACCGAACATCGTGGAAAGCGGCACATTGGCATTTATTATCGCTGCGCCGTTCCTGATATCCGTACCGGAGATCTGGCCGCGCCTGGCGTTTATATCGCCCATGACGTCGCCCATATATTCCTCCGGAGCCGTGACGGTGACCTTCATGATGGGCTCGAGCAGCGTCGGTCCTGCCTTCTGCATGGCCTCCTTGAACGCCATGCTTCCGCAGATCTTGAACGCAAGCTCGGAAGAGTCCACCTCGTGGAACGAGCCGTCTATCAGCTTCGCCTTGATATCCACGACCTGGTAGCCGCCCAGCACACCCGCGTGCATCGCTCCCTGGATGCCCTGGTCCACGCAGGGGATATATTCCTTGGGTATAGCGCCGCCGTGGATGTCGTCCTCGAACTCGTAGCCCTTACCGGACTCGTTCGGCTCGATGGTCAACTTGACGTGGGCAAACTGCCCGCGGCCGCCCGTCTGGCGCACATACCTGGTATCGACCGTCGCCGGTTTCGTGATAGTTTCCTTGTACGAGACCTGGGGCTTGCCGACGTTCGCCTCGACCTTGAACTCGCGCAGGAGCCTGTCCACGATTATCTCCAGATGGAGCTCGCCCATGCCGGCGATTATCGTCTGACCGGTCTCCTCGTCCGTCCAGGTGCGGAAAGTCGGGTCCTCCTCGGCCAGCTTGGCGAGCGCTATGCTCATCTTCTCCTGGCCGGCCTTCGTCTTGGGCTCTATCGCTACCCTTATGACGGGGTCGGGGAACTCCATCGTCTCAAGCAGGATCTGGTGCTTGTCGTCCGACAGGGTGTCGCCCGTTGTAGTATTCTTCAGGCCCACGGCGGCGGCTATGTCGCCGGAATAGGCCGTCTGCAGATCTTCGCGGTGATTCGCATGCATGAGCAGTATCCTGCCCATGCGCTCCCTCTGGCCCTTCGACACGTTGATGACGGTTTCGCCCGCGTTCACCGTACCGGAATAAACCCGGAAGAATGCCAGTTTACCCACATAGGGGTCTGTCATTATCTTGAACGCCAGGGCCGAAAACGGCTCGGAGTCGCTGGCGGCGCGGGTCTCGGTCTCCCCGGTCTTGGGGTTCGTTCCTTCGACCGGCGGGATGTCCACGGGACTCGGCAGATAATCGACGATCGCGTCCAGCAGCTTCTGCACGCCCTTGTTCTTATAGGACGTACCGCAGGTCACGGGGATCATCTTGACCGCTACCGTCGCCTTGCGGATGGCGGCGCGTATCATGTCGGCGGGGACCTCTTCGCCCTCCAGATACCGCTCCATGATCTCGTCATCGAAATCGGAAACGGCCTCGAGCAGGTTGGTCCTATACTCCTCTGCCAGCGCGCGCATGTCCTCGGGGATCTCCTCAACGCGCATGTCCTTGCCCAGATCGTCGTAATAGATGTCGGCCTTCATGTCCACCAGGTCTATGATGCCGCGGAAGTCGGCCTCTTTGCCTATGGGCAGCTGGATGGGCACGGCGTTGGCCTTGAGCCGGTCATGGACCATGTCTATCACGTTGAAGAAGTTCGCGCCCATTATGTCCATCTTGTTGACGTAGATGAGACGCGGTACGTTGTAATGATCGGCCTGACGCCACACTGTCTCGGACTGCGGTTCGACGCCGCCCTTCGCACAGAGCACGGTGACGCAGCCGTCGAGCACGCGCAGGCTGCGCTCCACCTCGACGGTGAAGTCCACGTGTCCCGGAGTGTCTATGATGTTGAGCCGGCAGCCGCGCCAGTGGCACGTCGTCGCGGCGCTCGTTATCGTGATGCCGCGCTCCTGCTCCTGCTCCATCCAGTCCATCGTCGCCGTTCCCTCGTGCGTCTCGCCTATCTTGTAGTTGACGCCCGTATAGAACAGTATGCGCTCCGTCGTCGTGGTCTTGCCCGCGTCGATGTGGGCCATTATGCCGATATTTCTCGTATTTTCAAGCGAAAATTCTCTGGGCATAGAACGCTCCTAAACTTCTTACCACCTGAAATGTGCGAAGGCCTTGTTGGACTCGGCCATCTTGTGGGTATCCTCACGCTTCTTGACAGCGGCGCCGAGGCCGTTGCAGGCGTCCATGATCTCGCCGGCCAGGCGCTCTTTCATCGTCTTTTCGCCGCGCTTGCGGGCAAACAGAGTCAGCCAGCGCAGGCCGAGGGTCTGACGGCGCTCCGGACGGACCTCGATGGGGACCTGGTAGGTCGCACCGCCGACACGGCGGGCCTTGACCTCGAGGCTGGGCATGATGTTGTTCATCGCCTCAGTGAAGGCCTCGAGCGGGTCCTTGCCGGTCTTGTTCTTTATTATATCAAACGCATCGTACACGACCTTCTGTGCGACGCCCTTTTTGCCGTCCAGCATGATGCTGTTGATGAGCTTCGTCACCAGCACGCTGTTGTACACAGGATCCGGCAAAATTTCTCTTTTGGGAACGTTACCTCTTCTGGGCACTATACTTCCCTCCTTCATTAAAAAATGACTTCATCGGTACTCGAGAGGCTCCCAAGCCTCCCGCTGCGCCCCGGCCTGTACGATTCGTGTTCATATCATACAAACTAACAGGGCTTTGGCCTCCGGCTTATTTCTTGCCGGTCTTTCCGGCCTTCGGACGCTTCGCGCCGTACTTGGAACGGCTCTGCCTGCGCCCATCGACGCCCTGGGTATCCAGAGTGCCGCGGATGATGTGGTAACGCACACCAGGCAGGTCCTTGACACGGCCGCCGCGGATCATCACGACGCTGTGCTCCTGCAGGTTGTGGCCAACGCCGGGAATGTAGGCGGTCACCTCATAACCGTTCGTCAGACGCACACGGGCGATCTTACGCAGAGCGGAGTTCGGCTTTTTGGGGGTCGAAGTACGCACCGCGGTGCAGACGCCGCGCTTCTGCGGGCTGGACAGGTTGGTCTCGCAGTTCTTGATCGTGTTGAGGCCCTTCTGCATGGCGGGAGAAGTGGACTTGTAAGTCGCCTGTTCCCTCCCCTTGCGAACCAGCTGATTGAATGTCGGCATGTTTTTCCTCCTTTCCTCAAATGTTCTCAAAAGCCGCTGTTTTAGCTGAAAACAGCACTTTCAAGACTCTTTTTCGCTCATGGGCATAGCAATGCCCGAGCGAAGATAGATTTTAGCATATTGCACAAGATTAGTCAAGATTTTTTTATAATAAAAAATTCGGGAGCCTTCAAAAATCGGGCTCCCGAACTGCTTTTATTCGTTAATCATACATCTCGATGAACTGCTCCAGGCAGAGATTGTTCGCCATTATATATTCCGCCGCCTCCTTGCCTACATAGCGGAAGTGCCAGGGCTCGTCCCAGCCCGTGATGGTCTTGCGCAGCGAGGGGTATCTCAATATGAAGCCGTAGTCAGCGCAATTTTCCGCCATCCAGGCGAGGAAGTCCTGATCCATCAGTGAGGCGTCCAGACTGCTGTAGTACTTGTCTGTTATATCCACGCCCAGGCCGGTCTGGTGGTCGCTCGTACCCGGCGGCGCGACCAACTTGGCCGCCGCCTCATAGTCCTCCGCGCTCGGGTAGTCCGGCCAGCTTATCTGGCTGGCCTTGCCGTTATAATAGTATTCCTGCGTTGAATACGGCCTGTAGGCGGTCATGATATACGGCGTGTAGCCCGCCGCCCGCGCCGCGTTCAAAAACTCCACCAGCGCGTCCACGGCCCGCTCGTCGAAAAACTGCGCCGTGTCCTCAACAGCCGTCACCGTCGGCGCGTACTTGCCGATGTTGTGCTCGCTGTTTGCCAGGATGAACTGCCAGGAGCTTATGTCCACGTCCGGCTTTTCGTCCGATATTGGCTTTTGCGTCGGGGCCGGGTTCACGTCTATCGGCTGGCCGGAGCTAGACGCCGGCGTCGTCGCCGGCAAGTAGTATCCCGCGTCCGGGACTACCCCATCCTGCGCATTCGCACGTTCCTCGGACGAGCGGGAGAAGATTATGATAAACAGGAATATCGTCAGCAGGATGAACGAAAAGGCCATCAAGATGTGCCTGGTTTTCAAGCCGCTCGCCTCCTCTCCGCGCAAATGGCTCATTCGTGGGGAAACACGCTGAGCAATTTGATATTATATCATCATTTGTGGGGAATGACAAGCACCTAAAACCCCATCCCCTCGTAGAAGGGGTCGTCCCAGTAATGGTCCTGCCAGTTCGGGTCGTCCCAGGAAGGCTCGTCGCTCTCCTCTGGGAAATACGGATACCAAGGGTCATACGGTTCTTCGGTCGTCTCCGGGATATACACAGGCGGGGTCTCCTCCGGCTGCTCCAGCTCGCGGAATATGGCGTAGACCGTGTGCTCCGAGCGGACGTTATTGAGCGTATATGTGTCGGAAAGGATAACCGACATGCCGTCTATTATGAGCTCGTCGAGCTCATAGCCCTCGTCCGGCGTCATTGTAAAGGTTATGCTGCCGCCGTCCTCCACCTGGACTATGCCCGAGGGCGAGATGCTGCCGCCGTTGCCTGCTATGACGTTTATCGTGTGCGTCTCGGGCTGGGGAGTTTCCTCCGGCTCGGGCGTCTCCGTGGGAGGCGCTTCCGTAGCGTCAGGCGCATCTGTGACCGCGGGCGGCTGGGTCTGGGCCGCCGGAGTCTCCCCGGCGTCCTTGTCTCCGCTGCCGTCAAAGCTGAACACTCCAGCCATGGCGCAGAGCACCACCGTCAGCACGGCGAGAAGTACCACCGCGCCCACGACAAAACCCCAAGTGCGCAGCTTCGGCGCGCCGCTGTAGCCCGGCTCCGGTTCTCTCTCGGGTTCGGGACGGCGCTTTTCAGGCTCAGTGCGGCGCTTTTGAGGCTCCGTCCGCCGCTCAGGCGGGTTTCCAGTTCCTTTCTTTTTCTCATTGTCCATCAAACAACACTCCAGTGCGGCGAGATATCCGCCTTTACAAATCCGCCGCTTGTGGTAAAATCGTTGCGGGTGATAATATGAAAAAGGCGCTTGTGACAGGCTCCTCCCGCGGCATCGGTGCGGCGACCGCGCGCGCTCTCGCGGCGGAAGGCTGGCGAGTCACTTTGAATTACTTGAACAGCCGGGACAGGGCCGAGGCTCTTGCCGCCGAGCTCGGTACCGAGGCCCTGCGCGCGGACGTCGCTGATCCTGCGCAGGTGCGCGAGCTCTTTGCCGCCGCGGGTCCCTTCGACCTGCTGGTATGCAATGCGGGCATCGCCTGGTCCGGCCTCATACAGGACATGACTGACGCCGAGTGGCGGCGTATTTTCGACGTAAACGTGAATGGTATGTTCCATTGCTGCCGCGAGGCCATCCCCTATATGGTGGAAAAAAAGCGCGGCTGCATCATCTGCACCTCGTCCATCCTCGGCGTGCGCGGCGGCTCCTGCGAGACGGCCTATTCCGCGACAAAGGGCGCGGTCATATCCTTCGTGAAGGGCCTGGCAAAGGAGCTCGGCCCCTCCGGCATCCGCGTGAACGCCGTCGCCCCTGGAGCGGTGGACACGGACATGCTCTCCTGCTTCACCGCGGAAGACAAGGCGGCTATGGCTGAAAATTCCGCCCTCGGCCGCATCGGCCTGCCGGAGGACATAGCCCGCGTCACCGCCTTTCTGGCCAGCGACGCCGCGTCCTTCATAACCGGCCAGATCCTCGGCGCCGACGGTGGCATGATTATCTAGGCCCTAGTTCATGAACTGCTCTATCGCGCGGTTCAGCTGTTCTATGGCCTCCATGTCGCCGCTCTCCACGGCGTCTGCCAGGCAATGCTCGACGTGGTCCTTGAGTATGACCTTGGCTGTGTTGTTCAGCGCGGAGCGCACCGCCGCGAGCTGCACCAGGACCTCCGAACAGTCCCTGCCGTCCTCGACCATCTTGCGCACCGATTCCAGGTGGCCGATGGCCCGGGAAAGGCGGTTCAGCACGGCCTTTGTCTGCGTATGCTGATGCTTATGCTCGTGGCTGTGACTGTATTCCAGCCCGTCCGGCCCTATGTGTGTATGCTCGCTCATCCGATCAACTCCCACCATGATTCTAAATACCCCACCCCTTTTTGTCAAGCGCAAGCGGAACCCAGTCTGAGCATACAGAACGCCCCGCAGCCTTTGTGACTGCGGGGCGCCTTTTATTCATCTATCGCGTCAGCTCAGAGGCTCGCCACGAACGCAGCAAAGTCCGCCTCCTGCGGCGCCGCGCCCGAGTTGTGCGCGTACTGCATGAGCTCCGCCGCCAGCGCCGCGCTGACCTCGTAGCCCGTTTCCGCCGTTTCCTTGAAGCGGCGCATCTCCAGCTCTCCGGGCATGAGTATCTCGGACACGCCCTCTGCCTTGCGGCTGGCCTTTATCGAGCGGATGTACTCGTCCACCGTGCGGCGGAACTGGGCCAGGGGCATATAGCGCTCGGGGTCCACGAGTATCATGGCAAAGCCGGTGTTCTCCGCCTCGCCCTTGTTCGGGAAGCCCACGCCGTCGCCGTAGCTGGCCCCGGCCAGCAGGGCCGAGAACATCTCTATCATTACCGCCAGGCCGTAGCCCTTCGGACCGGCTATGGGCAGGACGGTCTTGGCCGCGGCGGAATCCGTCGTCGGCTTGCCATCCGCGTCCAGCGCCCAGCCCGCCGGGATGGGCTTGCCCTCGCGCGCGGCGGCCTGGATTTTGCCCATGGCCGTCACGGTCGTGGAGATGTCCAGAATGAGCGGGAGCTCCTCGCCCGCCGGCGCGGCTATGACTATCGGGTTCGTACCCAGCAGACTGTCCGCGCCGCCGTAGGGCGCCACGCAGCGGACGGTATTGCAGCAGAACATCGCTATGAGCCCGTCCTCCACGGCACGCTTTGCAAAAAAGCTGCCGCAGCCTATGTTCGAGGCCCGCCGCCCCGTGGCGATGACGATACCGTATTTTCTCGCCCGCTCCACCATCTGCTCATAGGCGCGGTACATGACCACTACGCCGCAGCCGTTGTCGCAGTCGAAGGCCACCGTGGAGCCGCCGTCCATGGCGACACTCAGCTTTGCGTTCGGTTTCATGGCTCCGTTTTCAAAGCGCTTGAGGTAGTTCGCAAAGCGGGAGAGCCCGTGGGAATAGATGCCCGTGAAGTCCGAGTGCGCAACTGATTCGCCCAGGAGCCCCGCGTCGTCCGCGTTCATGCCGTGAGCCGTCAGCAGGGCCTTGCACAGCTCCATCTCCTGCGCATAGCTTATCTTCATGCCCGACACCTCAGACGGCGTTGTAGCCCGCCTCGAAAGCCGCGCTGTTCTTGGCCTCGAACTTGCTCTTGCCCTTTTTGCGGAACATATCGTTCATGCCGTCGCGGCCCTCGTCGTGCGTGAAGTCGCCCAGGAGCTTTGTAATGGCGCCGATCATGACGATGTTCGCGCCCTTCGGATGGCCGACCTCGTCGGCTATCTGGTTGCAGTGGACGCTGACGACCTTGATGTCGTCGCGGACGTTCGTGTCCTCGGTCATCATGTCAGCGTTCACGAGGATGGTGCCGCCGGGCTTCACCATGGTCACGAACTTCTTGAAGGACGGGGTGTTCATGGCGAGCACCAGGTCCGGACGCTGCTGGCCGGGGTTATATATCTTCTCCTCGCCGTATTTCACGGTGCAGTTGGCCGTGCCGCCGCGCTGCGCCGCGCCGTAAGCGGGCATCCAGGTGGCGTTCACGCCCTTGAAGAGGGCTATCTGCGAAACTATGAGCCCCGCCGTGAGGACTCCCTGACCGCCAAAGCCGGCGAATACCAGTTCTCTCATGCTTTACTCCCCTCTCTTCTTGATCTCGCCCAGCTGGTAGTACGGGATGACCTCGTCCACCAAGCGCTTCTTTGCCGCAATGGCGTCCATGCCCCAGTTCGTCGGGCAGGAGCACATGACCTCTACCAGCGAGTAGCCCTCGTGGTTGAGCTGGGCCTCAAAGGCGTTCTTTATATAACCCTTCAGCTTGTTGATCTCCGCCGGGCTCGTCACCGCGCCGCGCGCGACGTAGGCCGGGGTAAAGCTGTAGGCCACGAGTTCCGGCACCTTGATGGGAATACCGGTAAGGTCCGTGTCGCGGCCCATGGGCGAGGTGGCGGTCACCTGGCCGGGCATGGTAGTCCAGGACATCTGGCCGCCGGTCATGCCGAAGTTGCCGTTGTTGACCGTGAACACGCAGATGTTCTCGTTGCGGTAGGCGGCGTTGAGCGTCTCGGCCAGGCCGATGTTGTAGGCGTCGCCGTCGCCCTGGTAGGTGAACACGAACATATCCGGCTCCGCGCGGCGGATGCCCGTCGCAACCGCGGCCGCGCGGCCGTGGGGAGACTGGATGAGGTCGATGTTTATGCCGCTCTTGAGGTGGCAGCTGCAGCCGACGCCGATGGCGGCGATGGTCTTTTTGTCAAGACCGTACTCTTCAAGACATTCGCAGATGAGCCTCAGAAGCACGCCGTGGCCGCAGCCTGCGCAGAACATGGCGTAGTTCATGAGTTTGGGCGCTTTTCTTTCCACTGCCATATCAGTAGACCTCCTTTACCTCTCCGGCTTTTATCCGGGCGAAATCGCGCTTCACAGCCTCGTCCTTGGGGATGTCGCAGACGTAGGCCAGGGCGTAGACGGGGACGGTGCCCATGCCGTGGCGCTTGGCGCAGAGCGCGACGTCATCGACCATCTGGCCTTCGCCGTTGGTCTCGACGGTGATGAAGCCCTTGACGCCGGGATTCTTGGCGGCCAGCTCGGCAAAGGCCTTGTCCGGATAGGGCCAGACCGAGATGGGACGGATTAGACCGACCTTCTCGCCCTTCTCGCGCAGCTCGCGTACGATGCCCTCCGCCGCGCGGCCCGGCAGGCCGATGGCCACGAACACATATTCTGCGTCCTCGGTATAGAGCTCCTGCCAGCGCTGCTCGTTCTCGCGCATGGCGCGCAGCTTCTCCATATAGACGTCGGACTCCTTCACGAGATCGCGGCCCAGGAAGTCGCCGCGCCTGACCTTGTAGGTGCCGTCCAGGCCCCAGGAGCACTTGCCCAGCTCGCGGAACTCGGGATACTCGCAGGGCTCCATCATCTGGCCCAGGCCGCTCTCGGTCATGATCTCGACGATGCAGCGGTAGCGCTCGGCTATGTCGAAGGCCTCGTACATGAGGTCCACGCCCTCCTGGATGGTGCTCGGGCAGAGGACGATGTTGCGGTAGTCGCCGTTGCCGCCGCCGCGGGTCTCGCGCAGGTAGTCGGTCTGAGAGCCGTTGAGCGCGCCCAGGCCGTTGCCCCAGCGGACGACGTTAAGTATGACTGCGGGGAAGTTCATCTGCGCCATGTAGGAGATGCCCTCCTGCTTGAGCGAGATGCCCGGCCCGGAGGAGGCCGTCAGCACGCGCCTGCCGCAGGCGCCGACGCCCAGGACCATGTTGATGGCGGCGAGCTCGCTCTCCGCCTGGATGAAGGTCCTGCCCAGCTCGGGCATGCGCCCGGACAGATACTCCATTACCTCCGTGGACGGGGTTATCGGATACCCGGCGTACACTACGACGCCGGCCCTCATCGCGGCCTCGGCCATTGCGATGTTGCCTTTTACCATATCACCCATTCTTCTGGCACCTCCCTTATTCAGCGGTGATCGTAAACACGGCGTCGGGACAGACGATGTAGCAGATGCCGCAGCCGATGCACTTTTCGCTGTCCACCGTTATGTGCTTATAACCTCTCGAGTTTATCTCGTCGGTCATGGAAATGGCCTTTTTAGCGCAGTTTTCCACGCAGATCCCGCAGGCCTTGCAGTTTTCGGGGTTGATAACCGCCTTGCTCATAGGAATTCCTCCAATTCTTAGTTATTCTTCGCCGCAGGCCAGGATCGCCCAGGCTATCGAGGTCACCTTTCCGGTAATGGAGGCGGCGCGGGAGGACATGACCACCGGCGCCGCGGCGCCTATGACTATGCCGGCCGTCTGGCCGCCGCCGAAATAGCCTATCGCCTTGCCCAGGCAGTTGCCCGTCTCGATGTTCGGCACGAGGAAGAGGTCCACGTCGCCGCTGACACGGCTTTCGATGTTCTTCTCCGCCGCGGCCTCCGGGCGCATCGCCACGTCGAAGGCGATGGGACCCTCGTATATAGCCCGCGGCAGCTCGCCCCGCTCGGCCATGCGGCAGAGTTCGGCGGCGTCCACCGTGGCGGGCATCTTGGGATTCACCTTCTCGTTCGCGGCCAGGATCGCCACCTTCGGCTCTGCTATGCCCATGCGGTGCAGCACGGGTACCGCGTTTTTCAGGATCTCCGCCTTGTCGTGCAGCGTCGGGGCAATGGTCATGCCGCCGTCCGTGATGAAAAAGAGCTTCTTCTCGCCCGGCTCGTCGTAGCAGGTGAGAACGTTGAGCTGGCCAGAAGAGCGCAGGCCGCAGTCCTTGTCCAGGACGGCGCGCAGAAAGTCGCTTGTGTTCATCTTGCCCTTGACCAGGATGTCCGCGCGCCCTTCGCGCACCAGCTTCGCCGCGGTCAGGCCCAGCCTGTCCGGGTCCTGCTCGTCCACGAGTTCCACGCTGTCCTCCGGCAGGCCGGCCTCGCGCATCAGCTTCTTCATGCCCTCCGCGTTGCCTACCATGATGACCCCGCAGAGTCCGCGCTCCGTCACCGCCTGGGCGACGTGTACCATCTTGTCGTCCTCCGCCGCGGCTATGGCTATGGTCCGCTTGGTCTTGCGCGCACAGGCGGCGTTTATGATGTCGTCAAAGCTAGCGTACACTCTCACTGTCCTCCAGACTTTTCATAAATGCTGTAGTTCTCCTTGCCCTCAAGCACCCTCGTGATGCCCTCGGCCAGGGCCTCCATTTCCTTCGCGCCGGGGACTATCGCCACCGGGGCGATAAAGCGGACCCTCTCGCTTATCCGCTCGGTCAGGCGCCTCGAATGAGCGCAGCCGCCCGTCAGGATTACGGCGTCTATCTCGCCGCAGGCCGCTGCGGCCAGCGCGCCTATGGCCTTCGCTATCTGGTAGGCCATCGTGTCCAGGACAAAGTCCGCGTGGCTGTCGCCCGCGTCTATGCGCTCCTCCACCTCTATGAGGCTCGAGGTGCCGAGATGGGACACAAGTCCACCCTCGCCCTTGATGTGGCGCATCATCTCCGCCTTTGTGAACTTGCCGGAATAGCACATGTCCACATAGGACTTGCCGTTCATGCTGCCGGCGCGTTCCGGAGACATGGGGCCTTCGTCGTCCGAGCAGAGGTCCACTATCCTGCCGTGTACATGCAGGTTCACGCTGATGCCCCCGCCCAGGTGGGCGACTATGATGTTCAGGTCCTCATAACGCTTGCCGAGCTTGGCCGCTACGTCGCGGGCCACGGCTCTCGTGTTCAGCACGTGCGAGAAGGGGCGGCGCTTCACCTCAGCCAGGCCCGTCATGCGGGCCATATCGGTGACCTCATTCACGCAGACGGCGTCGTAGATGTAGGCCTTGCAGCCGAACTCCGCCGCCAGCTCCGCTCCGATTATGGCCGAAAGGTTGGAGGGATGGTTCGTGATGGGGTCGCGGCAGGCCGCGAGCAGGTTCTCCTCCACGAGATAGGCCCCGCCCTTGGCGTAGCCGAAGGTGCCGCCTCGGGCCGCCACTGCGTCAAAGCCCGATTTCGTCAGGCTGTTTTCCTCCAGGCAGCTGCGTATGGCGCGCAGACGCATCGGATATTGGCCAAGCAGGTCGCCGCAGGCGCCTATCTCCTCCGCGGAATGGCTAACATTCGTCTCGAATACGTTCTTCAGGTCCTCAAACACCGCGAGCTTCGTCGAGGTCGAGCCGGTGTTTATGACCAGGATCCTTCGCAATATATCAGCTCCTTTTCCGGGTCGGAGCAGGCCGCGGCTGGTCGCGGCCCGCCCCCTTGGTTCCCGGCCCGGGCGTGGGCCCGCCCGGGCTTTGGTTGTTTTCACTATAAACCTTCCCGGTAGGCGTGTCGAATTTTGGTCAAAAAAAGAAGATCTGCGCAGGAATTTGCGCAAATCTCCTTTTTGTGTCCTGTTTTTTCAGCAGCCTGCCGGACTGTCAGTACCGCATCGCACGGCTGACCGTCAGCGCCAGATGAGTCTGCATCTTGTGCTCCGCGAGCTCCTCGTCCCGGCTGATTATGGCTTTGTAGATCATCTGGTGCCGCTCCACCATGTTGAGGATGGCGTTCACGTCCAGCGCGAAAAAGCGGAAGAAATGTATCTTCGGTAGCAGGTCGTCGTAGGCCTGGATGACGTACTTGTTGTGCGAAGCGGCGACAACAAGGCGGTGGAACTCCTGGTCCTTCTTTCCGAACTCGAAGAAGAGCTTTTTGGCCTTTTGCTCGTCTATGATCGCAAAGTCCTTGTCCCAGGCGGTATTGTAGCATTTCTCCAGGAGGGCGCGGGTCTCGTCCAGGTTCTTCTTTATCTTCTCCGCCTCGGAGTTGCGTATGCGCGAACACGCCAGGCGCACGGCCAGGCGCTCTATGGCTATGCGCAGGTCCAGCAGCATCATGTAGTCGCCTATCTTCATCTCGTAGACCACATAGCCCTGAGCGCCCTTGATGAGATAACCGTCGTTCTCAAGGATGGCCAGAGCGTCCCTCACCGGAGTGCGGCTGATGTTCAGCTCGTCCGCCAGCTGCTCCTGGTTTATCTTCTGGCCGGGCTTCATCCGGTGCTCCACGATGTCCTCGCGGATGAGCCGGTATACCACCTCAGTATTGGAGAGGAAAGGGTTTTCCGCCCGCATCTGCTCCATACGGGCGCCCCTGTTATCTTGTTTCATAAGCGAAGCCTCCTTTTGATTTGTTTTACTTATAAATTAAAATAAACGTCAAAGAACCGAATGTCAATTTGTAATAACTGCAAAAAAGATTGTTAATTTTGGCGCTATCAAACTGTGAGTCTTTACAAAACCACTCGGGAGCAAACTGCGCGATTTTCTGACCAATTCACGCCGCTTTCCGCTTTTTTTGACACACAAACTTTTTGCAAGTTACTATTGTGCTGCAATTTGTCTGTCTTTTGGGCCAAGACAGGGGAAAAATATGTGCACATTGAACCAAACGCGGCTGGTAGCGCGAGGGTCGATGCTGCGGCACAAAAGAAATGGGAGGAGAATTATGTCCGCAAAGAAAACCTCGGCCGGTAAATGGATAGCGCTCGTTGTTGCGCTGTTCTGCATGTTTGCCACCGGCCTCATAGCGCCCCCTGCGGGGCTGTCACAGGCAGGCTTTCAGGTCCTCGGCATCCTTGTAGGCGCTATCATACTCTTTCTGAGCTGGGGCACCGGTTGGCCCAGCATGGCTATCATCTTCGCTCTTATGACTGTCCCCGGTCTGAGCGTATCCCAGGTCACCCAGGCCACCTTCGGCAACAACACCGTCGTGTTCCTGATGTTCTGCATGATGCTCGCCGCATGTCTCACAAAGAGCGGCGCCGCAAGGCGTATCGCCGTCTGGTTCCTCACAAACAATCTCGCCCGTAAGAGCCCCTGGTGGACGGTAATAATGTACTTCACCGCCAACTTCGTGCTCAACTACGTCCTCTCCACCGCCGCAACGATATTCGTCATGCTCCCCATTGCCGTCGAGCTGCTTGAGAGCGTCGGCGTCAAGAAGGAGCAGAAGGCCCCCATCGCCGTGGCGATCATGCTCGGCACCCTGGTCACCGGCCTGCTCTCCAACGGCGGCAACCCCATCTCTCACGCCACCACGCTCCAGGGCTTCTCGTTCTATGAGTCCTTCACAGGCGAGGCCATGGATTTCTTCACCTACTGCGCCATCGGAACGCCCATCGCCATCGTGAGCTTCCTGCTGTTCTTCTTCATGGTCCGCTTCATCTGGCGTCCGGACGTCAGCATGCTCACCGGCATCAACTATGAGGCGCTCAAGTCCACCGTCGGACCCATGACCAAAAAAGAGAAATACTCCATTTTCTTCTACATCGTCTGCGTCATTCTGTGGATGATGCCCGGCCTGAGCGAATATGTCTGGCCGGCCTCCGCGGAGTTTTTCAACAAGATAAACAATTGCCTGCCCCCGCTGGCGGCGCTCTTCCTCATGAACTTCATCAAGGTAGACGGCGAGCCCGTCCTCGCTTGGGGCGAGGCGGTCAAGTCCGTCAACTGGCCCTCGTTCATGTTCATCGCTTCCATAATGGGCCTCGGCTCTTTCATGGGCAACGCCAACATCGGTATCCCCGACTGGATGAGCCAGGTGCTTGCGCCGGTGTTCTCTAACATCAGCCCCTTCGTATTCCTCGTCATCATGGTCCTGCTCGCGGATCTCATGACGAACTTCACCTCCAACACCGTCACCGTCTCCGTCATGCTCGCCGTCGCAATGCCTCTGGCAATGGGCGTGTACGAGGGACAGATCAGCGTGTTCCTCGTGGCCGCGCTCGTGACCAGCGCCGCCAACAACGGTTGGACCACGCCTCCCGCCAGCCCGACCGCCGCCGTCGTCTACGGCTCCGATTGGGTCGATACCAAGTCCATGATCGTCTGGGGTCTGCTGGCCATGGTGCTGCACGTCATCGTGACCATGACCCTCGGCTACGCGCTCGGCTCCGTCCTGCTCTAAGACGGGTACTACTGACAGAAAGGATGCTCTAAAAATGAAAGTTGCTATACTCGGCAGCGGCGCCACCGGAAGCGCCTTCGCGGCCTACATGAAGCTCGGCGGCATTGACGATATCTGGCTCATTGACCTCAACCGCGCCCACATGGACGCAGTGCGCGACCACGGCCTCATCTTCAAGGACCACAACGGCGAGCGCGTCGTCACCGGTTTCCACACGGCGTATACGGCCGAGGAGGTCGGGCTCTGCGACATACTCATCGTCCTTGTAAAGTCCACGCACACCAGGAGCGCAATGCAGGGCGCCATGTGCTGTATCGGTGAAAACACCGTCGTCATCTCACTTCAGAACGGCCTCGGCAACGACCTGGCCCTGAGCGAGTTTGTGCCTATGGGCCGCATCGGATGCGGCTGCGGGCGCATGGGTACTGAGCTGCCCGGCCCCGGACGCTGCGTTGCCAAGCCCAGCCTGGGCATCTCGAACATGTTCCTCGGCCCCATCGAGCGCACCGACCTCAGCGCCGCAGCCTGCAAGTACATCGTGGATGCCTTTGCAAAGGGCGGCCTCGCCCCCGAGTACCACGATGACATCCGGCCCTACATCTGGAAAAAGGCGGCCGCCAACAGCGGCTTCAACACGGTCTGCGCGGTCCTGGGCCTCACGATGAAGAAGGTCTATGAGGACGAGCACGGCTTCGGTCTGGTCAAGGCCATACTCAAGGAGGCCAGCGACGTGGCCGCGGCCATGGGCGTTGCGCCGAACCTCTACGACGGGCTCATAGCCGACGTGCCGACCACCGTCAAGAGCTACGGCGACTACTACCCCTCCCTCGCCCAGGATCTGCTCATCTACAAGCGGCCCACTGAGGTGGACACCCTCTCGGGCGCGATCTCGACCTACGGCAAGATGGCCAACGTGCCTACCCCGGTCTGCGATGTGCTCTCCGAAGTCGTGAGATCCATCCAGGGGAACTACGAGTCCATCTATAAAGATCAATAAAACCCTCCGCCCCGGTCTCGCCAGAGAACCGGGGCGGGTCTCAAACATGACTAGAGTCTGGAGAAATAAATGACTGCACATAAAACATCCGCGTCGAAGTACGCTGCGCTGGCGGCGGGGGTGCTGGCTTTTGTCGCTACAAAGCTCCTGCCTGCCCCTCCAGGACTGCCGGAGACCGGCTTTCAGATCCTGGGCGTCCTCGTTTCAGCGATAGTGCTGTTCCTGAGCTGGGGGACGGGCTGGACGAGCATGGCGGTGGTATTCGCGCTCATGACCGTGCCGGGGGTAAGCGTATCGCAGGTCACTCAGGCTACCTTCGGCAACAGCACGGTGGTGTTTCTGCTCTTCTGCTTCATGCTGGCCAGCAGCCTGACGGAGAGCGGCGCGGCCAGACGGATAGCCATCTGGTTCCTCACGAACTCGCTCGCGCGAAAAAGCCCATGGTGGACCGTGGCGATGTATTTCACGGCGGTCTATGTCCTGAACCTCTTCCTCTCCGCTGCGACCTGCATCATGATCCTGATGCCCATTCTCCTCAGCATCTTTGAGAACGTGGGTCTGGATAAGGGCAGGCGCTGCCAGCTCTCATCCATGCTGCTGCTGTGTACCGTTGTGGTCTCGCAGCTGGCCAATGGCTCCAACCCCATCTCGCATGCCGTCACCACGCAGGGCTTCTCGCTTTATGAGTCCTACACAGGGGAGCCCATGGACTTCTTCCTCTTCTGCGCGATCGGCACGCCGATATCGGTGGTCAGTTCAGTGGTAGTGTACCTCCTGGTACGCCTGGTCTGGAAACCGGACGTAAGCAGCTTTTCTGGCATCGACTACGACATGCTCGCCGCGTCCTGCGGCAAAGTATCGAAGCGGGAAAAGTGGTCCGTTGCCTTCTACTGCGCCTGCGTTGTGCTCTGGCTCCTGCCGGGACTGAGCCGATACATATTGCCGTCTGTTTACCCCATTCTCAGCAAGATCAGCAACTGCATACCGCCGCTGATCGCGCTGTTTCTCATGAACTTCATCACCGTGGACGGTGAGAAGATCCTCGACTGGGGTGACGCCGTCAAAGCCGTCAACTGGCCCACCTTCCTCTTCATCGCCTCCATCATGGGGCTCGGCTCCTTCATGGGCGAGCCGGAGGCTGGGATATCCGAATGGCTCTCCCAGATCCTCTCCCCCGTTTTCTCGGGCGTACACCCCACGGTGTTCCTTATCCTGATGGTCCTCATCGTGAACGTGCTGACCAATTTCTGCTCGAACTCCGTGGCGCTCTCCGCCGTCTATACCGTGGCGCTGCCGCTTTGCATGAGCGTATACGAGGGTATGCTTGAGCCGATGCTGCTCTCCATCCTCATAACCAGCGCCGCACAGAACGGCTGGGCCACCGCGCCCGCCACCCCCGCCGCCGCCGTGGCTTACGCCTCCGGCTGGGGGGACAGCAAGACCATTCTCAAATGGGGCATGCTTATCCTGCTCATTCAAATGGCGATAGGCTTGACCCTGGGCAGTCTGCTCGGAAGTCTGCTCCTGTAACAAGATGCGAAAAGCCCCCGCTCCGGCCTCAGCCGTTGCGGGGGCGTATTCTTTTCTCAGGCTCAGCCCAGCTCCACCCAGGCGGAGTCCTTCTCGCCGGACTCGATGACAGCGTGGACGAAGCGCACGCCGTCCAGGCCGTTTTCGACGGTCTGGAAGTCCAGGTCCTCGGCCGTCGGGGTCTCGCCGGACTTCAGCTTCAGGAGCGTCGTTGCGACGTTGCGGTAGATGTTCGCAAAGGCGCAATAGAAGCCCTCGGGATGTCCGCTGGGCAGCCTCGCTCCCGCGGCTGCCGGCACGTCCAGAAAGGCGCAGCCCTTCGACAGTATCTGCGGCGCCTCGCCGTGCCGCGTATAGCGGACGTAGTCCGGGTAATGCTGCTCCCACTCCAGCGCGCCTTTGGTCCCGTAAATGCCCAGGCGCAGCCCGTTCAGCTTGCCCGCCGCCACCTGGCTGCACCAGTACGAACCGTGGACGCCGTTCTCATACTCCACGAGGATGTTGTCGTTGTAGTCGAGCTTCTTGCCGTAGCGGTCCACCGTGGCGCACAGGCGCTTTATGCGCAGGCCCGTGAGGTAGTGGACTATGTTCTCCATGTGCGTGCCGATGTCGCCCACCGTGTTGCCTATGCCGGTGAACTTCGGGTCCGTGCGCCAAATGCCGGAGTTCACCTCGCCCTCGTGGGAGAGCTCGTCCAGCAGCCAGTCCTGCACATATTCCGCGCTCACGGATACGATGTCCCCGATGTCGCCGCGGCCTATCATCTGCCGCATGACCTTCACCATGTTGTAGCCGGTATAGGTGTATGTAACGGCAAACACCAGGCCGCGCTCCTTCGCCAGGCGGCAGAGTTCCTCCGCCTCCGAGACCTCAAAGCACAGCGGCTTTTCGCAGACCACGTTCACGCCCGCGAGCAGAAACTCGCGGCAGACCTCGTAGTGGACATAGTTCGGCGTGCAGACGGAGACAAAGTCTATCTTGTCCTCGCCTCGCGCGGCCTCCGCCTTCACCATCTCGCGCCAGTCTGTATACAGGCGCGAGGGGTCAATGTCGAACCTCTCTCCACAGGCGGCGTTTTTCTCCGCGTGTCGGGAAAAGCAGCCGCTCACCAGGCGGACCCTCGGGTCCAGCATCATCGCGCTGCGGTGTACGTTGCCGATGAAGCTGCCCAGGTCGCCGCCTACCATTCCGCAGCTCAGTTTCTTACTCATGCTCTTGGCAGTTCCTTTCCGGGGCGGCGCAGGTGAGGCTTGCCTCCACGCACCTCATATAATCTATTGATTGCTTCGCGTAGACGTCCATCAGCTCAGACTGCGTGCTCAGCGCGCCGGACTCATAGGGGTTCGCCAGGCGCGGCATGAACTCCATCGTCAGGCTTCCGCAGTAGCCGATGTCCATAAGCGTTCTCAGCGCAGCCCGGAAGTCCGTGGAGCCCAGCCCCGCCGCCTCGCGCGTGTTGTCCGCGATGTGGACGTGGACCAGATGCTTTGCTATCATGCGCAGGCTCCGGGGTATGTCCCGCTCTTCCAGGCTCATGTGGAAGAGGTCGGCCATGAGCTTCACAGCCGGGTGGTCTATCTCCTCGACCAGGCTGAGCGCTTTCTCAAGGGTGTTGGCGAAGTAGGTCTCGTATCTGTTTATGGCCTCGATGGCCAGGATGACGCCGCGGCTGTGCGCGTAGTCCGCCGCGCGGCGTATGTTGCGCACCGCGCAGGCGCGGATATCCTCTATGCTCCGGCCCGCCGGAGGGGCCACCCGGCCCACGGGCGAGGGGACGACTATCATGAGCGGCGCGCCCACGCGCACGGCCAGGTCCGCGCTGTCGCAGACGTACTTCACCGCCGCCTCGGCCGCCTCCGGCTCCGAGGCCGTGAGGTCACGCTCCTCCGGGAAAATGCCGCACAGCGAGGTGCAGGAGAGCCCGTACTTCTCCATCAGCGCCAGCAGCCGCTCTGCGTCCAGCGTATAGGGCTCCGCGGCGAACTCAATGCCGTCGTATCCGCAGTTCTTCAGTCGGCGGAAGGACTGCTCTATGTCCTCGTCTCCGACTATCCACTGGGTCATGCTGTACTTATACATCGGCGCTCCCCCCTATCAGTCCGGGTAGAGGATGACCTCGAGCGCCTCGCCGGAGCGCATGGCCTCCAGGCCTTCGCCGAACTTCGACAGCGGCAGCCTGTGGGTTATGAGCTTTTCGACGGGGATGAGCCCGGAGTTCAGCATCTTGACGGTCGGGTTCATGGAGAAGTGGCCGTTGTAGTTGCCGTAGACGAAGAGGCCGTTCTTCATGATATCGGTCTGGCAGATGGTCTGCTGCGCGTGCTCGTTCAGGCCGATGATG
Organism: Clostridiales bacterium; assembly: GCA_004553625.1. Classification (GTDB taxonomy): domain Bacteria; phylum Bacillota; class Clostridia; order Oscillospirales; family Oscillospiraceae; genus Scatomorpha; species Scatomorpha merdavium. The sequence goes on along the minus strand of SFKX01000010.1, from coordinate 25,825 downwards.
ACTATGCGGCCGGCGCGGCGTGTGCAGGCTATGGCGTCAGGCAGCAGGGTGCCGACGGCGTCGGCGCAGATGTCCGCGCCCAGGCCGTTCGTCTCGCGCAGGACCACGGAGCGCAGGTCCTCGCTCGTGGGGTCCACCACGAGGTCCGCGCCGCATTCGCGTGCGATATCCGCGCGCAGGGCCGAGGGCTCCGAGACGATCACCTTGCCCGCGCCGTTGGCCTTGAGCAGCATGGCATAGTAGAGGCCGATCGGCCCGCCGCCCAGCACCAGCGCGGTCTCGCCCGGCAGGACGCGCACCGTGTCCATCGCGCCCATGACGCAGTTCACCGGCTCGCAGAACACCGCGAGGTCCTTCGGCATATCCGCAGGGATCTTGGTCAGCGCCTTCTCCGGCGCGACGAAGTACTTGGCGAAGATGCCGTCTATCGTCACGCCCATGATCTCCTCGTTCTCGCAGAGGTTGGGCCAGCCGATGCGGCAGTATTCACAGTGCTCGCAGTTGATGTTCGGGATGAGTACGACCCTGTCGCCGGCCTTGAGCCCGCTGACGGCTTCGCCCGTTTCAAGCACCGTGCCGACGCACTCGTGGCCCAGGACGATGCCCTTGGTCCCGGCAAAGCCGGGAGGGTCGCTCAGGACGTGGACGTCCGTGCCGCAGATGCTGCAGGCCTCCATCTCCACGAGCACGTCGTTCGGCCTTTTGACCTCCGGGACCGGGCGCTTTTCAAAGCCCCACTTGCCTATGTCCTGAAATATTACGGCGTCCATTGTTCTCATGTGTGTATTCCTCCTTAGTTCAGGCGGTTTTTGTACCCTTGGTATCTATTATGACCGCGGCGACTATGATGACGCCCTTTATGACGTTCTGCCAGTAGGTCGAGACGCCCACCATCGTGAGGCCGACGGTCAGCACGCCTATTATGAGCACGCCGAGGACCACGCCCCAGAGCTTGCCCTTGCCGCCCGTCATGCTCGTTCCGCCGAGGACGACGGCGGTGATGACGTCCATCTCGGAGCCGTCGCCCGCCGAGGGTAGGCCGCCGCCCAGACGCCCGGCCAGGACGATGGCCGCAAAGCCGTTCAGAAAGCCCGCGATGACAAACACCAACACCTTTATTTTGTCCGCGTTTATGCCGGACCATTTCGCCGCCTGAGCGTTGCCGCCGCAGGCGTAGATGTGCCGGCCGAAGCGGGTCTTATACATCGTGAAATAGCCCAGGGCCAGGACGATGAGCATGAAGATTATCGGCAGCGGGATGACGCCCGCGATGTAGCCGGAGCCCAGGAAGGTGAACGCCGGATTCGTCACGCCGATGGGCGTACCCTTTGTAATAATGTAGGCAAAGCCGCTGCACACGCTCATGGTGGCCAGGGTGGTTATGAAGGCGGGGATCTTGAACCGCGCCGTTATCGTCCCGTTTATGAAACCGATGCCCGTTCCGATGACCAGGGCCGCTATGATGGCGAGGACGGCGCTCTCCGTCGTTTTGAAGATCAGCGCGCTGACCACGCCGATGAAGGCATACATGGAACCGACAGAAAGGTCGATGTCGCCCAGCAGGATTATCATGAACATGCCCATCGCCGAGATGCCCGTGACGGACACCTGACGCAGGATGCTTATAGCGTTGCTGAAACTGAAGAAGCGCTCGGCCAGGAGCGAAAACAGTATGATCTCCAGCAGCAGAAGGAAAAGCAGCGAGAGCTGCCGTATGATTTCAATGTTTCTAGCCTTTTTCATTTCCATGCTCAACACCTCAGTTCAGCGCAGCGTACAGAATTTTTTCCTGGTCCAGCTCCGCGGTGGGGCTGTCCAGAGTTATGGCCCCGTCGTGCATGACCACGACACGGTGGCTGACGCGGAGTATCTCCGGCAGGTCGGAGGATATCATTATGATGCACTTGCCGCTTTCCGCCAGGGAGCGCATCAGCTCGTAGATCTCGGCCTTGGCCTTCACGTCCACGCCGCGTGTAGGCTCGTCCAGGATGATGACGTCCAGCTCCATGGATATCCACTTGGCGATGACCACCTTCTGCTGGTTGCCGCCGGAAAGGCGCTCAAGCAGCTGGTAGCGGCTCTTAGTGGCGATGGAGAGCTTCTGGATATACTCGTCGGTCAGCTCCTCCTCGCGCCTCGTCGTGCGGAGGAACCAGGGCAGCTCCCGCAGTTTGACCAGCGTGAGGTTGTTCTGCACGTCGTGCCTCGTGATGAGACCGTATTCCTTGCGGTCCTCGGGTATCATGCCTATCCGGTTCTTAATTGCGTCTGCCGGGGAGCGGAGCTTTATGGGCCGGCCGTCCTTTATTATCTCGCCGCAGTCGCTGGGGTCTATGCCGAAGAGCACGCGCGCAAGCTCCGTCCGTCCCGCGCCCACCAGGCCGAAAATACCCACTATCTCTCCCTTATATGCCGTGAAGTCCACCGGCTTGTCGTATTTCCGGCTCTTTATGCCCCGCGCTTCTAGACCGGGTACCAGGTTATCGCGGGAGCGGCGCTCCGTCACCTTGTCCACGACCTCGCTGCCTATCATGAGCTTTATGAGCTCGCGCTCGCAGACCTCGGCAACTGGCAGCGTCGCCACGCTGTGACCGTCCCGGAACACCGTTATCCTGTCGCCTATCTCGAATATCTCCTCCATGCGGTGGGAGATATACACGATGCTGATGCCCTGGCTCTTCAGTTCCTTGATAAGCTCGAACAGGGTCCGCACCTCGCGCTCTGAAAGGCTGGAAGTCGGCTCGTCCAGAATGATTATCCGTCCGTCGTGCGAGAGGCACTTGGCGATCTCCACGCCCTGCTTTTCCGCCGTCGTAAGCCTGCCGACCTCCGTACTGACGGGCAGGTCCAGGCCCACTTTCCTGAGCATCTCCTCCGCTTTCCTGTTCATCGTATCCCAGTCGATGACGCCGCGCTTCGTCGGCTCGAAGCCGATGGAGATGTTCTCGGATATGCTCATATTCGGCATCAGGTTGAACTCCTGGAACACCATGCTGATGCCCAGCTCCAGGGCGGCCTTCGGGTCCTCGATAACGGTCTTTTTTAGTTCCCCGGCCCCGTCCGCCAGGTAGATGTCCCCTCCGTTCGGGCGGTAGACGCCGGTCAGGATCTTCATCAGCGTCGATTTTCCGGCTCCGTTCTCGCCCATCAGCACATGCACCTCGCCCGCGCGCAGCTCAAAGTCCACGCCGCTCAGTACCTGTACCCCAGAAAAGGACTTGGAAATGTTTGTCATTTTCAAAATGGTGTTTTCCATGCTCCATCTCCCGTGCATGCGCCCTTTTTTCAGGCTGTCCCGGCCGCCTTGCAGCGGCCGGGAGCTTTTGCGCTTTATTTGTTCAGATAGGCCTCGTCCCTGGCGATGATGTCGGCGCAGTTGTCCGCGGTGACGATCTCGCACTCGATGTAGACGTCCTCGACCGCCTCGCCCTTCAGGTACTTGACGGCGTTTTCAACGGCCTTGTAGCCCATGGTGTAGGGGTCCTGGGACACGGTGGCGACCAGGTTGGTGCCGCCGGCTATGGCGTCCATGACCTCTCCGTCGGTGTCAACGGCGACGACCTTGATGTCGGTCCTGTTGGTGGACTGGGTCGCGGCATAGGCGCCCAGGGCCATCTCGGCGTTGGCTCCCCAGATGAACTGGACCTCGGGGTGAGCGCCGATGATGCTCTCGGCGGCATTGAGGGCGGTGCTGCGGTCGGCGTTGCAGTCCTGCTCGGCCACTATCTCGATGTCGGGATAGGACTCGGCGAGCTTGTCCAGGAAGCCCTGGGCGCGGTCAGCGGTGGCGGAGGCGGAGGGCCAGGTGAGAATGGCGATCTGGCCGCTGCCGCCCAGCTGCTCGCCGATGTACTCGGCCGCAAGCTGGCCGATGCCGTAGTTGTCGGAGCTGACAAAGCTGGCGACGTCTGCGCCGTCGATGCCGATGTCGCAGGTGCCGATGGCCACGCCCTTGCCCTGGGCCTCTTCGATGGTCGGCACAATGCCCTCGGAGTTGCAGGGGCCGACGATGATGTAATCAACGCCCATCTCGACGAAGTTCTCTATGTCCGCGACCTCCTGCTGCAGGTCGCCGTCGGCGTACTTGTAGATGAACTCGACGCCCAGCTCGGCGGCGGCGTCCTCCATGCCGATGGTCTTTATCTGCCAGTGCTGCACGGCGCCGTAGCCGTGGGAAGCGGCGATGTAGTACTTCTCGGTCTCGCCGCCGTCGCTCGGCTCAGTGCTGGGCTCGGTAGTGGTCGTGCTGTCGCTGGGCTCGGTGCTGGGGTCGGTGTTCTCCGTTGTGCCGCAGCCGGCAAGCAGGCCGAGAGCCATGATGGCCACCAGGAGAAGTGCTGTTAGCTTTTTCATCATTTCATTTCATTTCCTTTCTGTGCTGTTCGTTTGATTTTTAATTAAAGACCGCGCCTGGCCCGGTCATTTAATTTCCGCAAAGAGCTTGTGGAGGAAGTCTATAGACTCCTGAGTGTACTGGTCGTAGAACTCCTCGCAGACCACGCCGCCGAAGGGGTCCGCCGCGGCAGGCAGCAGCTCCATGGAGACCCATCCGTCATAGCCGATGTCGCGCAGGGCCTGCGCTATGGGCTTGAAGTCTATATGGCCCCTGCCCGGCGCGGCGCGGTTGCTGTCCGCGATGTGGAGGTAATAGAGCTTGTCGCCCACCTCGCGCAGCGCGGCGGCCATGTCGGACTCCTCTATATTCATATGGTAGGTGTCGCCCATGACGCCGACGTTCGGCAGGTCTATCTCCTTCACCATCGCAAGAGCCTGGGAAAGACGGTTTATGAGATAGGTCTCATAGCGGTTCCAGGCCTCCAGCGTCAGGCGGATGCCCGCGGAGAGCGCGTACTCGCCAGCCTCGCGCAGACCGGCGACCGCCCAGCTCCACTCCTGTTCCGCAGGCGCTTCGCTCGCCGTTTTCATGCAGGCGGAGGCCTGTACGCTTATCGAGTGCGCGCCTATCTCCTTGGCGAAGTCCACGCAGCGCTTCACATAGTCCACCGCATTTTTCCGCACCTCCGGCTTTGAAGAGGCGAAGTCCCGCTCGGCGCTGAATACTGCGCAGATGGAGCTCGCGGTGATCTTGTAGCGGCCCAGCAGCGCGCGCACCTGAGCGGCGTCGTAGCGCTCCGGCTCGCCTACAAGGTCCACGCCGTCGTAGCCGAAACGCGCGAGACGCTCGATGCTCTTCTCCACGTCCTCATTGACGTATACCAGTGTGTTGTACGAGATCTTTATGCTCACTTTTTCTTCTCCTTTCGCTCTTAGCTTTGACAATGTAATCGTTTACATATTACGGGAAACACGCGAGACTCGCCTTGGCGGTCTTACGTGTTTGCCTGGCTTGCGCGGGCATGGGGTAAATCGGAATGTAGATTTCAGGTATTCTCCGGCCCTGCCGTGGATTCCCTCAGTTTGAGCTTGTGGGGCATGACGATGTGGACATTGTCGTTCTCCGCCTTTTCTATGCAGTCCTTCAGCTTCTGCATCGATGTCCAGCCGAGCTCGTAGCAGGGCTGGGCGACGGTAGTTATATAGGGGTGGAACATCTTGGCGTAATCGACGTCGTCGAAGCCCGTTACGGAGAGCTCGCCCGGGACCGAGAGTCCCAGCTCCCTCGCCTTGGACACCACGCCCAGGGCCAGCATATCCGAGCCGCAGAGGATGGCCGTGGGCCTGTCCGGCAGGCTCAAGAGGCGCTCCGCCGCAGCGATCCCGCTCTCGTAGCTGTAGTCCTCAGTACCTACTACGTATTCGCTCCGCACGGGCCGCCCGGACGGCCCACCCGACACGGAGTCGCAATAGCCCTGTTTTCTCTGACGGGTGGAGAGAAAGCGGTTTTCTATGTTCACATAGGCTATCTTCTCGTGGCCGAGCTGGCGCACATGGCGCACGAGCTCGCACATCGCCCCGTAGTTGTCTATGGACACATAGGGCAGCGGAACATTGTCCACCGCCTCCGCGCACTGGACTATCGGGTAGCGGTCCACATATTTGCCCAGCCAGGCGTCGTCATAGCAGCAGGTCAGGAAGATGGTTCCGTCCGCGCGGCGGCCCTCCATCATGCTGGTGAAGATCTTCTCCTGGTTGGCGTCCTTGTCGCTGCTTATGAAGGCACTGTAGCCCAGGAACTGCGCCGCGTCGCAGATGCCGGAGAGGATGTGCGAATAATAGGGGTTCGTGAAGTTCGGCACCATGATGAGCACGACCTTGCTCTCTCCCCGGCGCAGGTTGCGCGCAGAGGGGTTAGGCACATAGCCCAGCTTGTCTATAGCCTGCCGGACGCGCCGCGCCGTCGCCTCACTGACCCTGCCGCTCTCGTTCACCACGCGCGACACCGTCGCCACCGAGACCATCGCCTCACGCGCTACGTCTTCAATTGTTACATTAGTATCTTCCAGCATAATGCTCAATCCATCGTCATAATGTAATGGTTTTCAACTAAATTAATGCACAATTCCCGTGCTCAAGTCAAGGCTCAGTTTTGCCCATGTAGATTTTTTGAATAATAATCACAGTTTCATTGTGCTTTGATTGTATAGTTTGACGTAGCGCTTCGTCCTCCCAGGCTTATCCACCCGCGATTTTTTCAAAAAGTGCGAAATAATGCTTGACTATGGCCTGTAAAAACGTTTACACTATGCCCATATGAAGCATTTTTATTAGGAGGTACACTCAAATGAAAATTGGTTTGGTATCGGCTATACTGGCCGACTATGGCTTCGAGAAGATGGTCGATACCGTATCGGAGCTGGGTTTCGACTGCGTTGAGGTCGCCTGCTGGCCCTGCGGCAAGGCGGAGCGGCGCTACGCGGGCGTCAGCCATATCGACGTGGACGAGCTCGACGAGGCCCGGCGCGACTACATTCTCGACTACTGCGCGCAGAGGAAGGTGGAGATCTCCTCCCTCGCCTTCTACCCCAACACCCTGGACGGGGACCCGCTCAAGCGCGCGGCGAACGTCGAGCATCTGAAGAAGGTCATCCGTGCCTCCGCAATGCTGGGAGTCAACATGGTGACCACCTTCATCGGCCGGGTCCAGGACATGGACATCGAGGGCAACCTGCGGGAGGTCGCGGCGGTCTGGCCGGGCATCATGCAGCTCGCGGAGGAGCTGGGCGTGCGCGTGGCGATCGAAAACTGCCCCATGCTCTTCGGCCCAGACCAGTGGCCCGGCGGCCAGAACCTCATGACCACCCCCGTCATCTGGCGGCAGGTCTTTGATATCATAAAGAGCCCCATGCTCGGCATCAACTACGACCCCTCACACTTTGTCTGGCAGATGGTGGATTACATCGCGCCGATATATGAGTTCCGGGACAAGATCTTCCACGTCCACTTCAAGGACATCAAGCTCTACCCCGAAAAGCTCCGCCAGTGCGGCACCATGGCCTACCCGCTGGACTACATGTCCCCCAAGCTGCCCGGCCTGGGCGACGTGGACTGGGGCGCCTACTGCTCCGCGCTCACGGACATCGGCTACGACGGCGCCGCCTGCATCGAGGTCGAGGACAAGGCCTTTGAGGACTACGAGGCCTCCGTTTTGAAATCCATCCGTCTCTCTAAGCGCTATATGGAGCAATTCGTCATCTGAGGGCGGGCTTTTCAGGTTCATTTAAGTTAGGCATTGTATCCTGTAGCCGGGTGATGCTTAATGAAAATACTTATAGTCGAGGACGAGGCGCTGCTGGCCGAGGGGCTGAGAACGCTCCTGGAGCTGCGCGGTTTTGAGGTTGAGGTCGTGACGGACGGCGAAAACGGCGCGGAATACGCCGAGACCGGCGTTTACGACCTGCTCATCCTGGACGTCATGATGCCGGGGCTGGACGGCTACAGCCTGGCTAGGCGCGTGCGGGCCAAGCGCGTCGCAACGCCCATCCTCATGCTGACGGCCAAGGGCGGAGTACGGGACCGGATAGAGGGCCTGAACGCCGGCGCGGACTACTACCTCACCAAACCCTTCGACAACCGGGAGCTTTTGGCCTGCATCAACGCCCTGCTCCGGCGCCAGGGCGCGCAGGTGGACGTTCTCAGCTACGGGAACACCTGCCTCGACCTCACCGGATACACGCTCAGCGCCGTCGGCAGCGTGCGCCTCTCCTCCCGTGAATTCGACGTCATGCGCCTGCTCATGCAGATGCAGGGACGCAGCATCAAAAAGGAGGCCATCCTCACCCGCGTCTGGGGCTACGAGACAAACTCCGGCGAGAACAACGTGGAGGTCTATGTCGGCTTCCTGCGCAAAAAGCTCCGGGCCATCGGCTCGGACCTCAGCATCGAGTCCATACGGCTGCTCGGCTACCACCTGGAGGTGCACAGCACTTGATACGCCGGCTGAGGTTCAAATTCGTCTGCATCAACATGTCCATCGTGACACTCATGCTCTTTGCCATCTTCGCCATGGTCTTTTACTTCACACGGGCCAACCTGGAGCGCGAGAGCATGGGCATGATGCAGGCCGTCGCGCAGGACCCGCTGCGCCTCGGCGGGCCGGGCGAACTCCCGGACGGGCTGCGCCTGCCCTATTTCGTGCTGGAGCTGGACGGCGACGGGAACGTCGTCTCTGCCTCCGGCGGCTACTTTGACCTGACGGATGAGGAATTGCTTCAAACTCTCACGGAGCTCAGCGCGGGCAGGAACTCCGGCGTCCTGGAGGACTACGGCCTGCGCTTCTGCCGGGTCTGGTCCCGGGGCGCGGAGCGCCTGGTCTTTGCTGACATGTCCAGCGAAAAGAGCGTCATGGAAAACCTGGTGCGCAACTGTCTCATCATAGGCGCGGCGAGCTTTGCCGTCTTTCTGCTGGTGAGCCTGCTGCTGGCACGCTGGGCCGTCCGGCCCGTGGAGCTTGCCTGGAAACGGCAGCGCCAGTTCGTTGCGGACGCCTCACACGAACTCAAGACCCCGCTCACGGTCGTACTCAGCAATGCGCAGCTGCTGGACGAATCCGGAGGCGACGCGCAGCTGCGGTCAAGACTGACCGGGAACATCCTGACCATGTCCCGGCGCATGCGGGGACTTGTGGAGGGCCTGCTGGAGCTCGCGCGGGTGGATTCCGGTCTGCCGGCCCAGGGTTTCGAGCGTCTGGACCTCAGCCGGCTCGCCTCCGAGGCCGTTCTGCCCTTCGAGCCGCTCTTTTACGAGCGCGGGCTCTCGCTGGAGTGCGAGATCGAGCCCGGCATCCACGTCAAAGGCAGCGCGGAACGGCTTACCCAGTGCCTGGGCATCCTGCTCGACAACGCCCAAAAATACACGGCCGAGCGCGGCGGTGCGCTGCTTCGCCTGCGGCGTCAGGGCCGTCACTGTCTGCTGACCCTGGAAAACACCGGGGTCCCCCTCGCGCCGGAACAGCTGCGCAACATCTTTAAGCGCTTCTATCGCGCGGACTCCGCACGGAGCGGCGGCAGCTACGGTCTGGGCCTGGCCATCGCCCGCGGCATCGCGGAGGCACATGGCGGGAAGCTCTGGGCCGAGTCCTTTGAAAACGGCAACAGGTTTTGCCTCCGGCTCAGTGTTCAAAAATAGTTTACGATTTGTGCGCCCCCTTTTCAGGCTTGATTCAGCACCCCGTGCTACATTGGCCTGGAAAGGGGGCATCGCATTGATCGAAGTCAGCCACTTGACAAAGCGCTACGGCGCGCACACCGCGGTGTCCGACCTCAGCTTCACGATAGAGGCCGGACAGATCTACGGCTTTCTCGGCCCGAACGGAGCCGGGAAGTCCACAACCATGAACATCATGACCGGCTGCCTCGCCGCCAGCTCCGGCGAGGTCAGGATAGGCGGATACGACATCTTTGAAAACTCCGCTGAGGCCAAAAAGCTCCTGGGCTACCTGCCGGAGCAGCCGCCGCTCTACCTGGACAGGACGCCCAGGGAGTACCTGACCTTCGTCGGCAGGGCCAAGGGCCTTTCCGGAACGCGGCTCGAGGAGCAGATAGAGCGGGTCATGTCCGTCACGCAGACGGTAGACGTCGCCAACCGGCTCATAAAGAACCTCTCCAAGGGCTACCGCCAGCGCGTGGGCATAGCCCAGGCGCTGCTGGGCGACCCGAAGGTCGTCATCCTCGACGAGCCGACGGTGGGGCTGGACCCCATCCAGATCATCGAGATACGCGACCTCATAAAGGACTTGGGCCGGGAGCACACCGTCATACTCAGCAGCCACATCCTCTCGGAGGTGCAGGCCGTGTGCCAGACGGTTCTCATAATCTCCAAGGGAAAGCTCGTCGCCTGCGACACCCCTGAGAACCTGGAAAAGCTCTTCGCCGGCTCCACCACCGTGGAGCTCACCGTCGAGGCCCCGGCGGACAAAGCCGCTCGCCTGCTCGGCGGGCTCGAGCACGTCACGGGCCTCAAGACCGAGCCCAGGGGCGAGGACCGCTGCGTCGTTACGCTTGAGACAGACGTCCCGGACGGCGACGGGATCTGCCGCGAATGTTTCCGCATATTCAGCCGCGAGGACCTGCCCATCCTGCGCATGGGCGCCTCCAGGGCCAGCCTCGAGGATATCTTCATCGAGCTGACCGGCCAGGGAAAGGAGGGCGAGTCATGAGCGCCGTATACAAGCATGAGGTGTCTTCATACTTCACAAACGTCACGGGCTATGTGTTCGGGGCCTTCCTGCTGCTCTTCGCGGGCATCTACATGATGGCTTACAACCTCCGCTCCGCCTACACGAACTTTGAATACGTGCTCGGGGGCATGAGCTTCGTTTTCCTCGTCACAGTGCCGATCCTTACAATGAAGATCATCGCGGAGGAAAAGCGCCAGCGCACGGACCAGCTGCTCTACTCCCTGCCCATGGGCATGACCGAGGTCGTGCTCGGCAAGTACCTCGCCCTGCTCACCGTTTTTGCGCTGCCGGTGCTTATCATCTGCGTCTATCCGCTGGTGCTCCGGCTCTTCGGCAACGTCTGGCTGCCCGCGGCCTATTCCGCCGTGCTCGGCTTTTACCTGCTCGGCGCGGCGCTCATCGCCATAGGCATGTTCATATCCTCCATAACGGAGAGCCAGGCCGTGGCAGCGGGACTCTGCTTTGTCGTCATGCTGCTCAACTACTTCATCACAAGCCTCGCGTCCTTCGCCTCTTCCACGGCGTCCGGCTCGCTGCTCGCCTTCACCGTGCTGGTCCTGCTCATCGGAGCGCTGTTCAGGCTCATGACCCGCTCGGGCTTTGCCTCCATCGTCCTCATGATAGTGCTCGAGGGCGCGCTGCTGCTGGGCTTCATCCTGGACAGCTCAGCCTTTGAGGGTCTCTTCCCCGAGGTCATGGAGCAGCTCTCGCTCTTTGACCGCTTCTACGGCTTCATAGACGGCGTTTTCGACCTGCGCTCCGTGGTGTATTTCCTCTCCGTCGCGGCCGTGTTCGTCTTTTTGAGCGTGCAGTCGCTTGAGAAACGGAGGTGGAGCGATTGAAATTCCCGAAACTCAAGCTCCCACAGTCCGGCGAGATGATAGGCAGGCTGCGGACCCGCAACTTCCGAGTCGGCGGCTACAGCGTGCTCGCCGCGGCAATAGTCATCGCCATCGCCGTCTTTGCCAACGTCCTGGTGAGCGCCCTGCCCGCCAAGTATACGCAGTTCGACACCACCTCATCTCAGCTCTTCTCGCTCTCCGAGCAGACCGAACTCCTGGTCTCCGGCCTTGAGGATGAGGTCACGGTCTATTGGATAGTCCAGAACGGCGCCGAGGACTCTACCCTCAGCACCCTGCTCGACCGCTACGCCGCCCTCTCTAAGAACCTGAAGGTCAGCAAGATTGACCCAGACGTTCAGCCCACCTTCGTCCAGCAGTATGTGACGGGCAGCATCTACAACAACAGCCTCGTCGTCGAGTGCGGGGAGCGCAGCACCTACGTCAGCTACGAGGATATCTACGAGTACGACTACAGCAACTACTACAGCACCGGCTCCTATGACGTCGGCTTCGCAGGCGAGAGCGCCCTCACCAGCGCTATCGACTACGTCACCAACGAGGACCTGCCCAAGCTCTACACGCTCACAGGCCACGGCGAGTCCACGCTCTCTACCAATTTCCAGGCCTCCGTAGACAAGCAGAACATCCTCACGGAAAGCCTCTCCCTGCTCACCGTGGAGGGCGTGCCGGAGGACGCGGACTGCCTGCTTATAAACGCCCCGACGAGCGATATCTCCGAGTCCGAACGCGACGCCATCCTCGAATACCTCCAGGCCGGCGGCAAGCTCGTGCTCATCACGGGTCCGCTGCAGGACGGCACGGAGCTCACGAACCTTGAGGCCGTCATGGAGTATTACGGCGTCACGGCCGAGGACGGCATCGTCGTCGAGGGCAGCCAGTCGAATTACATCTTCCCCTCGCCCGTGAACCTCCTGCCCGAATACGGCAGCCACGAGATCACCTCCCCCCTCTCCAGCGGCGGCTACTACATGTGCCTGCCCGTCGCGCAGGGCCTGAGCGTGAGCGACACGGGCCGGGACGGAGTTTCCGTCACGCAGCTGCTCACCACCTCGGGCGAGGCCTTCTCCAAGCTGAGCGGCTACAATATGACGACCTATGAGAAGGAGGAGGGCGACATCGACGGCCCCTTCGCCCTGGCCGTGGCCGTCACCGAGACCCTGGACGACGGCGGCGAGACCGAGCTCATCTGGGTCTCCTCCGCCTACCTGCTGGACGATGCCACGAACCAGGGCGTCTCCGGCGGAAACGAGGACTTCTTCCTCAACTGCCTCAACTGGCTCTGCGGCTCTGAGAGCGGCATCTCGATACATGCCAAGAGCATCAGCAACGAATACCTGACCATCACCAGCGGCGCGTCCTCCATGCTGACCGCGCTCGTGGTAGTCATCATCCCGGCGGCGTTCCTCGCCTTCGGCATCGTCGTCTGGTACAGGAGGAAAAAGAGATGAAACGAGGGAAGAAACTGCTTCTGCTCACGCTGGTCCTCGTTGTGGTCGCCGGGGCGGCCCTCGCGGCGCTCAAGTTCATGCCCGACGAGGAGGTCGAGGAAACGGAAAGCATATCCGTCCTCACGCTCGATGCGGAATCTATCACCGGCCTCGCCTGGTCCTACGGGGACGAGAGCCTCAGCTTTGTCTGCGACGGCTCCGTCTGGTCCTACTCCGAGGACGCAGACTTCCCGCTCGACACGAGCTACATGAGCGCCATGACGAGCGCCGTCTCCGACATAAGCGCCGAGAAAGTCATAGAGGAAGCCTCGGACCTCGCTGAGTACGGCCTCGACGAGCCCGTGTGCAGCATAACCGTCACGGCAGAGGCCGAGACGACCATCGACATAGGCGATGAGACCAGCCTCGACGGGCTGCGCTACGTCTCCATCGGGGACGGTAACGTCTACCTCGTCAGCTCCGACCTGCTGACGAACTTCAGCTACGGGCTCTATGACCTCGTGGCCAAGGAGACCCTTCCGGATATGTCCGAGCTCGTGAGCTTCAGCGTCGAGCGCGCCTCCGGTACGCTGGTCATCGATTACCTGGAGGGCTCCGACCTGGCCTACACCGACAGATACACCTACTTTGCCGAGGACGGAGACGGCTGGCTGAGTCTTGACAGCGAGCTCGCGGAGAACTTCGTCTCCCAGATAACCGGTCTCACCTGGGGCGACTGCGTGGACTACAAGGCCGATCTCAAGACGCTGGGCAATTACGGGCTGGACTCCCCCGCTGTGACCGTCACGGTAAACTACATAGAAACCACGGAGGTCGAGACGAACGAGACCGACGAGGATGGCGAGCCCGTCACCGAGACGCGCGAGGAGGAAAAGAGCCTGACGCTCGAGCTCGGCAGCTACGCCGAGGAGGGCTGCTACGCCCGGCTGGCCGGTTCCGGCATGGTCTACCTCATCGACGCCTCCATCTGCGACAGTCTGCTCTACACCCTGGCCGACGAGCTGCTGCCCGAGGAGATACTTCTGCTCGACTGGGACGGCATGAGCGGCTTCGAGATAGAGCTGGACGGCGAGACCATCGCCGTGGAGATGTCCTATTCCGAGGACGATTACGACTACCTCTACACCTTGGATGGCGAGGACGCGGACTTTGACGACGTGCTAGATCAGGTGGAGGCCCTGCCCAGCAGCGGCTCCGCCGAGGGAGCGTCGCTGGAGCTTGGTGAGCTCATTTCGCTCAGCTTCCACGCCGAGGGCTATGAGGACGTCGTGCTCAAGATATACAGCTACGACAGCGGCTCCTGCGTCGCCACTATAAACGGCGAGGACCCGCGCTTCACCGACCGCACCGCCGTACAGTCCCTGGTGGACAGCGTGAACGCCGCCCTCTCCGCCATGGAGGACGGCAGCACGGACGACGTCGAGGCAGAGTAAAAACCAACAAACAGCTGACGGCGCCGCCCCGTAAGGGGCGGCGCTTCGCTTGACTTCTACTCCCGCGCTTGCTACAATGGTCCGGCCGAAACCAGAATATGTGTTCGATAAAGGAGGCGCCGCTGTGAGTCAGTCGGAAGCCACTGTTCAATATGCTCAAGCGCTGAAGGCCGGGCAAAAGACCTATAAGGAATGCGTCCTCTCCGGGCGCTACCCCTACCTGCAGATACTGGACGAGATCCTGCAGGACTCGATGGTCGCGGGCAACGTGGACCTCGGTGTCATAAACATCCCCTCTGACCAGATCGTAGGGACCAAGGGCGAGGGCCGGCGCAGGGCCTTCGCCGCGGACTTCATGCCCCTGCTCTCGCCGGACTCCGAGTTCGCCGCAAAGTGGATCGAGCTCTGCGCAGCCCACCTGGGCGACGAGGGCATACGCGACCCCATACGCTGTTACGAGTACATGGGCCGCTTCTATGTCCAGGAGGGCAACAAGCGCGTCAGCGTGTTCAAGAGCTTCGGCTCCCCCACCGTCCCGGGCTACGTAACCCGCGTCATCCCCGCCTACTCGGAGGACGAGGCCGTCGTCATTTACTACGAGTTCATGGACTTTTACCGCCTGAGCGGTATGTATCAGGTCTATTTCAGCCGCAGAGGCAGTTTTGCAAAGCTCCAGGCCGCGCTCGGTTATGACCCGGACCACGTCTGGACCGAGGATGAGAGGCGCCGCTTCCAGTCCGCTTTCCACTATTTTAAGGAGGCCTTCACCAAGCTCGGCGGCAAAAAACTCGGCATCACCACAGCCGACGCCCTGCTCGTATGGCTGGACTTCTACCCCATCGGCTCCATCAAGGAGCTCACCGTCCCCGAGATAAGCAAGACCCTCTCCACCATCTGGTCCGACCTCAAAGTCAAGACCCAGGCGGAGCCCATCGAGGTGAGCACGGACGCGGAGGATACGCCCTCCAAGGGCATACTGACGCGCATCTTCGGCTCGGTCTTTCTGCCAAACCACCTGAACGTCGCCTTCATCAACCGCCCGGACCCCATACACAGCAACTGGATCGCCGCGCATGACCTCGGCCGCCGCACCATGGAACAGGCGATGAGCCGGGAGGTCTCCGTCCGCAGCTACAACCTCTGCCCCGAGGACGACGTGGACGCCGTCATGGAGCAGGCTGTGGAGGACGGGGCGCAGGTCCTCTTCGCCACCACGGCTCCGCTCATCTCAGCCTGCCGCAAGCTCGCCGCAAAGCACCCGGAGGTGAAGGTCCTCAACTGCTCCGTGTCCATGCCTTATCCCGGCGTGCGCACCTATTACAGCCGCATCTATGAGGGCAAGTTCATCACCGGCGCCATCGCCGGGGCCATGACAAGGAGCGACAGGATAGGCTATATCGCCAGCAACCCCATTTTCGGCGTGCCTGCCGGCATCAACGCCTTCGCCCTCGGCGCAAGGCTGACCAACCCGAACGCCAGGATAAGCCTCGCCTGGTCCTGCTCCAGCGAGGACCCGATAAGCGGCCTGCTCGAGCAGGGCGTGGACATCATCTCCAACAGAGACATACCCACGCCCAATCAGCCCCAGGGCAGCTGGGGCCTGTGCAGCGTGGAGCAGGGCAGGACGCTCAAGCCCCTCGCCTCGCCCTACTGGGACTGGGGCAACTTCTATATCCGCCTCGTCTCCTCCATCCTCCACGGCGGCTGGGAGGCGCTGGACTACAAAAACAGCGGCAAGGCCGTCAACTACTGGTGGGGCATGAGGAGCGGCACCGTCGGTCTCAAGCTCGCAGACGACCTGCCCGACGGCGTGCGCAGCCTCGCCAACATCCTCTGCCAGGGCATCATAGACGGAGCCTTCACCGTTTTCCACAGGAAATACCGCTCCCAGGACGGCAGCGTCGTGAGCGATGGGAACCGCTGGCTCAGCCCGGAGGACGTCCTCAATATGGATTGGCTCTGCGACTGCGTGGACGGCAGCATCCCCGCCTATGACGAACTGCTGCCCATGTCCCGCTCCATCGTGCGGCTCCAGGGCGTCTACCGCGACAAACTCCCGCCCGAAAAGGAGGGGCCGACGCTGTGAAGCTCCTGCTGCTCTCGGATAAGGAAAGCCCCTACCTCTGGGACTACTACCAGCCCGGCCGACTCAGCCCCTACGACCTCATGCTCTCCTGCGGCGACCTCAACCCGCGCTACCTCAGCTTCCTCGTGACGATGGGCCGGGCGCGGCTGCTCTATGTCCACGGCAACCACGACATAGGCTATGCCAAGACTCCGCCCGAGGGCTGCGAGTGCATTGAGGACAGGCTGGTCGTAGTAAACGGCCTGCGCATACTCGGTCTCGGCGGAAGCGCCATGTACAGCGGCGGGCCTTACCAATATACGGAACGCCAGATGCGCTGGCGTCTGCTTCGCGCGGAGCTGGCCGTGCGCCTGGCCGGCGGCGTGGACATCCTGCTCACACACGCCCCGCCACGCGGCTACGGAGACGCCGAGGACTACGCCCACCGCGGCTTTGAAGCCTTCTTCCCATTTCTGGACCGTTTCAAACCCAAATATCTCATACACGGCCACGTCCACATGAACTACGGCATCAACATCCCGCGCCAAGTCAAGCGCGGCGATACCACTATCATCAACGCCTGGGAGCGCTATGTGCTCGAGGTCTAGCCCGCCGCCGCGCGATTGACAGCCGCTCACGCGGGGTGGTATAATCGTTTCATACATATACCTCTTACGGTATGGAGGCGAAAGTCATGAAACAGTGTATGGACGCGGAAAACCTGCACCGCAGGCTCAAAAAGATCATCGGTCAGGTCCAGGCCATAGACCGCATGGTGGACGAGGACGTCCCCTGCGAGGACATACTGGCCCAGATAAATGCGGCCAAGTCCGCGCTGCACGGCTGCGGCAAGGTCGTACTCGAGGGCCACATCAAGCACTGCGTCCGGGACGGCATCGAACACGGCGACCCGGACAAGACCATCGAGAGCTTCACAAAGGCCGTGGAGCGCTTCTCAAACATGGGCTGAACAGGGGCGGCGCAGCGCCGCCCCTTGCTTTTTGGCCCTTGACAACGTATACCCGTATGGGTACAATATAGGCATACCCCTTAACGTATGGAAAAGAGGTCTGTCATGAAAAAGCTGGTGGAAAAGCTGGAAGGGCTGCTCGAGCTGGGCGGGATAAAAAAGGACGTGACGCTGCTGGTCATCTCCGGCGCGGCGGTCCTGATGAGCCTGGCGGGAGTGCAGCCCTTTCCCTTTGACATTGCCTGGGTGGCGATAATCCTCTGCGGCCTGCCCATAATACTGGAAGCCGTCATCGGGCTGGTCACCGCCTTCGACATCAAGGCGGACGTCCTGGTGTCCATGGCGCTCATCGCCTCCGTCTGCATCGGTGAATACTTTGCGGCGGGCGAAGTGGCCTTGATCATGCAGCTGGGCGCGCTGCTCGAGGAGCTGACGGTCGCCCGGGCGCGCGCGGGCATCGAAAAGCTCGTCCACCTCACTCCGCAGACCGCCCGGCTCCTGGAGGGCGGCGCGGAGCGCACCGTGCCGGCGCAGGAGGTCCGGGTCGGTGACCTGCTCCGCGTCCTGCCCGGGGAGAGCGTGCCTGTGGACGGCGTCATCGTCGCGGGCCAGACCTCAATTAACCAAGCCGTCATGACCGGCGAGTCCCTCCCCGCGGACAAGACCGTCGGAGACGAGGTCGCCAGCGGCACGGTGAACCAGTTCGGCGCCTTCGACATGCGCGCGACCAAGGTGGGCGAGGACAGCTCCATCCAGCGCATGATACGCCTGGTGCAGTCCGCGGACGCGGGCAAGGCCAAGATCGTCGGAATCGCGGACCGCTGGGCCACCTGGATAGTCGGCATCGCGCTCAGCGCAGCGGCGCTCACCTGGCTCTTCACACACGAGATAGTCCGCGCCGTTACCATACTCGTCGTGTTCTGCCCCTGCGCGCTGGTCCTCGCCACGCCGACGGCCATCATGGCCGCCATCGGCAACGCGACTAAGCACGGCTTCCTCGTCCGCGAGGGGGACGCGCTCGAGCGCCTTGCCAAGGTCGGCACAGTCGCCTTCGACAAGACCGGGACGCTGACCTGCGGCAGCCCGAAGGTCGTCGCGGCGCAGAGCGCGCCCGGCGGCCCCGGGGACGCGGAGCTCTACCGGCTTGCGGCCTCGGCGGAGCAGCTTTCGGAGCACCCGCTCGGCAAGGCCGTCGTGAGCTGCTACCGCCGCTCCGGGCTCGGGCAGACGGATGAGGCCACCGGCTTTGTGATGATACCGGGCCGGGGCGTGGCGGCGGACGTGGGCGTCAGGCGCGTGCTCGCCGGGAACGCGGAGCTGCTGCGCGAGCAGGGCCTGGACTTCTACCCGCCTGAGGAAGCGCTCCGGCACATAAGGCAGGGCTGCACCGCGATATATGTCGCGGTGGACGGCAAGTATGCGGGATACATAGCGCTTGCGGATACGCTCCGCGAGGACAGTGCAGAGATGGTGTCCCGGCTCTCGTCCCTGGGCCTGCGCCCTGTCCTGCTGACCGGCGACCACGAGAACGCAGCCGAGACCATTGCGGCCCAGCTGGGCATAGGCGAGGTCCGGTCAAGCTGCCTGCCCGAGGACAAGCTCCGCTTCATCGAGGAGCGGCAGGCTTCGGGCGAGCCGGTCTGCATGATGGGCGACGGCATAAACGACGCGCCCGCGCTCAAGATGGCCCGGGTCGGCATAGCGATGGGCGGCGTCGGCAGCGACATTGCCGTGGACGCCGCGGACATCGCCCTCGTGGACGACGAGGTCCGGGAGCTGCCCCACCTCATAGCGCTCTCGCGGCGGATGATGACCACCATCAAGCTCAACATGAGCTTTTCTATGGCCCTGAACTTCCTGGCCATAACCCTGGCGATAATCGGGACCCTCGGCCCCGTGGTCGGCGCCCTGGTACACAACGCGGGCTCCGTCCTGGTCATAGCAAACTCTGCGCTGCTGCTCAAGTGGAAGCTGCGCTGACGCCCAACTCCCGGCCCAAAGACCTGGGCCGGGAGCTTTTTTTGCGCCCTGCCGGGCTTTTTCTCCGGCTCGGGCCGTGGTATAATGTAAATAATGGCATTGAAAGGAGTGAGCCGTATGCCCATACTCGGCGCTATACTTACCCCGCACCCGCCGGTGCTCCTGCCGGAGGTGGGACGGGGCCGGGAACGTGAGATCTCCGCCACCTGGGATGCGATGTGCGAGGCCGCGGAGGAGGTCGCGCGCTGGGCTCCGGAGGCACTGGTCGTGGCCTCGCCGCACACGGTCATGTACAGCGACTATTTCCACATCGCGCCCGGCAGGGGCGCCGCCGGGGACATGTCCGGCTTCGGCGCGCCGGGACTGCGCATAGAGGCCGAGTACGACGCCGGGCTCCGCGCCGCCATAGTGGAAAAGGCGCAGGCCGCGGGTCTGGACGCCGGGACGCTGGGCCAGCGCGAGCCCGCGCTCGACCACGGCGTCCTCATCCCGCTCTATTTCCTGCGCAGGGCGGGGGTGAACTGCCCCATCGTGAGGATGGGCCTTTCCGGCTTTTCTCCGCTCGCGCACTACAGGCTCGGCCGCTGCGTGGCGGAGGCGGCGGACATGCTCGGCCGCCGCGTCGTATTCGTGGCCAGCGGCGACCTATCGCACAAGCTCAAGCCCGACGGCCCCTACGGCTTTGCGCCAGAGGGTCCGGTTTTTGACGAGGCGGTGACCCGGGCCATGGCCTCCGGAGACTTCCTGCGCTTTCTCACGCTGGAGCCCTCGCTCTGCGAGCGGGCGGCGGAGTGCGGACTGCGCTCTTTCCAGATGATGTCCGGCGCGCTGGACGGCCTGGCCGTCCGGCCGCGGCTGCTGAGCCAT
This sequence comes from Clostridiales bacterium, assembly GCA_004553625.1. Lineage (GTDB taxonomy): Bacteria > Bacillota > Clostridia > Oscillospirales > Oscillospiraceae > Scatomorpha > Scatomorpha merdavium. The sequence continues at coordinate 5,623 of SFKX01000010.1, read as the reverse complement.
GAGGGGACCTTCGGCGTGGGCTATGCCGTGGCCCTCTTCCCGGTCACGGGGCGGGATGAAAGCCGCCGCTTCGCCGGGGCCTGCGAGGAGGCGCTGCGCGAGCGCCTGGAGGAGCGCCGCGCAAATGAGGACGCCTGGGTGCGCCTTGCCCGGCTCGCGCTGGAGACCTATGTACGCACGGGCAGCCGTCTGAAGCACCTGCCTGACGACCTGCCCAACGAGCTCACGCATCTGGCGGCGGGCGCCTTCGTCTCGCTGCACGCCGGGGGCAGGCTGCGCGGCTGCATCGGCACCATCGCGCCTACGGCGGAAAACCTCGCGCAGGAGATAGTCCAAAACGCCGTCTCCGCCGGCACACGCGACCCGCGCTTCCCCGCCGTGCGCCCCGACGAGCTCGAGGGGCTGGAATACAGCGTGGACGTTCTGGGCAAGCCCGAGCCTGTGGACTCGCCCGCTCAGCTGGACCCAAGGCGCTACGGCGTCATCGTCAGCTGCGGCGGGCGGCGCGGCCTGCTGCTGCCCGACCTCGACGGCGTGGACAGCGTTGAGGAACAGCTGGCCATCGCGCGCCAGAAGGGCAGCATCCGCGCAGACGAGCCATATAAGATAGAGAGATTCAAGGTGGTGCGTCATCTGTGAGCCTCAAATGCGATATCTGCTTCCACCACTGCGAGCTGGACGAGGGCAGGACCGGGCTCTGCCGCGCGCGGGCCAACCGCGGCGGGCAAATAGTCCCGCTCAACTACGGCCGGCTCACGTCCCTCGCCCTCGACCCCATAGAGAAAAAGCCGCTGCGCCGCTTCCACCCCGGCGGACTGGTACTGTCGCTGGGCAGCTTCGGCTGCAACCTGCGCTGTCCCTTCTGTCAGAACGCCGAGATCTCCATGGCGGGCGCAGAGTTCCCGGCCAGGGACTATTCGCCCGAGGCGCTGGTGCAGCTCGCGCTCGCCCTGCGCCCGCGCGGGAACCTGGGCCTCGCCTATACCTATAACGAGCCGCTCGTGGGCTACGAGTTCGTGCGCGACTGCGCCGCGCTGGTGCGAGAGGCGGGCATGTTCAACGTGCTGGTAACGAACGGCACAATAGAAGAGGCCCCCTGGCGCGCGCTGCTCCCGCTCATCGACGCCGTGAACATCGACCTCAAGGGCTTCACCGAGGCCTGGTACCGCAGGCTCGGCGGCGACCTTGAAACGGTCAAGCGCTCGATAGCCCTGGCGGCGGAGGCCTGCCACCTGGAGGTGACGACGCTCGTCGTCCCAGGCTGCAACGATGGCGAGGACGAGCTTCGCGCGCTGTCCGGCTGGCTGGCCTCGCTCAGCCCGGACATTCCGCTCCACATCTCGCGCTTCTTCCCGCGACACCGCATGAACGACCTGCCGCCCACCCCCGTGGACACCGTCTACCGCCTGGCCGCAGTTGCCCGCGAGCGCTTGCGGTATGTGTATACCGGCAACTGCTGAGGCCCAGCGCGTACCGCATATCCTCCGTCCTTTTCGCCAACCACGGCTCCATACGGCGTATCGTGTAAATTAATCGGACGATAATGACCGATTTCCTGTGGCTTTTCAGCGGTTGTAGCTGTATACTTGGAGCGGTCGGGAGACAAGAATATGGTTATTAAAGCATTTTGTTCCACTCCCGAGCACAACGGGTCCTCTCAGCATGATACCGCCGAAAAGCCCGGCGCCGGCTACACAGCCGTTTGAGCCGTGAGGCTCGGCAGTACCGCAGATAAAGAGAAGCCGCCATCCATGGCAGCAGTGAAGGACCCTCCGATCACTGGTAGATGAAAGGATGATTCATCATGGCACGAAAGAATACGGACCCCATCGATACCAAGAGTGCAGAAGTCAAAGAGACTGCGGCGCCGGCGCCGGAAAAGGAAGCCCCCGCCAAGGAAAGGGCCCAGTCCGCCACCAGGAAGTCCGCCTCCACCGCCAAGAAGGCCGCGGACAAGCCCGCCGCCGCCAAAAAGGCTGCGGATAAGGCCGAGACCGCCGAGAAGAAGCCCGCTTCCACCGCCAAAAAAACCTCTACAGCCAAAAAGCCCGCTTCCACCGCTAAGAAAACCACCTCCGGCACGAAAAAGGCCGCCTCAAAAAAGACCGCTCCCGTCGTGGAAAACGTCGCCCCCATCGTTGAGGAGACTGCACCGGTCGTCGAGGAGACCGCTCCGGTCGTCGAGGAAGCTGCTCCGGTCGTCGAGGAAACCGCGCCGGTCGTTGAGGAAACCGCGCCGGTCGTTGAGGAAACCGCTCCCGTCGTCGTGGAAAACGTCGCCCCCATCGTTGAGGAGACTGCTCCCGTCGTTGAGGAGACCGCGCCCGTCGTCGAGGAAACCGCTCCCGTCGTTGAGGAGACTGCGCCAGTGTTTGACATTTCCACTCTGCCGCGCAGGAGCGTGGCGTTCATCGGCTCCGAGTGCCACCCCTTCGTCAAGACCGGCGGCCTGGGCGACGTCATGTACGCCCTGCCCCGCGAGCTCGCAAGGCTCAACTGCGACGTCCGCGTCATTCTCCCCCGCTACGCATGCATCCCGCAGGAGTACCAGGACAAGATGGTCTACCGCGGCGAGTTCTACATGGACCTCGGCAACACCGGCCGCAACTACTACGTCGGCATCATGGAGTATGTGAACGACGGCGTCGTCTACGACTTCATCGACAACCAGGAGTTCTTCTCCTCCGGCAACCCGTATCTGAACCTCGTGGACGATATCCCCAGGTACTGCTTCTTCAGCAAGGCCGCGCTGGCCGCGCTCAACTACATGAACTGGATACCCGACATCGTCCACTGCCACGACTGGCAGGCGGCGCTCGTGCCTGTGTATCTGCGCACGCTGTTCAAGGACTCGCCCGTCGGCCACGCGAAGTCCATACTCACCATCCACAACCTGCGCTTCCAGGGCGTTTACAACATCCCCACCATCAAGTACTGGTCCGGCCTGCCCGACTCCGTGTTCAACATGGGCGCGCTGCAGCAGGATTACGTGGAGGCCAACATGCTCAAGGGCGGTCTCGCCTATGCGGACCGCATCACAACCGTCAGCGGGACCTATGCCTATGAGATACAGACCCCGGAATACGGCGAGCGGCTTGAGGACCACCTGCGTTATCACAACTGGAAGCTCCGCGGCATCGTGAACGGCATCGACTACGAGATGTGGAATCCTGAAACCGACCCCGCTCTTGCCGAGAACTACGGCCTCGGCAATGTGCTCGAGCACAAGATGGCAAACAAGCGCGCGCTCCAGCGCGAGCTCGGTCTGGAGGAGGACGAGAGCAAGTTCGTCATCGGCCTCATCTCCCGCCTGACGAATCAGAAGGGCCTCGACCTCGTGAGCAGCATCATCCCGCAGGTGCTAGACGGCAACACCCAGGTCATCGTGCTCGGCACCGGAGACAAGCAGTATGAGGATACCTTCCGCTATTACGAGGGCGCCTATCACGGCACGTTCAGCGCATGCATCCAGTATGACGAGGCGCGCGCGCACCGCATCTATGCCGGTTCCGACGCGCTTCTGGTGCCGTCCCGCTTCGAGCCCTGCGGACTGACTCAGCTCAACGCCATGCACTACGGCACTCTGCCCATCGTGCGCGAGACCGGCGGCCTGAAGGACACCGTGGAGCCCTACAACAACTTCACCGGCGACGGCAACGGCTTCACCTTTGACCGCTACGACGCGGGCCTGCTGCTCGACGCCATCAACCGCGCCAAGACCGTGTACTTCACCAACCGCTATCACTGGGACGAGGTCGTCCAGCGCGACATGGCCAAGGACGTATCCTGGACCAACTCCGCCTGGCAGTACAGGAACCTCTATCTTGAGCTCACCCAGTGGTAAGAAAACAGAACAAAAATACGACATCCGGCAGGGTCATCCCCTGCCGGATGTTTTTATTTGCCGTTATTACACAAACAACTCGTTGTATGAAACGGCCAGTATCGCCTCGAGTGCTTTCAATTTGTCAGGATATATGTGCCGCTGTCCCACCTACATCTTTGCGTATGCGCTTTTTGTGACGTCGCAGCCTCTAACCTGCATTTGAGCAGATAACTGCTCCTGCGACATATTCCGTTTTTCTAATATTAAGTGCAATACTAATTGGCTGAGGATGCTTGACCGCGACAATAGTCGAAAGTGTACTTGCGGTTGGTGAATAGAATGTAGCATCATTGATAAGGTGGTGCTCAATTTGCTAACTGGGGCTTTTATGATGCTGCTGTCGAGCGCATTTTTGATGCTCAGGCTGGGGCCGTCATCCGGTTCGTTCCCCAGGCCGCTGTCGGCCGCCGAGGAGCGCAAGTATGTGGACCTCTGGCTCGAGGGCGATATCGAGGCGCGCAATGTGCTCATCGAACACAACCTGCGTCTCGTCGCGCATATCATCAAAAAATACTACACCCAGGCCGACGACGCCGACGATCTCATATCCATCGGCACCATCGGACTCATCAAGGGCATAAACACCTACCGCCCCGAAAAAGGCGTCCGTCTGGCCACTTACGCCTCGCGCTGCTGCGAAAACGAGATACTGATGCACTTCCGGGCGCAGAGGAAGTCCGCGGGGGATGTGTCGCTTTCGGAGTCCATCGATGTCGATGGGGACGGAAACACGCTCTCGCTCATGGACATCATCTCACAGGAGGACGACATGGCCGAACGCATAGGCGACTGCGAGACCTGTATGCGCCTGCGCGAATATGTGGACAGCGTCCTCACGGAGCGCGAGGCCGAGATCGTAAAGCTACGCTACGGCCTGCGGGGCGACAGACCCCTCACCCAGCGCGAGACCGCCTCCCGCTGCGGCATCTCCCGCAGCTATGTATAGCGACGACGCTAATGTAAACGAAGCCCGGAGGGCCTTGCGGAGCAAGGCTTTCCGGGCTTCGTGCGTGACTTGGGTAGCTTCGCGCTTATTGTAAACGGCAGAAATTTTAGGAAGATAAGCGGTTGTTCATCAAATATCTTCTGCTTCCATACAACACTTTGAATAAAATGTAAATTTTCGAGCAGCATCTGACAAAGATCCTGTTGCGTAATATCCGTCCTTCGTTTTTTCTACACACCCAATTAATGGAGACGACAAAAACTGTAGCATATTAGATATTTCTTCAATTGTTGGAAGTGTGCCTAACTCTGTGTTATCGCGTAAAGATCGGTAAACATCTCGCTCAAGCAAAAAACCTTCTGTTACGGGATCATCACTTTCTGAAATTAGACAACGCATCACAGCTCGCATCAGCTTTCCAAAACGTATATTTTTTTGCCGATCCTCATCAATAAGAGATATATCAGCAATTCCGGCCTTTTCAAAAATTGTTTTATATGAATTTAGCTGAATAGGAACTTCAAGGTGGCGCTGTATTAATGATTCCAGTGCATCAACATCTAATAAAACTACATTATGTTCAATGGCACGTTTGATTAGTCGTTCGTTTTTAAAAGCGCAGCCAATAACCATGCTGAAATTTGCTCGATGTTTTTTCCTGTGTTCCTCTAATGTATCGAAGTCGACCAATGAGTCTGTCACACTATCTGATGCGGTCGATTTAGCATCAATGGCTACAGAAAAAGATACTTTTGGAGAACCAGGAGTATGAATTAGTACATCTGTTTTTC
>SFKX01000022.1 GCA_004553625.1 Clostridiales bacterium | reverse complement strand
GAGGCGGGCAGGGGCCAGACCTTGTCGCGGTAGTTCTCAGGCGTGAACACGGTGACGGCGTCGGGCTTTTTGTAGTCCGAGCCGAGCTTGGCGAAGATCTTGTTCCAGGACGCGCCGACGGAGACGGTGATGCCCAGCTCGAACTTGACGCGCTCGCGTATCTCATTTGCAAGCGCCTCCATCCCGCGCTCGCGGAGTTTCTGCGTCCCGGTGACGTCGCACCAGACTTCGTCGAGGCCGAAGGGCTCCACGAGGTCGGTGTAGTCGGCGTAGATCTCGCGTGCCATGCGCGAGAAGCGCAGGTAACGGTCAAAGTGCGGCGGCACGATGTGCAGCTCCGGGCATTTCTGTTTTGCCTGCCAGAGCGCCTCGCCGGTCTTGACGCCGTAGCGCTTGGCGATCTGGTTTTTCGCCAGTATGATACCGTGTCTCGCCTCCACGTCCCCGCCCACCGCTACCGGCAGGTTCCGTATGGACGGGTCGTAGAGACACTCGATGGAGGCATAGCAGGCGTTCATGTCAATATGCAGCACCGAGCGCACGAACTCACATCCTTATGAGATAGTAATTGCATTGTAACTCTCTTATTAAGAAATGTTAAGTGAAAATAATATCTTTATAAGATATCTATAGACGTAAAAAGAGCCGGGACAGATTATCTGTCCCGGCTCAAAACCAAACATCCGCAGGATGCGCCGCCGCACAGGATGTGCGTTCTCCGGGGATGCGCCCCGGAGAGCATTTTTCGGGAGTGTCCGGACACGGACATTGCTGGCTACTCTGCACTGAATTGTGCGAAATATAAATCTATTCCAGATACTAGATGCGCAGAATGCAAGCTACTACAGATTTATATTGATTATTCGACATTTGAGATAACTTCTATTATAGCATCAAATCGTTAGATCGCTAATTTATTCAAGTTGTTTATGCCCATTAAGATGCTTTTCCGAATTCAAATTAATAGCCTGTATTTTAAGGCCCCCAGTGAAGGCTGCCATGTTTATAAAAATATTCGTAATGGTTGCTTGAATACGTAATGCTTGCAATGAATTGAATTGAGGCGACTTCATTAATTCCGACATTTACATTTACGCCACCAGATACAGTTGTGGTGCCATTATTATAGAAGTCTCCATTAATTTATTTTAGTGTAACAAACAACCAGCCTTGTGGATTTGCATGACTCAAAAGCTCCTCTTTATGCAGCATAGCCAGCACAAAAACTTCCTGCACCAGCTCTTCCGCCTTTTCCACTCTTCCTATCAGACGATAAGCATAGCGGAACAGTTTGTCACGCGTTGTGCAATATAGCTTTTCTATAAATTGTTCCGCATTTATGTCCATAAATGTCACGTCCTGTGATTTTAATCGAGCGTACAAATGCTGATATACAGTATGGCCGCCATACTTATGTGACAAAAACTTATGTTTGCAATCTGTATAATCTAGAATGAGTAGCACACTGTTTGCAACAGTTTTTGACGTTTCTTTACAAGTTCCCTATATTTACCCTATTATACTCCATAGACCGGGTGCTTTTCAACAGTTAGTTACTGCTGGTTGCTAATCGTATAGCGCATATGTAATATGTGGTTTTGCGTATAAATAACTATTATTTTTTGTATTGAGTGAAATAAATGGTAGAGCAAAACACAAATAGTAATTGAAGCCTATTTTGCTTAAGCTCCGCCCTTAACCCACGTATGTAAACACCTAGTGTCAGGGAGGCGGAAATGCGCCCTAGGCGCTGGCAGTGTTACATATCCAAATACCCCTGACCTCCTGTTTTGATTCCCATCCAAATCAAAGCAGGAGGTCATTTTAATGGCATACAACTACGCTATGGAAAAACGAAAATTCGACTCTGAGTGGAAACGTAAAGCGTCATGGTACAGAAATGAAGGTATGAGCGAGGGCGGCATCGAGGAGATGCGCTGCTTCGACCTCGCGCAGTTTAACCGCGACAGGGCATACGAGAGCCGCAGGCGTCCGTTGGAGACGGCCTGCGGCTTGAGGAGCGGCGCGACGATGGCGTGAGCCGAAGCGATAAACACGGCCTCAGACCCGGTTTGGCGGACCGGTGCGCAATGAAAGCGCGGGGCATAATGAAACTTGCTCACGCGCTCCCGAGAACTTGGGGGCAGCCCTGCGGTGTACGGCAATCGGCACATGCAGAGTTATGACAGCCGCGTCCCCCTACCGCCGGGGCGCGTGGCAAATACGGCGGAAGATAATCAAAAAACGTCCCGCTGCTATAAGTTCGAGCCGGATAAGCGCGAGTACATAGTTGAAACTGTTTTCAAGCCCGAGGGCGAAAACACGCTTTTCTCTCTTCTCCTCAACCTCATGCGCCTTGAAGTCTTGAGCTGACATCCATGTCATCAGCGGCAAATGGCGCTAAAATAACCGTGCCACTCGCCGTTTGTCACAGTAAAAGCTGCTCGCCAAGGTCGCCAAAGAGAAAGGTTACATCCATCTCGTCCACTTCTTCGACGGCGCCATCTCCGGCGTTCGTCAAGGACCTCAGCAGATCAGGCAGAAACTACATCGAGGTCGGGCGTTTGACCGAGGAGTTTTTCCCCGAGCACGACATACGCTTCGTATCCGTGTCCGCCGCCATCGACACAGATGAGGGCGAGAACGAGCTTGCGCCTATCCGCAACCTGTTTAATGAGTGGTACAGCCGGGATATAAGCAAAAAGCGGCGCATCAGCAATATAATCCGAGGAAGTGCCGGTGAGTCGATGGTCCCCTCGCCATATGGCTACACCCAGAACCCGGACGGCTCCAAGATCTGGGTAGTTGATCCGGAGGCGGCGGCAGTTGTGCGGCGGATCTTTATGCTGACACTCGACGGCCACGGCAGCGAGCAGATAGCGGCCATTCTAACAAGCGAGCACGTTCTTACACCAACACATTACTGGAAGGAGCACGGCGTGAGCCGACCAAACCGCACGCTGACAAAAGAACCATTTCATTGGAACGGTTCAACCGTAGTTGGGATACTGACCAAGCAGGAATACTGCGGCGATGCCGTCAACTTCAAAACCTACTCAAAGTCCTACAAGAGCAAGGCAAGGTTGAAGAACTGCCCAGAAGACATGGCAATATTCAAGGATGTCCATGAGGCCATCGTGCCGCGAGAGCTGTGGGAGCGCGTTCAGCAGCAGCGAGCCGGGGTCAGGCGTTACAAAACCAAGGATGGAGAGCAAAATATGTTCTCCGGTCTGCTCGTGTGCGCCGACTGTGGCCACAATCTTCACTACCACTTCAACCACAAAAACCCGGAGATAACCTACTTCTCCTGCCCTAACACCAAGAGCGAGCGCGGCACTTGTACTGGCACTCACTATATCCGTGTAGATTTCCTCGAAAAAGTTGTCCTGGGAGAAATTCGCCGCCTGACAAAGTTCGTGAGCCAGTACGAAACACAATTTGCAAAGTTGATGATGGGCTTCACCCAACAGGCGATGGCAGCTGAACGTAAACAGGCACAGCTTGAGCTGAGCAAGGTCAAAGCCCGCGACCGAGAGCTGGACACGCTGTTCGAGAAACTCTACGAGGACAACGTTGCCGGTAAGATCAGCGACGAGCGCTTCGTCCGTATGTCCAAGAAGTACGAGGTCGAGCAAGCGGAGCTTCACAGCTCCATCAAGGCGCTTCAGGCCGACATTGAGCGAATCGACGGCAAAGCCGCGACCGCGGATATGTTCATCTCAGCAGTTCGCAAGTACACCCGCGCTAGGAAGCTAACTCCCCGTATGCTCAACGAGCTTATAGATAAGATTGAAGTCCATCAGGCTGAGAAAGTGAACGGAGTCTGGCGGCAGCGGCTCACGATCCACTACAACTGTGTCGGAGCGATAACGCTGCCCGACACGGCAACCATCCAGGCTCCGCACGTCACGATGAACACCCGCCAAGGCGTCTACGTCACCTATGAGCCTGACACCCCCTCGCCCGCCGCTGAAACTGTGAGCGCGTGAAGGGCGGAGTGAAACTAACTTTGCTGCCATCTTAGTTCCAACTATAAGCGCGCAGCAAAATCGCTGAGTAAAAAAATTGCCACGCGGCGAAGCTCAAACGCCGCATGGCAACTCGTACTGGAGCGGGTGAAGGGAATCGAACCCTCGTATTCAGCTTGGGAAGCTGATGTTCTGCCATTGAACTACACCCGCAATGCCTGAATAGTATAGCACATTATTTCAGGCCATGCAAGACATTTTTCTGATGATCGCATCCGCGAACTCCTGAGTACCCAGGCTGCCGCCCAAATCGCGCGTCGTCTCCCTGCCGTCCTTTATGAGCGCGAGCACGGCATTTTCTATCCTGTCCGCCGCCGCAGTCTCGCCAATGTGGCGCAGAAGCATCACCGCCGACAGTATCAGCGCCGTCGGGTTCGCGTCGTTCAGGCCCGCGTGCTTCGGCGCGCTGCCGTGCACCGCTTCAAAGATGGCGCAGTCGCGGCCTATATTCGCGCTCGGGGCCAGGCCCAGGCCGCCTACGAGGCCCGCGCAGAGGTCGGACACGATGTCGCCGTAAAGGTTCGGCAGCACCATGACGTCAAATTCCTCCGGCTTCTGTACCAGCTGCATGCAGGTCGCGTCCACGATCTTGTCCTCAAACTCTATCTGCGGATACTCCGCCGCAACTCCGCGAGCCACATCCAGGAACAGGCCGTCCGTACACTTCATAATGTTCGCCTTGTGTACGCAGGTGACCTTCTTGCGCCCATTCTTCACGGCGTAGTCAAAGGCGTAGCGCACGATGCGCTCCGAGCCCTTGCGGGTGATTAGCTTGATGCTCTCCGCCGCGTCTGCGCCCACCATGTGCTCTATGCCCGCGTAGAGGTCCTCCGTGTTCTCACGCACGGTGACGATGTCTACATTGTCATAGCGGCCCTTCACGCCCTCGAAGGTGCGCGCCGGGCGCACGTTGGCATATAGGTCGAATTCCTTGCGCAGCGCCACGTTGACGCTCCGAAAGCCCGAGCCCACCGGCGTCGTGATGGGTCCCTTGAGCGCGAGACCGTCGGCCCTCACGGAATCTATCGTCGCCTGCGGCAGCGGTGTGCCGCATATCTCCATCTGCGCCGCGCCCGCCTCCGCCACGTGCCACTCTATCTTCGCACCCGAGGCGTCCACGACCTTCCGTGCAGCCTCAGCAACCTCCGGACCTATGCCGTCTCCAGGGATGAGCGTTACTCCTCGCATCATTTGTCCTCCTTTCCCGCCTGTTCGCGGGTGTAATTCAGCAAGCCCCCGGCGAGCAGGATGTCCCGCTGCCTCGGCGTTATAGTCATTCTGACCTTTATCTCGCGCTCTCCGCATTTGAGCACCACGCCCTCGCCCCTCGCAGCGGCGGCTATCTGCTCGTGCACGTTCGCTATGACTATATCGTCGCCCAGCGAGAGCGCGGCGTAGTAGGCCTCGTCCTCGAGGCAGAGCGGCAGTATGCCGTTATTTATGAGATTCGCCCTGTGTATCCGCGCAAAGCCTATGGCGATGACGCCCTTGACGCCCAGATACAGCGGCGCAAGCGCCGCGTGCTCGCGGCTCGAGCCCTGGCCGTAGTTCTGGCCAGCTACGATAAAGCCGCCGCCGCTCTCCTGCGCACGTTTCGGAAAATCGGGGTCACATGGCGTCAGGCAGAACTCAGACAGATACGGTACATTCGAGCGGTAGGGCAGGAGCTTCGCGTTCGAAGGCATTATGTGGTCCGTCGTGATGTTGTCGCCCAGCTTTATGAGCACCTTGCCCTCTATCCTCTCCGCCGGGGCCTTCGCCTTCGGGAAGGGCTTTATGTTCGGTCCGCGCACGACCTCGACGCTGTCGGGGTCGTCGGAGGGCGCGAGCACCATGCTGTCGTCGGCCATGAAGCGCTCCGGCATGGCGGGCTTTTCGACCGGCGTCCAAGTCTCCGGGTCCGTCAGTACGCCGGTGATGGCCGAGACCGCCGCGGTCTCCGGGCTCACCAGCCACACGCTCGCCGAGGCGGTGCCGCTCCGGCCGCAGAAGTTGCGGTTGAAGGTCCTGAGACTCACGGCGTCCGTCGCCGGGGCCTGGCCCATGCCTATGCACGGCCCGCAGGCGCACTCGAGCACCCTCGCTCCCGCAGATACCATCTTCGCCAGAGCCCCGTTCGAGGCCAGCATAGTCAGCACCTGCCTCGAGCCCGGCGAGATGACCAGGCTCACGTTCGGCGCCACGGTGTGGCCGTCCAGTATCTCCGCTACCTTCATCATGTCCGCGTAGGACGAGTTCGTGCAGCTGCCGATGGCGACCTGGTCTATTTTGATGCCCGCCTTGTCCGCGACCCGCGCCACGTTGTCCGGGCTGTGAGGCATCGCCGTCAGCGGGTGCAGCGCCGAGAGGTCGATGGTCAGCTCCTCGTCGTACTCCGCGTCCGGGTCGGCCTTGAGCTCGGACCAGTCGTTCTCCCTGCCCTGGGCCTTGAAAAACGCGCGCGTCACCTCGTCGCTCGGGAACACCGTCGTCGTCGCACCCAGCTCCGCGCCCATGTTCGCTATCGTCGCGCGCTCGGGTACGGAGAGGCTCGCAAGGCCGGGGCCGGTGTACTCCATTATCTTCGCCACGCCGCCTTTGACGCTCAGCCTCCTGAGCACCTCCAGGATGACGTCCTTCGCCGTGACCATGGGCTTCAGCTGCCCAACTAGCTCTACCTTGCATATCTTCGGCATGGCGAGGTAATATGCCCCGCCGCCCATGGCGACGGCGACGTCCAGGCCGCCTGCACCTATGGCGAGCATGCCCGCCGCACCGCAGGTCGGGGTGTGGCTGTCCGAGCCCAGCAGGGTCTGGCCGGGAACGGAAAAGCGCTCGAGCTGCACCTGATGGCAGATACCGTTGCCGGGGCGCGAGAACCAGATGCCGTGCTTTGCCGCCACGGTCTGGATGTATTTGTGGTCGTCCGCGTTCTCAAATCCGGATTGGAGCATGTTGTGGTCCACATACGCCACTGAGCGCTTTGTCTTTACCCTGTCCGTCCCCATGGCCTCGAGCTGGAGATAGGCCATCGTACCCGTCGAGTCCTGAGTCAGGGTCTGGTCTATCCTTATCGCAATCTCGCCGCCGGGCGTCAGGTCGCCCGAGACGAGGTGACTTGCAATCAGTTTCTGCGCTGCGTTCATGCCTTTTCCGCCTCCATCTGCTCATATATATCCCAGAGTTCGCCGTCTCCGATGTTGGTGGCGCGCCCCGACTCGTACTGGGCGTTTACCCAGTCGTGCAGGCGGTGGACCACCGGCTCATTTTTGTCCACGGTCCTGCCCAGTTTCTGCGTGAGCCAGACCGCTATGCCCGCCGCGCCGGAGTTGCGCGAGATGCCCACTCGGGGCGGGCTCTTCAGGATCTTGCGAGTGTCGAAGATGCTATAGATCTCCTCGTCCTTCAAAAGTCCGTCGGCATGAATGCCGGCCTGGGTCGTATTGAAGTTTTCGCCCACGAAGGGGGTATTTGCCGGGATGTGGTAGCCCAGCTCGCGCTCGAAGTAATCCGCAATGTCTCGTATGACCGTCGTATCCATGCCGTCCAGCGTGCCGCGCAGCTGCGCGTACTCTATGACCATCGCCTCGAGCGGGGTGTTGCCCGTGCGCTCGCCTATGCCCAGCAGCGAGCAGTTCACCGAAGCAGCGCCATAGAGCCAGGCTGTGGCCGAGTTCACGACGGCCTTGTAGAAATCGTTATGCCCGTGCCACTCCAAAAGCTCCGAGGGGAAGCCGCCGTAGTTGCGCAGGCCGTAGACGATGCCAGGTACGCTTCTCGGCATCGAGGCGCCCGCATACGGCACGCCGTAGCCCATCGTGTCGCAGGCGCGGATCTTTATCGGGATGCCGCTTTCCTGCATCAATTCACTGATCTCGTGCGCAAACGGCACCACAAAGCCGTAGAAATCCGCCCGCGTGATGTCCTCAAAGTGGCAGCGCGGGTAGATGCCCGCATCCAGCGCGTCCTTTATCACCGCCAGGTAGCCGTCCACGGCCTGGCGGCGCGTCTTTTTGAGCTTCTTATAGATGTGGTAGTCCGAACAGCTCACAAGTATTCCGCACTCACGCAGGCCCAGGTCGCGCGCGAGCTTGAAGTCCTCCCGGCTGGCCCGTATCCAGCCCGTGATCTCCGGGAACTCATAGCCCAGGTCCTGGCACATGCGCAGCGCCTTCCTGTCCCGCTCGCTGTATACGAAAAACTCCGACTGGCGGATGACTCCGTTCGGTCCTCCCAGCTTGTGCAGCAGCTTATACAGCTCAACTATCTGCTGAGGTTCATAGGGAGCGCGGCTCTGCTGCCCGTCCCGGAAGGTCGTATCCGTTATCCAGATCTTCTCCGGCGGGTTCGCCGGAGTCAGGCGGAAGTTGAAAGTACACTTTGGTATCTCCTCATACGGAAACATGTCCCGATAGAGGTTGCCCGTCTCTCTGTCTTGGAGGCTATATTTATATTCGCACTCCATGAGGACGTTGTTTTTGCTGTTCAGCTCGATCATGCCGCCGCTCCTCTCCATAAGTCTATGACTATTATAACAGCCGAAATGAATTTTGCAAGAGCTAATTTTGCATTTTAGCGTTAATTTTGCCACGATGTAGCCGGTATTTTGCAAGATGCTATTTTATGTCTTGCATTATTGGGCTGCATAGACGTAGAAAAGGCCGGCCCGCAGGCCGGCCTTTTTTCTTTGGAGTGAGTTTCAGCTTCGGGCCTTGACGATAATCACAGGCTGTCCCCGAAGTCTGCGCGGAATTTTGCGACAAGCTTATCCTGCCAGTCGCTGGTCGGCTCGAGCCGGCCGAAGAAGAAGCGCAGGCTCGACGGCTCCTCTACCCACCGAAGTCCGCCTACAAGCTCGCGATTCTCGTGCAGCCATGCAATGCGGTCCACGGCGTAGAGCACCTGGCTCATCGTGAACACGCGCCTCGGCATGGCCAGACGCAGCAGTTCCACGTCCGCTATCGGCTCCGTGCCGTCCGGCTCGCGCTGCTCCGAGAGCGTACCGCGCTCCATTCCCCGGACGCCGCCAGCGAGGTAGACCGCCGCCGCCAGAGCGCCCGCCGGGTACTCGTGATCGTCCACGTGCGGCAGGAACTCCCGTGCGTTCAGGTGGCAGCCCAGGCCGCCCGCCGGAGTCACGACCGGCACGCCGCGCTTTTGCAGTTCCTTGCACATGAAGTCTATGAAGATAGGACCCTGGCTGATGACGTCCTCGTCCATCGTCTCCTCGAGGCCCACTGTAATGGCCTCCATCTCGCGCACGCTCATACCGCCGTAGGTGAGGAAGCCCTCGAACATCGGCACCAGCTCTCGCATCTGCTCGCAGAGCTTCTGGTCGCGCATCGCTATGCCGCCGCCGCGCGCGAAGCCGAACTTGCGCGCCGAGAAGTAGATAATGTCGAACTGATCGGCCACGGCGCGGGTGATCTCGCGGATACTCATGTCCTTGCAGGCCGCCTCGCGAGTCTTGATAAAGTAGAGATTGTCCTGCAAAAGGCTCGCGTCAAGCACCGTCATGATGCCGTGCTCGCGGCAGATCTCGCAGGTCTCGCGCATGTTCTGGAGGCTCAGCGGCTGTCCGCCGATGAGGTTTGTACCAGCCTCCACGCGCAGGAAGGGGATGTGCTCCGCGCCGACCTCTGCGATGAGCTTTTTGAGCTTGTCAAGGTCGAAGTTGCCCTTGAAGGGGCAGTCGCTCGTCGTGGCGAGGCCCTCGTCTATGACCAGCTCCTCCACCCTGCCGCCGAGACGGGTGATGTGCGCCTTCGTAGTCGTGAAGTGGAAGTTCATCGGCACCACGTCGCCGGGCTTTACGAAGGCCATGGCGAGGATGTTCTCGCAGGCGCGGCCCTGGTGGGCGGGCAGCAGGAACTTCGTGCCGAATATCTCATGCACCTTGTTCTCGAGCCGTGTGAAGGACGCGCTGCCCGCGTAGCTGTCGTCGCAGATGAGCATTGCAGCGGTCTGCTTATCGCTCATGGCGTTGACACCGGAGTCGGTGAGCATGTCAAGGAAGATGTCCTCGTTCTTGAGCAGGAAGGTGTTGTTGCCCGCCTCGGCTATGGCCTGGGCGCGACGCTCCACAGGCTGGAGGTTCAACTTCTGCACCATGCGTACCTTGTGCAGCTCGAGGGGGATGTTGTCTCCGGAAAAGAACTTGATGTTGGCCATTTTTAACTCTCCTTTTCTATATTGCGCCCGCCCTTTGGCGGCGACGGACGCCGGAAGAAGAGAAAAAAATAAACGCCCTTCCTCCCTTGCAGAGGACGAGCGCCAAATCCCGTGTTACCACCTCAATTCGCCGGAGCCTCACGACTATCGGCCTTATCGGGTACGCCCATGTGATGGGAATTATACCCTATCTCTATAACGGGAGAAGCCCGGCCCGGCCTACCGGCGAATACTCGCTTTCGAGGGGCGGCTCTTGCGTGTATTCCCCGGCTCTCGCCTCGTGCCTTGCACCGACCGGCACTTCTCTGCAGGCTCAAAATCCGGGTACTCTGCGCAGTCACAGCCTTTGACTGTCTTTCGGTTGTGTGCATTATAAACGCGGCGCTTTAAATTGTCAATCTGCATAATATACAATAAGCAGCTTGAATTTCGCCGATTATTTTATATTTACATCAATTCTTGCCAAAAATATACCCCGCCGGCATGTCGAAGGCGTACGCCGGTGGGGTACATTTTTGGCAATATCAAAGCAACATGATACCGGCTTTTTTGCAGGTCTCGATGGTCTCTTCGTCCCAGACGGAGGCCTGGACTTCACCGATGTGCGCCTTGCCGAGCATGAGCATCGACATGCGCGATTGGCCGATCCCGCCGCCTATCGTAAGGGGCAGCTCGCCGTTTAGCAGCATTTTATGGTACATGAGCTCGCGCCTGTCGTCGCAGCCGGATATTGTAAGCTGTCTGTCCAGCGAAGCCGGGTCTACCCGGATGCCCATGCTCGAGAGCTCGAATGCGCAGCCGAGAGGCTCGTACCAGACCAGGATATCCCCGTTGAGGCTCCAGTCGTCGTAGTCGGGCGAGCGCCCGTCGTGCGGTTTGCCGGACTTGAGCGGCGCGCCGATGCCGATGATGAAGGCCGTGCCATGCTCGCGCAGATACTCGCGCTCGCGCTGCTTCGGCGTCAGCTCCGGCCAGCGGTCCTCCAGCTCCTGCGCGGTGACAAAGCTGACCTGACGTTTTATCTTTCCCAGACAGGTCAGTGCAGGGTAGATGGCCTGGAGCGTATCCTGCGTATCGCACATGGCGCCCACAATATCCATGACGGTGGACTTGAGGTAATCAAGGTTCCGGTTCTCGGGCAGGATGACCTTTTCCCAGTCCCACTGGTCCACATAGACAGAGTGGAGGTTGTCAAGCTCGTCCTCGTCGCGCCGGATGGCGTTCATATCTGCGTAGATGCCCTTGCCGGGATAGAAGTCGTAACGCTTGAGTGCAAGGCGTTTCCACTTTGCCAGCGACTGCACGACCTGAGCGTGCGCCCCGGTGTGCGCGATATCGAAGTCCACGGGTCTTTCCCAGCCGTTGAGGTTGTCGTTCAGGCCGCTTTTGCCCTCGACGAAGAGCGGGGCAGAAACTCGGAACAGATTCAGCACCGCCGCGAACCTGTCCTCAAAAAGACGCTTCATCAGGCCGATGGCCTTCTGCGTATCATAGACTGAGAGTATGCTCTTGTAGCCTTCCGGGACAGTTGTGTTCATTTTTCCGTCGCTCCATCCGTAAGTAAATTGACGATCTTGCCGCAATTGAGCTCCGCGTCCTTGCGGAAACGGCGCTCCATCTGTTCCGCCTGCGCCTCCGACGCGGCGCGCAGCTCCACGCGCAGGATAGTCCCCTGCTCGTCCGAGAGGGCGAGCGTGACCTTGAAGCCCTCGCCCTGGGGCTCATGCTCTGTTATTATCATGGCGTCGCGCTGCATCTGCTCGGCTACCGGCCTTATGAGTTTGGCAGCCTTGGTACGCACCGAGTAGGGCAGGCTTGTCTCGGCGGCCTCACCGTTGCGGTTGCCCTTTTCCGTTATGAGGTAGCGCCCGCCTGAGAGCTTTTCGATATGCCCGTTATCCACGAGCGCGGCGAGGCACTCCGCGTATTCAAACCAACCCACCCCGCTGTCGCAAAAGCAGAGCTCCGCCAGAGTGTTCATGTCCACCGGCCTCGGCAGACGCCGGAGCACAAACAGGATGAGTATTCTGGTATCCAGCTCGCCGTGGATAAAGCCGAAACGCTCCATGTCCCTTCCTCCCCATCAAAGTCCAACACATTATAACACAGTTAGTCCCCGAGGTACACCATTTATTTTCACAACCGGGCTTCCGGCGCATACACTGTAATGAAGTCCGCTTCAAATCATCTAATAGGAGGAAACAACATGGCAGACAGGGTTTTGCCCGGCCCGGTGGACAGCACGGCCTGCATCCGGGAAGCCGTCTGCGTCCATACCAAGAAAATATACGATTCTTGCAGGGAAAGAGACTGACCGTTTTAAAAACAAGCGCCGGAGGCAGCCGCCCCCGGCGCTTTTCTTAATGCCATGGTGTTTTTTCAAGCGAGCTTTCCTTGTACCCGGCTGCATAATGGAGCTGGTCCTTCTGCGCCGTACTCAGCGGCAGACTGTTGATATAATCCCACACGCGCTGCTGCTTTCCGTCTCCGGAGAAGTCGCTTATCGCACGCAGGAAGGCCACATACTCATATGTGTCGATGCCTTTGCTGCGCGCCGCCTGGTACTTCTCGTAGGCGCTGTCGGACATTATCGCCGAAAGCGCAGCGTCCTTGTCCCTCTCGCTCAGCGGCATCTCCGCAATCGCCAAATACCGCTCGACGGTAGAAGCATCCTCAGGCATGGCGTCAAGTGTTTCCGCCGCATCAACGGCCGCATCTGACTTCATTCCGGCACTGTAGAATTCCAGATAGTCGTCAAGCGTCCCGTTCTCCCTCTGCTCAAGCGCGTCGGTCAGGCTGAGCCCGGACTCGATAGCGTCCGTCAATTTGGAGTATTGTGAGGGATTACCGCTCTCTGTGGTCGCGTCCGTTCCCATGATCGTCCCTATGGCCGCGAGCTTTTCCTCGTCGGTGAGCCCGTCCAGCTTGTCTATTGCACGGTACTGCTGTACCTGCGACACGCTCTTTTTGCCATCCTCCGGCTCAAGTGAATACAGTGCATCGGTTATCCGGGCTGCGTTGCCGGGGCTGACGCCCGCATCAACGAGTTTGTTGTACCGTTCAACTCCATATTTGCTGTTGGTGACCACGCCCATGATGCCGTCCCAGTCTACACCGCGTCGCAGCATGTCGTCAATAGCCTCGTCATAGTCATCGGTTATGAGGTTGCTGTACAGCGTCGCCTTGAGCTCGTCGGATATATCCAGTGCAGATATCTTCTCGCGTTTTATGTCATTTGCACTCTGCGTCTCTGTTTTCTCCGCACCCTTGATATCCATTACCACGTCGAAGGCATCATAAGCATCTACGCCGCCGCCGAGCAGCGCAGCATAGGCTGCGGTCTGCTTGGCTGAGAAGCCTCCAAAGCCCCGGTCTATCCAGTCCTGGCCGCCCTTGGTGGACGTAGCGCCGAACACCATAGCGGTGAGCGCGTCCTGCACGTTCCGCTCTACGGGATATTTGAGCGTAGGATTGCCCTCGGCGTCCTTGCCGTATACGCCCCCCTCGGCCACAGCGTTGACGCCCTTAATAAACTTTGATATCTGGCCGCCGCCAAAAGGAAGCAGCAGGTACGACGCCGGGCCCTCCAGCGAATCTAGTATATCCGCGGCACCCTTCGCGTTGTTTCCCGCGTCGCTGTCGGCGAGCTTGGCAATTCCTCCTTTAAGCTCTCCGAAATCCGGCAGTCCGGACTGCATAGGCAGACGCCCACCGTCGAAAGCCAGGCCGCCGATAAAGGGCAGCTGGCCGCCAAGCTCCTCACCCAGGTTAATAAAAGCCGTGGCCGCGTCAGTCTTTTCCGTCTTGAAGGAAACGTCATTGCCGGATATCAGGTCTCCGGCCAGTTCAATGGTGTTCGGCAGCGCATAGCCAACTAAATCGCCCGAGAACTCGTTAAGCATATTCAGTGGGTCTAGCGCCGGGCGGCGTCCGACTATTGCCTCATAGAGTTCATCATACAACCAGGCTCCGAGCATGAACTTGAGCAGAGCCACGGCAAGCGACTTTTTGCCCCGTTCCTTGAGATTCCTGGGCAGGTCCCTATACAGGTATGACAGCTGGTTGTTTACCTCGACCTGGAACTGCGTGAATAGCTTTGTAAAGGGATTGCGGGACTCGAATATCGTGGGCAGCGCGCCCTTACTGCGGTCTGCGATGAGGCTGGCCGCAAAGCTGTCCGCCTCCTCCATAGCCGCTGTCTCGCTCATGCCCAGCTTGAGATTAGAATTGTACCGCGCGCGGACCACGGTCTCGGAGGTAAACATGTCTATCCATTCCATTGGCCTTGTGAGGACCTTTGAGGCATCCTGCGTCCAGCTAAGCACGAGAGGATCAGAGCCTATGCGGTTGGTCAGGAAGTCTGATTTGGTTTTGAAGCCGTCGTCCTTGACAATAGCACTCAGCGTGTCACGCATGCTTGTCAGGATGTCCCCAGCGCTCACCTCGGCCCAGGCCTGAGATATCGGGATGAAGTTCGTCAGCCAGGAGCCAGGATTCACCGCGACCATGTTCGCGGCCACCCGGTTTTCAAGGGCTATTGAGAAATTGTAGATATCGCGTCCGATAAGTTCCTCAACGCCCCTGTCCATCGTGCTGCGCTTGTTCGCCAGGAGGTTGGTGTATTCCTCTATGTTATTGACATAGTTTGAGAGTTCGTATTTCCCCTCCTCCAGCTTCGCCCGCACATCTGTGTCCTTTTTATCTTCGCTCAGGCTGGGGTTCGCCCGGATCGCGTCCACCTGCGCCTGTATGCCTGGTTCCGTGGTGCGGTATCGTATCTGCGAGGCCAGAGCCCGGAGCCGCTGTATGTCGTCGGTGTGATAGATGACATCGCTCACGCCCTCGATATACCGGTCGAAGCCCTCCACCGCGTCAAAGGTGGTGTCGAAGCCCTGTCTCTGCATGACATTCCCGACCCAGCGTATGCCGGGCTTGAAGGTGTGCGTCAGGCCGTTTATGGACGTTGGCAGGGCGTTCACTTCCGTGTTTACGTCCAGCCCCTTGCCGACGAGCGCGGCAAGGCGGTCCTTCAGCGGCACATCCTTCATATCTGCGGCCTTGAAGGCACGGCCGAGCAGGCTTTCCCCCTTAGCATCATCAAAATGCGGGAAATATCCGTGCCGGTAGTCCACAGGCTCATAGCCGTTTCGTATGCGTACCTGGTTCATCAGCGAGAACAGCTCGTCATAGATTTTCCGGAACTCCTCGACGGCAGCCGTAATTTTCTCCTTGTCCAGGCCCGGGCTTTTGGCCCAGAGGTCATCCACCAGCGCGCGCCACTCGCTCAGGCTGTGGCCGTTGCGCCAATCGCTGCTCCCTCGTTTGAGCTGCTCCTCTATCATGGAGATGTTGTCCAGGGCCTCGCCGTATATCTGCACAGCCGCGGCCTCGCTCACCGCATCGCCCTTGCGGGCCTTTCTGTCAAGGTCGAGTTCTCTCACTCTGTCGCGCAGCTGCGTCTTGTATACCGTGCGGCGCGCCTCGTTCTTGTGTACCGGCGTGAAATATGTCTCGATGATTTTCTCCGCCGTCGGGCCGTCAAAAACATAGCGGGCGTTCCGCTCCTGTGTCTCGCGCATATAGGACGCGCCGCGGCGCTTGTCCTTCATCCGGCTTGCGCCCGCCAGTATGTCGTCAGCCTGTGCGCGGAGAGCAGCACGCCGCTTTGTGTTGAATTCCTTCAGAGCGCCGGCGAAGGCCTCATATTCCCGCTTGGCCGCGTATATTTCCGCAATGCCTGCGCGGTTTGCGGTGGACGGGATGTCTTCGGCGCTGATCTCCCCGCGCATGAGCTGGCCAAGCAGCTGCCTGTCCCTGTCGCTCAGGAGGTTGCGCCGCACGGCGCGCTCATAGGCCCGCCGCGCCTTTTTGCCCTCATCCCATAGTCTTTTTACCCTGTCCAGCTCTCCCTCAGTCGGGCCGGTTTCGGCTATCTCCAGTAGTCGCTCAAGCTCCGCCCGCTTGGCGTCCTGCTCAAGTGCTATCTGCCGGACCGTGCGCAGGCTCTCATAGGCGCGGCCAATCTGCTGCTTGAACTCATCATAGGCCCAGCGTTTATATTCCGCAGCGTCGGGGCCGTAATACTCGTCGAGCGTTCGCTCCGAGATACGTATACTGTCGGCGACATCTGCAATACGCTCAAGCTGGTCCGTTGGATTTGTAATATCTTCCGGAAAGAATCCCGGCGCCATCTCGCTCAGTTCACCGTAAACCTGATCCACACCGCGCCCATCTTCACTTATGCGCAGACGTCCGAACTGTCTTTTCCTCCAGTCGTTGAAATCCGCTATGTCGCTTTTAACTGTCTCGCTAACTCTTATTGGCGTGGTCCGGAGGTAGTCAAGTATGGGCTTGTTTTCGCGGTAAAACTCATCGTCTCTTATGATACCGTTGGCATAGGCTTCCTCGAACAGCTCGGCGCCGCTTTCCTCAGATACGGTCCCTTCGCGGAAATATTCGTCCGCTATCTGCTCGGCTATCGGGCGCAGCTCGCTCCGGCCCGCGTGATACGGCACGCCCAGGCTCTTCCCGAGGTCATTCACCAGGCGCGAGACGCTTCTCTTATACTCCGTCTGCGCTTTTTTGGGAAGCGCCAGCAGCGCAGTGTTCGCCCTGACACCAGCCTTGAAGCCGTACTTCTCCGTCAGCCAGCGCTGGTATTCCGCCTCGTCCTCGGGCGAGAGCTCCATACGCTCCACAGCCTCAGGCTCTGACTCGAGCAACGAAGCAAGCTCGTTCTGCTCCATCTGGTACGCGCCCTGCACAGGCTCGATGTCCGTTTGCTCAAGAGGCACAACGGCGCGCTTGCCGCTGTCCTTGTTCCAGAAGGATACGACAAGTCTGTCCCGCGGAGCGAGGCCAACTACGAAGCCATAGTTTCCCTGCTCTTTGGAGCGCACCCAGGTCTTGTACGGCATTATCTGCACGCCGTCTATCTCGGGATACCCCGCCGCCTTCGCCGCGTGCTCAGTCTCCAGCCAGTAGGGATTCCCCCGGAAGTAGTCAGGTACGACCTCTTCGTCCGTGGTTTCGTCTACACTATACCGCTCCGGCTCCGCCGTGCCCACTACCTCGTCAAACGGCACGCCTTCGATGTTGACATTCTGCAAATCATAGATTATACTGCCCATAGAACCACTCCGCTGCAGTTCGATGGGACGCGATTGTAAGCCCATTGTCCGAAGCAGCGGAATGGTTCTTTTCTTATCTGCGTACAGCAGCTCGCTCCTGCGAAGATAATTGAGCCCATTTTCCCTGTTATAAGCGCTGTTTACCTTCTGCATGTCATCAACGACAAGCTCTCCCTCAACAGGGCGTAGGTCAAGTACAGTCATAACAGGCTTTCCATTCTGCGCACGCAGAGTGCCGATAATCACAAGGCGCGTGTTTTGCCCGCCTCTGCTTTGCCCTGTGCTCTTTGCTATAAGCACCGGGTCATCAAGAATTTCCGGTATACGCTTTATTTCATTGAGCGTCATTTCCGGATGCTTTTCCAGTATGGCATTAATTTTCTCGCTGCGCAGGTAGATATCCTGCTCCATGGCCCCCAACCCCTGCAGCGCCTCGCCCGTCGAGCCCAGTACAAACACCTCGCCGCCCGGCCTGCCGTCCCTGTTCCACAGTTCCAGCTCTGCTGCGTACTCCTCGTCAACGCTGTACCGCTCTGGTTCATCCTCCGAATACCTGTTGTTGACGCTCTCCCCGGCGTCGCTTTCGCTGTCGGCAAGCTCATTCCAGGGAACACCATGTATGTTGACGTAGTCGTCGTCGTATGATATGCTGCCAATAGGACCATACATGGTATCATACGAAGGCAATTGGAGCCGGACTCCCTGTAACCATGTATTGGTTCTTTTTTCTCCCTCTTTGACAGGCAGAGCATTCTCTGCTACACTACTCGTGGAGACGGTTGCAGTGCTGCTGTCGGTTCCCGGCGACGGGTTCTTGGCTTTCACTGCAGTCGTCTCTTTTTCTTCTGTAATATAGCCAACGCCGTTCCGCTCCGCAGGCGGCCCGGTACGGTTGCGCGTGGCCGCCTCAGTTTCTCCGGTGGCCATGCCCGTGCGTTCAGCGACGGTCACGCGCGCTGCATCCGCGAACCGTTCCGCGTGCGCTCCAAAGGCGTTGATGCCCGCGTAAGCGTCGGCGTAAATTTCCTGGAGTATCGAGGCGAAGTATTTGTCCATGAGCGCCGGGTCATGCTCCGCGCCATCCGGCACGTCGTATACGCCACGCAGCCGCTCTATGTACACCTGAGCCACACGCCGGAATTCGTCCTCGCCGTACCGCTCGATGATGCGCTGCTTTACATCCGCGTCAAGCCCCGGAGTGTTCGCCGCCAGATCGTGATATACCTCATGTGCGGCTATCTGCGCCGCAGAATAGCCCGCATTGTCCGCCTGTACATAGATGCTGCCCGGCGTCCAAACGCCGCGCACAGCGCGTGTCTTGCCCGCTGCGCGCACCTGTATGTTCCCGGCAACGAAGGTTACCCGCTGGCCCGTCCGCCTGTATACGTCAGCCGAGACCGCTCTCAGCTCATCATCATAGGCCGCTTCCGGGATCACCTGAAGCGAGCGCGCCTCTGTGCCGTTCTCAAGGCCGAGGCTGGCGCTGCTTACTCTTTCGAGCCGTAGAGCTCGGACACGAGCCTGTCGAGCAAGAGCTGTTCCGACCTGCTGAGTGGGGCGGGCGGCTTGCTCTGCGCCTCGAGCCAGCTCTCCAGCTTCGACTCCGGCACGCTGACCAGAAAGCCGTCCTCCGTCTCCATCTGATACTTGGTTTCTCCGTTGCTGCCATTGTTGTCCCTGCTGTCCATTCAATATGCCTCCATTCATTATTTCGTCCGCCGTGGGGAGAACGATATTCCCCGCGGCGTTTGTTTCAGGCGCCGCCGGGCGCTGCACTTCCAAGGTTGGCGTTTCCGTTGCCCCAGCCTCTGCACGTGGTGAGAAGTCGCCGGCGGTATCAGCCGTCGGCAAAACAATGCCGCCGGCCTCCGAGTAGGTCTGGTCCTCTATCTGGGCTCCCGCTGTCTCGGGCGTGTTCTCCTCCGTGGTCCGGCCCGCCGTCAAGCGGCGGATCACGCTGTCTGTGCGCTCCGTGTTCGCGGCCGCCTCCGGCGTCGTGTCTGCCGCCTCGTCTGCCGCAGCCGCCTCGGCACGCCCGCGGAAGAATGCGCGTGCCATCGTGCGCTGGCGGTTGATTTCGGCCATCGTGGTCGCGTCTCCAACTACGTCAGGGTGGTATTGCCGCGCGAGTTCACGATACCGTGCCTCGACCTCCTCGAGCGTGTTCGCACCTTCAAAATAGTCTACACCATTATCGGCATATCCGTCCATATCCCGGAAGGAAAAGCCCGCCGGCCGCCGCGCGTAAGCAATGGCCGCCGGGCCCTCTATTATTCCAGCGCTCAGCGCGCCTAGGATGAACGCATACGCCGCATCCTCGAAGTTCGCCTCATACTCCTCGTCGAAGATTATGGCCGCAAAGGCGGGCTCCAGCAGCTCCTGCAGGCCCTCCTCAGTGCCCTCGGATATCATGCTGCCCAGCAGCCGTGCGGCCGTGCTGCCGCTCACCGTGCGCGCCACACGGCCCAATGCGTTGTCCAGCGCGGCAATTTTGGCAGCAATGCGGCCCGTGCCGCTCTTGCTCAGTGCGCCGATGCCGCCAAGAAGATACTGAAGCGCGCCCTCGCTTGCGCCGACGAGCGTCGCATAGTTTCTCGCCGCCTCAGAGCTGTATCCTTCTCTCAGTTTCTGAGTATAGGCGTTGCCACCCGCGGAAGCCCCGAGCGCCGTGCTGCCGGCTAAGCCAGCTGCAGAGGCAGGCAAACCGGCTGCGCCAAGCGCCCAACCGCCAAGCGCGCTTGTGAGAATACTAGGAGCCATGTTAGAAAGCGTAACGCCTAGCGTGTATAAGCTGCCGAGCACAGGGCTCTTCTCCTGTGCCTCCTGCTGTATGAGCTGGGACGTGATGAGCGTCGGCGACACCGGCACCGCTTCGCTCTGGAACAGCTGCTTAATTCCGCTTCCGAATTGTTCAAGGCCAGCGGGTATCCAGTACAGCGCTTTGCCGAGCGTACCCATGTCCTCATACTGCGCCGCGCCCTGCCGCTCGCTCAGTGTGTCGCTCAGGTCGTCGAGAAACCGGTCAGCCGCGGTTTTGCCCTGAGTGGCATAGAGGTAATTATATATCTGCCTCTCGTCCTCAGTGAGGTACTGGTAGCGCCTCATTGCCACAGCCTCGCCGCCGGGGTCTGTCGTGTGCTCGTTTTTGTACCGGGCACTGTCTATGTCGTTGATGTAGTAATACCGTTCGTCGCCGGTCACTTTGCCCGGAGCCGAGAGTTCTGCATAGTCGTCCATGAGAGCCATGGAGCTGTAATACTGCATCTTGTTCTGGTTCTCCTCGGCCCGGAGCTCCTTTATGCGCTGGGCGTTGCGCCGTATCTCGGCCTCAATCGGTTCGGCATACGTCCCGGTCATGTCAAGCCCGCTTGTATCATAGGCCTTGATGAGGTCCACCTGCTGCTGAAGGCGGCTGTTTTCGGCCTCGAGTTTCTTTATCTCCGCCGCTGCCGCGTCGGCTCTCTCCATGCCCCCGCTGAGGATATCCCGATACCGCTCAACCCCCGCGCTGTACTTGTCCTGCACGCGGTTGATGTCGTTCACAACGCCGTTGTAGTCGGCTATCATTCTTTCATAGCCGGCATAGAGCTCATCATAGGCGGCTGCATCCTCCGCGGTTTTCACAGTAGTCTGGAGGTTCTTGAGCCGATTTTCAGTGTTGGCGATGCTGCCGCTCAGTTCTGTGAGCTTTTTTTCATAGCTCTCAAGCTGACCGCTCCACGCTTTCAGCCCCAGCTCTGCGTCCCCGGCGCTGCTCCAGCTGTCCGGGCACTTTATTGCCTCGATACCCCCGCGATCGGAAAATTTGCCGAGAATGTTCTCAACACTTTCCCCCCCGCCGCTTGGCGTGGCGAAGCTGGGAAGCAGATCTTTTGTGCTTTCTTTGGATTGTGACGGCCATCGCGCAGCGCTATCTTCATCGTTTTTATTGGCGACTTGAGGAAGAGAATGGTTTATCATACGGTCAAGCCGCTCTATAACGGAACTACCGGCCCCGCTGCTTGCGGTGCCGGTTCCGTTAATCATGCGGTCGAGTCGTTCTTGTACGCTGGACATGTTAAACTCCTTTTATCAGTTGCCATAGCCCATGGAGCTAATCAGGTAATCCGCTTCGTCCTCAGTTATAAGCCCCTCCAGAAGTGCGTTTTTAATCATGACTCCATATTGTCTGGGCAAGCCTACAGCCGCACCGGGGCTGATATTCTTGAGCGCATTGTTGTAGCTGGCGAGGATATCCTGTGCCGCAGCAGACATATTGTTCGGGTCAAATGTATTACCCGTCTGAGAGGTGGAATAATATCCGCTCGGCGTCGGGAGCTGTATGCCGAGATTCTCCAGCCCGCGATAATCGCCGTAGCTGGCCCCGAGTTGGGCCATGTCGACAAGCGTGCCGAAGTCGTTGGTCTGGTCGTTGATTTCGTCGAGCAGCTGCCCGTAGTAGAAATCGCGGTCGGTGTTGTACTGCTGCAGCTCGGCGAGATACCGCTCTAGCTCCTGTGAGTCAAGGTTCATTCCGGCCTGCAGGTTGTTCCCGAGCATATTGTAGCGGTCGAGCCACGCGCCGTAGTCGAAGTCGCGGTCCGTGTTGTACTGGTTCAGGTCCGTGAGGTACTTGTTGTAGTCGCTGGCCTCCTGCCCCTGGACCACGCCGAGGTCGGAGAGCAGCATGTTGTAGTCGTTGAGGTACTTCTGATAGGCAAGCTGCTGGAGCTCAGGTATCTTGTCCGTGAGCTGGGCCGCGTAATAGTTGCCCGCCTGGGATGCCGCAGTCTGTGCGTAGCTCGAAGGCAGGCCACCGCTCGCGGCCGCCGCCGCGCCTAGCGCGTCCTCTGCCGCCCGATCCCCTTCGCGTATGTAGGCCTTGCGGTACTGGCTGTACAGCGGGTCGGTGTTCGGGTCATAGCTGAAATCCTCGCGCCCGAGTATCTCGTCAATGAGGCCGAGGATGGTGTCGTCCCAACGGTTCATGTACTCCGGCGCGGGGTCGTAGGTGAAGTCGCCGTAATTGAGCATCTGATCATACAGATCGTTCACCGTGCCTGCGTTGCTGCCGCCGGAGAAGCTCGGGGCCTCGGGATACTCGAACATGTCCGGGCTCAGCGGCTCGAGGTAGAAGCTGCCGCCGTCTGCGCCGCCGGCATAGCTGCCGTAGCTGCCGCGCACACTCTCAGCTCCCAGGTTGGCAAGCTGCCGTTCGGCATCCGTCGTCGCGTTATGCCAGTCGCGCTTGTAGCTCAGCAGCGACATACCTGCATCCGGGTTGCGCTGTGCCAAAGAGAGGTCGGCGTCCGAGAATTCGCCCAGGAGGCCGCTCTGCTGGGCGGCCTGGCGGAACTGATCGTATGTGTACCGGCTTTTGGTTGTCGGCGATTTCAGCGTAGATATAGCCATGTTTCCTCCTTACTGCCGCCCGGTCGTGCTGCGGAGCTCGCTGCCTATCGCGTCCTCGCGGGTCATGCTGTACAGCCGCCAGCCGCCGGTGCCGGTGATTTTGATTTTGTAGTGGTCGCACCTGCGCGGCACCAGCGGGAGGTAGTAGCTCCGCAGTACCTGGCTCTCGATGGTGCTTATCTCCTCCCACTCGCCGGAGCTGTCGAACATCATCCAGAAGGTCACGCTCGCCCCGGCGTCGATGGAGATACGCACCTGCAGTTTTGCAATCTGCTTTTTGTTCGGGTCGTTGTCCACGAACTCCCCGAACTCCACCATGCTCTGCACGGGGTCCTCCAGCGTCGCGCCATCCGGCACCGTTCTCGGTCTCCCGTTGAGCCAGAGAGTGCCGTCTGCGTCGAGGAAATAGAGGTTGGAGTCCCAAGCAAAGCCGAGTGCCTGCGTGTCGTCCTCGCGCTCCCAGATGCCGAGGCGTGTGTCGTAGGCGAAGAGATTCCAGTCCCCCGCCTCGTTCTGCATTGAGACGTAGTATTTGAGCCCGTCGCTGCCGGCCACGGCGTTGTGATAGCGCTCGAGCCCGAAAGCGGAGGCTATGCTCTGCGTCGTGCCGCCGGAGTAGGCCACGATGCCCGCCCGCGTGAGGAAGAAAAGTATCTCGCCCGCAATGGCCAGCGACAAGCTGCTGCCGGCCTCCACGCCCAGCGAGGCGCTGCCCATGACCTGAAAACTGGAGGGCGCAGAGCCGTAGACCTTGTATATCATCTCTTCCTTGAAGAATATCGCGTAGCCGAGATAGGAATAGCATGCCGTGAAGTCCCCGGCGCTGCCCACCTGCACGGCGTAGCTGTCCGTGCTGAGGCCGTCGAACACGTTCCAGTTGAACGGGTCGCCGAGCTTGCTGGCGTATATCGTGTCCCCCTTGCAGCCCCAGAGCCGGTTTTCGTTCTCACAGAGGTAATCTATCTCGGGCATCTCGCGGGAGAGCGTGAGCGCCGTCTCCGAGTCCCCTCCGTCGTTTATCATGAAGCTGTTCTCGTAGAACACGAGTTTCGTCGCAGTGACCTCGCGGACGATGATAGTCTTGTTGTTCTCGGGGTGCACCGTGGCCCCGCTTATCGTTATGCCGTCGCCGGCCTTGAAGAGCGTCGTGAAGTCCACGCCCGCGGCCTCGATGGTGTTGCTCTTGGCCGTCTCACCGCCGTATGTCCCGTCCACGATCTGTGCCGCGCCGGTCCAGCTTGCATTGAGGCTGCCGAACTCCCCCGTGAGCTTGTTGTAGCAGGCCATGTCGGGCATGATAATGATATAGGCCCCCAGCGCCGCGAAGGTCTTGCGGCCGGCGCTCACCGTACCGCGTGATACTCCGTCGGCGTAGAAGGCCGTCCCGTCCACCCAATAGAGCCCGTCGTTGGCGTAGAGGCCGTTCGGCTGCACAAGGGTGCGTGTTATGTAGCGCTGAGCCCGTGGGCTGAGCAGGGGCGCATAATCGCTTGACATGTTCGTCATGTCGTAGATCTGCCCGTCCATCGCGGAGAGGTTGTGGTTGTAGCCCCCGTAGCTTGTCTGATTGTACTTCCCTATGCCGGAGCCATAGAGCATGCCTGGCAGGCTCATGTCGTCCCCTCCTCGATGTCCACGTAGGGGATCAGTGCCTCCAGCTGCTCGGGCGATATCTGCTCGGGCGGGGAGATGGTTGCCCGGGGTATTTCCTCGCCCAGCTCAACGTCGTCGAGCTCGTTGCGTTCTCGCGTGAATGCTGCCAGATCATCGCCCGTGCGGAATCGCACGCGCCCCGGGGCTTCAAATACCGGGTTGCCCTCAGCGTCCAGCTCCGCATATTTCTTCACCAGCTCCGTCTCCGTCGAGCTGAAATAGCTCACATGCGGCCGCAGGCGCTCCATGAGCAGCACCAGCGCGTGCGCGCTCTTGTAGTCCATGGTCTGCACCGCAAGGGCGCGGAGCGCCTGCCATGCGGCTATGCATTCTTTCAGGTTCGTCATGTCCGTCTCCTTATCCTATGACTTTGTCGTTGACATACACCGTGCCGTACATTTTGATGACGGAGCCGGTTATCTGGACCGTCTGCGGGGCGCGCATCCACAGGCTGTCCCCGCTCTCAAGGCTCATGCTTCCCGCGCTTTCCAGCTTGAGCGCGAACGGCACGCCCAGCGCGCTCTCGGTGTACAGGAACATTCTGTACTGTGAATCCCCGCTGCCACCCATGTCATCAAGGCGCAGGCCACCTGCAAGATAACTCTCGCTTGTGTTGGAGAGGTAGTAACACTTTATCTCGCCGCCAATGCCACGTGACGTAAGGATCGTTTCAAACGTCGAGCCTGTAATCGACGAGCCGTCTATCGTTACGCTGGATATGTCTATGGCGCTGATAATGCCCGTGGTGATGTTCCCGCCATTTATCGTGGTGCGGCCGCTCGTGCTCAGGTCTGTGAACTTAACCATGCCGGTAATCTCTATCGTCGTGCTCGAAAGCTGCAAGCCGTTGCTCGTGAGACTGAGCACGCTGCTCTGCGTGCCGTTGCTTGCCGTTATCCTCAGCCCGCTCACGGTCTGCTGGAGGCTCGTGTAGTTTCCCTCAAGGTCGGAGATATCCGAGGTCAGCGAAGTCGCCGTCTGCTGGAGGCTCGAGATGTTCCCCTCCGCGCTCGTCACCCTGCTCGTCAGGCTGTCCGAGGTCTGGAAGAGTGTCGTGATGTTCCCCTCCGCGTCCTCCACGCGGGTGGACAGGCTCTCCGATATCTGATATATGGCCGAGATGTTTCCCTCAGCGTCCTCGAGCTGGGCGCTGAGGCTCGTCGCCGTCTGCTGGAGGCTTGAGATGTTCCCCTCCGCGTCCTGGAGCTGAGAGCTCACCGTGCCGAGATTCACGTTTATCTCCGCCAGGCTGCCGTCCACGCCGTCCAGCCTGAGGATCACAGGCTGATTGATTATCCCCGCGATCTCGATAAACGAGTTGGCGTTTATGTTGTCGAGGCCGAGGTTCGAGAGCGAGTATGTGAGCTGCTCCTTGAGCATGTAGAGGTAATTCATTATCGTGAACACCTGCTGCTCCGTGCTCTTCCCGCTCAGGTTGGGGAACATTATGTCGGTATTCAGTATGCTGCTCGGCATACCCGCTCACCTCCTTCGTGAATCACCCTACCAGGTGCGACAGCAGCAGCGTCACAGCACCGGAGGTCAGAGCCGTTGCTATGTAGCCCATGAGCTTCCGCCACTTTTCTCCGTCGCGGTCCTCGAGGGCCTGGAGGCGTCGCCCTTGCCGCCCCTGTTCCTCCACCATGCTCTCAAGGCTCTGA
>SFKX01000002.1 GCA_004553625.1 Clostridiales bacterium | reverse complement strand
GATGAAAGAGGAAACGGCGTGATCGAAGTCACGCCGCACCCTTTGAAAACTCAAGGTTTTCACCATTTTTTCATTTTACTGTTTTACGACCACCCGGCTTAAGGCGGGTGTTTTTTTATTGCTATGTGCGGTTTCAGGCGGCCTCGGCTATGCGGACCAGGACGGTGGCGCCCATGGCGCGGTTGGCGCTGCCCGCGGGGTCGAAGGTCTCGGCGGTGACGCCGTTCATGAGCTCGGTCTGCGTGCAGTAGGCGACTGCAGCGGTGGCCCAGCTGGCGACCTTATCGGCGTCGGAGTAGCTGAGCTCGGGCTCAGTGACCTCATCGGCGCCCTTGTACTTCATGTAGTTGTAGAGGATGACGGCCATCTCCTGCCTGGTGAGGTTGGAGAGCGGCTCAAACGTGGTCTCGCCGCGGCCGGTGACTATCTCGTTCTGGAAGGCCCAGAGCACGGCGTTGGCGTAGTAGGCGGTGTCCTTGCAGTCCGTGAAGGTCTCGGACACATTGCCCTCCACCGCGGGCGAACCCTCGAGGCGGTAGAGCATGGTGACGAGCATAGCCCTGTTCATAGCGGTCAGAGGCTCGAAGGTGTTGGCAGTGACGCCGTTCATGAGCTCCTTCTCGTAGGCGGTCATGACCGCGTCATAGTACCACTTGCCCTCGACAACGTCCGTGAACACCGGCTCGAGGACGGTGATGCGGCCCTGCGGCTCGCCGTACTTCTCAGCAGTGACGACGCCCTTGAGCTCCTCGGTGATGTAGCTCATAACGGCCTCGTCCATGGGGATACCGGTATCAACGGAGGTGGAGACGGAGAAGGCGTAGTAGGTGTCTCCGCCGGCGGCGAGGAAGTCGTTCGTTACGACAACGTAGGTCGCCTCGGGGTCAAAGGCCTTGCCGTTGATGCTCTCGATGGTCACACGGTTGATGCTGGCCGGAGCGTAGTAGGTGGAGCCGGGGTACTGCTCGCCCTGGTCATAGGCCTTGCTGGTATCGACGGTGAACTCGATGCCCGCGACCTGCGGGAAAGCGCCGACGGCCTCAGGCGTGCAATAAGTGGAAGCCTCGAGGGCCTCGAGCAGCACGCTGCCCTTGACGGTGACGTAAGCGACGGTGTTGCCGAAAGGCAGGACAGTGTTGACGTCCTTCTTGGTGATGTCGCCCGCGGCAATAGCGGCGCGGATGCCGCCGCCGTTCGTGATGGCGATGACGTTCTCGTCGGCTACGGGCAGGCTGCCGTCCTTCTTGGCCTGCCAGAGGATGGCGTCGGCGATGAGGTCGCCGTTATTGGTCTCTTCGGTGCGGTTGCCGGGGGCCTTCTCGCCGCAGAGCTCGACCTCGCTCTTGGCAAAGACCTCGCCGTAGGCGGCGTCGACCTCGTCGATGACGAGCTGGGCGGCCTCTTCGACGACGTCGTCGGAGCCCTCGTACTTCTCAAGGTCCACACTCTCGATGCTGATGCCGTCCTCGGAGATGACAACAGCGCCGACGGTGGCGAGCTTGGTACCGGTGGAGGTCAGCAGGGTGTCGCCGACCTTGCAGTCCTCGCCGACAAGGGCCTTGACATCGTCAAGGCTGCTGTGGCTGTGTCCGTCGATGAACACGTCGATGCCGGTGACGGCCTCGAGCAGGTCAACGGAGCGGTAGCCCTTGGAGGAATCGTCTATGCCGAGGTGGCCGAGGCAGATGATGTAGTCGCAGCCGGCCGCGGTGAGCTCGTCCACCTGGGCCTGGGCGGCCTTGTTCATGTCATCGCCGGAAAGGAAGGTCACGCCCTTGATCTTGCCGGGGTGGGCCTTGGTAGCGGTCTCGGGGGTGGAAAGGCCGAACACGCCGACCTTGACACCGCTCTCGAGCTCGAACACTTTGTTCGCCTCGAAGGCGGTCTTGCCGTTGTACATGACGTTCGCGGCGATTATCGGGAACTCGGCGGCGGCGGCCAGCTCGGCGAGGTTCTCGTAGCCGTAGTCGAACTCGTGGTTGCCGATGGTGGCCACGTCATAGCCCACATAGTTCATGAGCCTTATTGCGGTCTCGCCCTGGGACACGCTGACATAGGGCTCGCCCTGGATGTAGTCGCCCGCATCCATAAGCAGGACCTCCGCGCCCTTGGCCTCATACTCGGCCTTGAGCGCCGCGACCTTGGCGTAGCTCGAGATGGCGCCGTGCACGTCGTTGGTGTGCAGGATGACTATCTCGCCCGCCAGTTCGCCCGCCGGCTCCTCAGCCAGCACGCCCACGCACAGCGAGAACGCCAGCGCGAGGACCAGGAACAGCGATAGCAGTTTCTTCATGTTTTCTCTCCTTCTTAACAGTTATTCTTCGCCCGTCCGGGGCAAGCCCATTATACACCATGTATATTAACTTGAAAATACGCCAAAAGAATTTTTATCGTTAAATCTCAATAAAAAATGGGAGGGCCTTCCGGCCCTCCCCCGCTCATTTCAGCACCGGCTGGAGCTGCCTGCCCTCCAGCGCGGCGAGCGCGGTCTCGTGTATGCGCGCAAAGTCCGCCTGCAGGGAGTTCGGCTTTCCCTGCGGGTCGTCCTGACCGAAGGGGACGAAGTAGTAGTTCTTCCGGTTCAGCAGCGCGGCGATGTTCTCCGCGGAGCCGGAGAGCGCGTCGTTCGTCGAGAGCGCCACGACCACCGGCCTGCCGTTGCGCAGGTGGCTCTTCGCCGCCATGGTCACCGCCGTATCCGTCAGGCCCAGCGCCAGGCGCGCCAGCGTCGCGCCCGTGCAGGGCGCTATGACCAGCACGTCGAAGAGCTTCTCCGGGCCGACCCGCTCTGCCTCCACTATGCTGCGCATGACCGGTTTGCCCGTCAGCGCTTCCAGCTCTGCTATGAAGTCCTCCGCCTTCCCGAAGCGGCTGTCCGTGCAGGCCGCCGTCTCGCTCATCACCGCCGTCAGCTCCCAGTCCTGCGCCAGCCCTTCCGCCGCCGCGAGCACCTTTTCGTATGTGCAGTAGGAGCCGCAGAGCGCCAGCCCCATCCTTTTGCTTTCCATAGTGCGTCAAACCTCCAGAATGTTGTAGACCGCATCCCTTATCGCCTGCGCGGCGGTGAGCGGAGCCCACTTGCCGGGCAAGCCCGGCGCGGTCAGGGCGCGGAGGCCGAAGGCGCGCGCGGCTTCAAAGTCCGTGCCTCCCGGCGCGGAGGCGAGGTCCAGGACCAGGGCCTCGGGCTCGAGCTCCGCGAGCCGCGCCGCAGTCAGCAGCAGCGCCGGGACCGTGTTTACAACGGCGGAACAGCCGCGCAGGGCCTCCGCCAGCCGCTCCGTATCCGCAGTGTGGAAGCCCCAGGCCGCCGCCCAGGCCCTGTCGCCCGGCTTGCGCGCCGCCACGGTGACCTCCATGCCCAGGCCGCGCAGCCTCGGCGCGAGCGCGCGCGCCACCCGGCCCCAGCCCGTCACCAGCGCCTTGCGTCCGCAGAGCGCCCAGGCCGTCTCGCTCAGCAGCACGCCGACGGCTCCTTCCGCCGTGGCTACGGCGTTCGCCGCGAGCAGCTCCTCGCGCTTTCCGTAGTCGTGCAGGCGCAGGCCGCGGCCCTCGGCTACGGCGCGCGCCTCCGGAGCAATCGCCCCGCCGCAGACCGGCATACCCGGCTCCGCCGCGGCGAACACCTCGCCCAGGCAGTGCGTCCCCTCCGAGAGCGGCGCGTTCAAAAGTCCGCTCTTCGCGGACACAGGCATGGGCAGGAGCAGGCAATCCGCTCCCTCCAGCGCCTCCGCGGCCGATGCGCAGACCTTTGCGCCGCCCGGCAGCTCCGCCCGCTCCAGGGCCCAGCTCCTGACCTCGTGTCCATCCTCCAGAAGCAGCCGCGCCAGCTCAGCCTGCCGCGCGTCGCCCCCGCATAAGGCAAAAACCATAAAACTCCACGCCCCTTTCCCTATCTATTCTATGCAATTGCCGCTTGCGGGTGCCGCCGGGATGGTTTATACTGATTTTATATTGTTTTAACATGCATGGAGACAAGGGGGCCGGGGCATGAGCTACGCCGACGAGGTGTTTATTAAAAACTGCCGGGACATACTTGAAAACGGCTTTTGGGACACGGAGCAGGACGTACGTCCGCGCTGGGAGGACAACAACGCCCCAGCACACACGATAAAGAAATTCGGCATCGTGAACCGCTATGACCTGCGGGGCGAGTTCCCCATTCTCACCATACGCCGGACCTATTGGAAGAGCGCCATAGACGAGCTGCTCTGGATCTGGCAGAAGAAGTCCAACAACATAAAGGACCTGGGCAGCCACGTCTGGGACCAGTGGGCGGACGAGTCCGGCTCAATCGGCAAGGCCTACGGCTATCAGCTGGGCGTGAAGCACAAATACGCCGAGGGCGAGTTCGACCAGGTGGACCGCGTGCTCTATGACCTTAAGCACAACCCCGCCTCGCGACGGATAATGACGAACATATATAATTTCGCGGACCTGCACGAGATGGCGCTCTACCCCTGCGCCTATTCGATGACCTTCAACGTGACGGGCAGGACGCTCAACGCCATCCTGAACCAGCGCAGCCAGGACATGCTCGCGGCGAACAACTGGAACGTCTGCCAGTACGCCGCGCTGACGTACATGTTCGCGCAGGTCTCGGGCCTGGAGGCGGGCGAGCTGGTCCACGTCATCGCAGACGCGCATATCTACGACAGGCACGTGCCTATCGTTGAAAAGATAATAAAAAATGAGCCAAAAAAGGCCCCGAAGCTCATACTGGACGAGAGCGTGAAGGACTTTTACGCCTTCACGAAGGACAGCTTCTCCCTGCCCGGCTACGAGTACACGGAGCTGAACGAAAAGATACCCATAGCGGTCTGACCCGGCGGAAAGGAGAGCAAATGGACGCGATCGTAGCAGTGTATTCGGACTGGGGCATAGGCGCGGAAGGCACGCAGCCCATCGTCATCCCAGAGGACAGACGGCATTTTGCCAAGCTGACCCGTGGCGCCGCCGTCATAGTCGGCAGGCGGACGATGGAGGACTTCCCCGGCGGCAAACCCCTCAAGGACAGGGAAAACCTCGTCATAACGCGGCACGCGGACGAGATAGAGGGCGCGACGATAGTGCGCACGGCAAAGGACGCGGTGGAGGCGACAAAGGACTGCGAGCGCGTCTTTGTCATCGGCGGAGCGACGGTCTATATGGCCATGTTCCAGTACTTTGACCGCATTTACGTCACCAAGATAGGCGCGCAGCCCAAGTCGGACGCCTATTTCCCCAACCTCGACTCCCTGCCGGACTGGAAATGCGTCGAGGAAGAACCCTTTACCTCCGGCGAATACCAGTGCAGCTTCTGTACCTACGAACGGGTAGACTGAACGCACAACAAAACAAGGCCCCGGACCACACAGGTCCGGGGCCTTTCTGCGCCGTTTTTATTCCTCCGGCATGGCGCCCGCCATGAGGTTGTCGTACATCTCCTGTGTCAGCTCGCACTGGTAGAAGAGCTCGTAATACTCCGTTACCTCGGTCTGGAGGTCATACTCGCAGTAGTCGGGGTAGAGCAGCGCGCCCAGCCAGAGCATGCCGAGATACCTCTGCACAGACGGGGGACTGGAGAGCCAGCCGTAGGGGCCGTAGGGCGTCTTGTAGTAGTT
The DNA here is from genome assembly GCA_004553625.1 of Clostridiales bacterium. GTDB lineage: Bacteria > Bacillota > Clostridia > Oscillospirales > Oscillospiraceae > Scatomorpha > Scatomorpha merdavium. Next base: position 182,661 of record SFKX01000002.1, on the reverse strand, counting down.
CCCGCCGCTGATGGCGGAAAGCTGCTGCCAGGCCGTGTCCGTAGCCACCGTGTCATAGATCGTGTCCGGCGCGAAGATGATGACGTCCGGGTCCCAGACCAGGATCTGCTCCAGGTCCACCTCGTTGCCCAAGCCGGAGGATACGACCTCCGGCAGCTTGGCCAGGTTGTCGGACAGCAGGTTTATCGTCTCTGCGTGGTAGCTTCCCTCGGCGATGACGTTCAGGCCCTTGTCGCCCAGGCAGTAGAGCAGGCTCTTGCGCGCGCCGTCCGCGTCCACCTTGGCCATCATGTCGGTCATCATGGCGTAGGTCTCCTCGCACCAGGTCGCAAGCTCCTCGGCCTTCTCTGTCTGACCGGTCAGCTCGCCCAGCATTCTGTAGGCCTCCGGCGCGGTCTCGACCGTCGCGTCTATGTGGACAAAGGGGATGCCCGTCTGCTCCGTCAGGCTGTCCATGTCCTCGGCTATGCCGTCCTTCGTGTCGCCCACGTCTATGACCACGTCCGGCCCCGCGGCCAGCAAGGCCTCGAGGTCCATCTCGCCCTTGCCGCCGTAGAGCTGGCCCAGCTCCGGCAGGGTGGAGATGTACTCCGGCAGATAGAGCGCGATGTCCTCGGCTATGTAGTTCGAGACGCCCACCATGAGCTCGCCCACCAGCGGTATGGCGTAGACCTGCGTCAGCGGCCCCGAGATGGCGACCTTCGTCACCTCATATGGCACCGTCACCGTCCGGCCCGTCGAGTCCGTGAACTCGCGTGTTTCGGGCGTGGTCTCCTCCGCGGCGGGTTCCGTCGCGGGCGCGGTGTCCTCCGCAGGCGGCTCAGAGGTCTCGGCAGCGGGCTGGCCGCAGCCGGAAATCAGCCCCGCCAGCAGGCAAAGCGCCAGCAGCAGTACCAGAATCCTTCTCTTCATTTTTGGTCTCCTCCTGATTTATTTTGACGCTGTGAAACGCATATTCATCCGCCCCTTGCGACCGAGGCGGGCGTGCAGACCCTGACCTTGTCGTCAAAGAGGCTGGACACTTCGACCTCGACTCCGTAGAGCTCGCGCATTAGCTCCGGCGTGAGGACCTCCTTCGGCCCGCCCTCCGTCAGCACTCTCCCGCCGTGCAGGGCGAGGATGCGGTCCGAGAACATGAAGCTCTGCTCCGGGTTGTGCGTGGTCTGGATGACGGTGTAGCCCTCGCGGGCCAGCTCCCGGGCGCAGCCCAGCACCAGCAACTGGTTGCCGAAGTCGAGGCTCGCCGTCGGCTCGTCCAGCATGAGCACCGGCGCGCGCTGGACCAGCGCCCGGGCTATGAGTGCCAGCTGCCGCTCGCCGCCGGAGATGCGGTGAAAGCAGCGCTCGCCGAGCTCAAGTATGCCGATCTTTTCAAGCGCCTCGTTCACCCTCCGGACGTCCTCCTTCCTGGGCGTGGAGAATGTCCCCAGTCCGCTCGTCGTACCCATGAGGACGATGTCGCGCACGCTGTAGTTGAAGGCGGGGTGCGTGCTCTGGGGTATGTAGGCAATGAGCCTTGCCGCCTCGCGTATGCTCAGGCTTTTGGCGTCCCGGCCCTCCACCGTGACGCTGCCCGTGTAGTCCCGCAAGAGACCGAGGACGCAGCGGAAGAGCGTGCTCTTGCCCACTCCGTTCGGCCCGAGTATGGAGAGGAATTCCCCGGCCTCCACGCTGAAGCTCACGTCGTGCAGCACCTCGTGTTCGCCGTAGGAGAAGCACAGGTTCTTCACTTCAACGCTCACAGCCGCTCACCCCTTCCCGTTATGAGCAGGAGGAAGAAGGGCGCGCCGACGAAGGCCGTGAGTATGCCTATCGGTATGCCCGAGGTCGAGATGTTCCTCGAGAGGTTGTCCACTATGAGCAGGAAAATGCCGCCGCCCAGCATGCAGCCGGGCATGAGCCAGCGGTAATCTGAGCCGCAGATGCGCCGGACCATGTGCGGTATGACGAGGCCGACCCAGCCGATCATGCCGGAGACGGAGACGGAGGCCGCCGTCACGAGCGTTGCGGCTATTATGAGCCAGATGCGGAGCCTGCCCGCGTCCACGCCCATGGCCCTGGCCTCGTCGTCGCCCATGGCGAGGACGTTGAGCCTCCAGCGCAGAAGAAAGAGCGGCACAAGACCTACGAGCATCGGCCAGATGACGAAGCCGAGGTCCTCCCAGTCCATGCCCGAGAGGCTGCCCATGAGCCAATAGGTGATCTGCGGCAGCTTGTTCGTCGGGTCTGCCGCGAGCTTTATGAACGAGGTCCCGGCCTGGAAAAGCGAGCTCACCATGATGCCTGCCAGCACCAGGCCCAGCACCCGCTCGCCCTTCGCGTGCTTGCTGACCCAAAAGACCAGCACGACGGTCAAGAGGCTCATGCCGAAAGCGGCCAGGGTTATGTACGCGCTCGAGAGCCCGACGTAGATGGCCAGCGCCGCGCCGAAGCCAGCTCCGGCGGAAGCGCCCAGCACGTCCGGCGCCGCCATCGGGTTCTGGAACACGCCCTGATACGCCGCGCCCGCCGCCGAAAGGCAGGCGCCCACGAGGACGCTCATCAGTACCCTCGGCAACCGCACGTTCCAGACCGCAGCCTCCATGGCGTCCGTCCAGAACTTGTCTGTACCCGCGCCGAATATCGAGAGGAACTTGTTCCAGAGTATGCCGCAGAGCTCGCTGAAAGGCACGGGGTAGCGCCCGAACAGGAAGGACAGCAGCGTACAGGCCACGAGCACTATCGCCAGCACGGCCATTGCGCCCGGCCCGCTCAGGAGCCTGTCTCTTCTCTTCATCTCAGGTATCCCTCCCCAGCAGGAAGGTCTGCCCGTAGGGATAGGGCGGACCCTCTAGGCACTCGGCCGCGTGCCGCCTTGCCCCGGCGACGTCGGTCACGACCATGCCCGCTAGTCTGTCTATGCCGCAGTCCAGGAGCGCCGGGCAGAGCGGTACCGTCGGCCCCGTCAGCACCACATAGGCGTTTTTGCACAGCTCCAGCAGCCGCGGCAGAGTCTTGTTCACGAGCGAGCTGCCCGTTATGAGCACGACGTCGCAGTCCGGCAGGATGAACTCACAGGCGGAGTCCGGATAGTCCCCCGGCTTCGGGTGCCGCTCCAGTATGCGGACGCTCTCCGCAGCATCCAGCGTACCCGCCGGCATCCGCAGGTGGCCGATGAGTCCGACCCTCTTTCCCGCCACGTCCAGCCCGCGCAGGCAGTAGTTGTCGTAGGGCTCGGCGCAGCCCAGCTCCGCCATGCGCTCGGGCGTATTGTAAAATGCGTTAACCGCTGCGACGCCCAGCCCCGCTTCGATGAGGTTCCAGCTCTTCACCGCCTCCGCCGCCACCCTTATCCGCATCCCCTCGATGCCGTTCGGGTAGCGCGGGGGAAAGCTGTCCCCCTCAGTCGTCATGGCGTGGCCCGCGCCGCCCAGGTCCGTCTCGACCAGGGTCCAGCGCTCGCCCGCCGTCGCCCGAGTCACCGTACCCGTCCTCGGCAGACCCGCGAGCAGCTTGTCATATAGCTCCCACATACACAACACTCTCTTTCTTCTCAAAGCGTATTGCATCCAAATATAAGTCCGAAAGGCGCACGAAGCCCCTTTGGGAGCGGGGGGCGGGGGGTCCCGCTCTATATCGCGTATTCCTCTACCCAGTGGCGCAGGGCGCCCTCGGCGTTGGTATCGTACCTGCCCGTCGTCTCAAGCAGGAGCGTGTCGGGGTCGTTTTCCAGCAGCTCGCGCAGCTCACGGGCCGCGTCCATGTACTCCGGCGGGAGCTTGACCCGCCTCGTCAGCTCCTCAGCGCCCGGCAGGGCCTTGAGCACGCCCACGCAGGGCTTGCCGGAAAAGAGGAAGGCCGTCAGCGCCTCGTAGAAGTCAGGATACAGCAGCTCAAAGCCGCCGATCTCGTCAATCAGCGCAAAGCGCTTTTCCTGCGCCAGCCTGAGCAGCGCCGGAGCCGTCACGGCGAAGGGCCGCTCGTCCCTTATGGAACCGGCCTCGCCGAAGCTGAGGAAGCGCTCGCGCACCCGCCCGTCTGTGGAGCAGAGGTCAAAGCCCGCGAGACGCCCGTCCTCTATGACACGGAGCGTCAGGAATCCGCCCGCGTCCCTTATCGCGCTGCCCAGCGCGTTTATGATGAGCGTTGACTTCCCGCAGCCTATGGGCCCCGTCAGCAGGAGGCGTCTTTTCAAAGCGCGTTCCTCCCGGCCCGGACCTCTATCATCTGCGCGGCGATGGAGATGGCGATCTCGGCCGGGGTCTCGGCCTTTATGTCGAGGCCGATGGGCGTCGTGATGCGCGCAAAGTCCTCGTCCGTGAAGCCCTGTTCGCGCAGCTGGCGCTGCACTCCCGCGGTCTTGGCCTTGCTGCCGATGACGCCGATGTAGCAGGCGGGCGTGCGCAGCGCCTGGGCCTGGACGACGGTGTCATAGGCGTGGCCGCGGGTCATTATGCAGATGTAGTCCTCCGGGCCTATCGTGACGCTCGCGCCGATGTTCTCAAAGTCCACGAGCAGGATCTTCTCCGCCCCGCGCATGACCTTTTCATTTGCAAACTCCGGTCTGTCGTCCAGGGCGACGCAGCGGAAGCCCACGTGCTCGAGTACCGGCACCAGCTCCTGCGCCACGTGGCCGCAGCCAAAGACATAGACCTTGCCGGAGGAGTTTATCTGCTCGGCGTAGAAGTCGCGGCCGTCCTGCTTTTTCCGCGTCGGGTGGCGGGACATGATCTCCCGCGTCCACTCCGGCGCCTCGAGGCCAAAATAGCCCTCAGCCGCCGACCACAGGCCCAGCTTTCCGCCGTCGGAGATCTCGGAGAGCAGCCAGAGGTCCTCGCCCTCTGCAAACCTGCGCTCGGCCTCCTCGGCTATGGACAGGACGTAAGGGTCGTTTGCCGGGATGTAGCTGAAGTAGACATTCACGGCCCCGCCGCAGATCATGCCGAGGTTCTGCACGTCGTTCTTCGTGAGGGAGAAGTCGTGCTCGCCGCTGTGCTTTTCGTCCAGGACCTTCTTGGCCAGCTGCTCGGACTTATACTCCACCGCGCCGCCGCCAATGGTCCCGCAGATACGCCCCCCGCTGCCTACGAGCATCCTCGCGCCCGCGCCGCGCGGCGTGGCGCCAGAGGAGGCGATGACCGTGACGAGCACAAGTTCTTCGCCCTTTTTGAGCCTTCCTGCTATCTCCCTGAACATGTTCCTCATATCGGCACAACATCCTTTCCGCAGATATCGTTTATCTTCCGCGCCGCCTCCAGCGCCGCCTTGTACCGCCTGTCGTGAGCGCGCCGCGCCTCCTCGTCCCGGCATTTGTCGAGACTCGCGCGGAAGCGGGCCGAGATGCCGACCCTCCTGCCGCCCAGGCAGAGCTTGTCCGCAACAGAGACGACCAGGGCCTCGTCCACATCCGCGCCCAGCTCGGGCTCGTTGTGCTTTGCAACGAGCGGAGCAAGCTCCGGATAGCCCAGCTGCGAGAGCAGGCCCGCCCCGGCCAGAGCGTGGTCCGGCGCACCCTTGGCGAGGTCGTGCAGCAGCGCCGCCGCGTAGACCCGGGTCTCATCCAGGCAAATCCCGGCCGCCGCCAGCGCACAGACCAGCTCCATAGCCGCCCCTGCTGCCGCCAGGCTGTGTTCACGCAGCTCCTCGGGCAGCTCCGCCGCCTCCAAAAGGCGCTCCGCCAGCTGCGCCGTCAGCTCCGGGCGGGGCGGGACGCCCCAGCTCACAAGCTCCATCTGCCCCGACGCGTCCGCGCGCAGGCGGGTGACTGAGCCGTAGGGCAGCTCAAAGTCCCGCGCACAGTCGAAGGGCCTGCCCTCCAGCGTGCAGAGCAGGGTCTGTATGACGGAGGAGTGCGATACTATTATAATATCCCCGCGCGAGAGCGCCGCCGCCCTCTTTACCGCCGTAAGAAAGCGCCGTGACGCCGGCCCGAACTCCTCGCCGCCCGGCGGCGGGAGGCTCCGCTCCCGGCCCCGGCGCTCGTAGTATTCCGGCCAGCGCCTGCGGATCTCGTCAAAGCTCAGCCCGTCCCAGTCTCCTGCGTCCATCTCCTCGAGCCCGGGTATGATGACGGGCGAGGCGAAGCCCATGAGCTCCGCCGTCTGCCGGCTGCGGATAAGGCCGGAGCAAAAGCACTCGCCCGCTTCGCCCAGCTCCGCGCCGAGCAGCGCCGCCTGCAGCCTGCCGCGCAGACCCAGGGGCAGGTCGGTCCGGCCCAGGCACATCCGCGCCCCTCCGGGAAAGTCCGGCATCCCGTGCCGGATCAGGTATATCTCTCTCATCTTGCCTCCAAAACGGCTATTTTGTGAAGAGGTCCGGGAAATACTCCGCAAAGAGCTCATCCGCCGCGGCCCTCAGCCGCTGGGTATAGTCCTCGTAGGCGCGCAGGAGCTCGCGGCCCTTTTCCGTCAGCTCGCTGCGCCCGCCCTTCGGCCCGCCCTGCGTCCGCACGACGACGGCGCAGCCCAGCTCTTTCTCAAGCAGGTTTATGGCGTTCCAGCCCGAGCTGTAGCTAAGCTGCATCCTCTGGCAGGCCAGGCGGACGGAGTTCGTCTCGTCCGTCAGGGCAAGGAGCATCGCCACGCGCTGGTCCAGGAACTTCTTCTCCCGCGCGATCCCCAGCTGCAGCACGGGCCGGATGAGCTGGCTGTTGTGCAGCTCCAGCAGTTCCTTATAGTCCTCCGGCGTGTCCGCATCGTGCAGGATACCGGGGTCGTCCACCTCGACAAAGGTCATCGGCACGCCGCAGCGGGCTAGCGCGCCCTGCAGCCCGCCCTCGCCGGAATCTCCGGCGATGCGGTCTATGACCTCCGCGGACATCAGGATCGGATGGCCGCGGCTGCCCCCGCAGACCGGGCAGGCCAGCTCCGCCCCGCTCGCCAGCAGCGCCTCCGCCGTCGCGGAGGTGAAAAGTGGAATGTCCACAGGCGTAAAAAGCACCTGCCGGCACTTGTCCCGCAGGTACTTTAATCCAATAAGGGCGGAGTCGAACATATGCGTCGTCTCATAGCGCTCGTTGCGCAGGAACACAACGCCGCTGCGCGCCAGATGCCACTCCAGCTCCTCGGCGTTATACCCAGTTACCACAACTATCCTGGACGCGCCCGCCTGCCTGAGCGTTGCGATGACGCGCTGGGCAATGGAAATAGAGCCAATGCTCAGCATGGGTTTGAACTCTCCCATGCGCGAGGACATCCCCGCTGCTACGACAACGGCGCCGGTCTCCATACCGCCGCCCCCTTTGCAATTCCATTTTCTCCCGGGCGTACAGCTTTGGCCGAGTTCCCGGGGCTTTTGTATTATATCACGGGAAAAGCGACTTGTAAACCAAAACAATTTGACGCTATTTCACAGCTAGAGTATATTCAAGTTGTAAAGGATGTAAAGAGAGGTAAATTATTCGCCGCTGCTGTGACCGCCGCAGGGGTCCTTGTCCGGGCCTCCGCCGGTGAGGTCCCGAAGGCGGCCAAGGCCCGTGTTTGAATAGAACACGAGTTCAGCCGGGCGGCCCTGGGCGTCCTCCGCGGCAAGGCGGAGACAGTTGGCCGTTTCCAAGTAATCTATGGGCAGGGTGCGCCGGAGAGTCAGCCCGGTCTGCGAATCCGTCACCTCCAGCGTGACCTCCGCTGCGCGGATCTCTCTGAGCGAATTCTGCTTTTCCATTATCAGACATCTCCTTTCCGAATACAGCCCCTGGCAGGGCTGTTTAAATATATCACATCCCGGCAGCGTTTTAAAGTGTTGATTTGGCGCGACGAGCGCTTTGCAAAGATATTCTGCGAAAGTTTTCATTAATAAAGGAGGAAACCGCATGATCAAGAAAGTCCTGATAATCAACGGGGTCGAGCGCACTCTTGTGCTGGAGGGCAACGAAACGCTTGCGAAGGTACTGCGTGAGCGCCTGCTGCTCACGGGCTGCAAGATCGGCTGCGGCGAGGGGCATTGCGGCGCCTGCAACGTCATTGTAGACGGAAAGGTGACCCGTTCCTGCATCACCAAGGTCACGAAGCTCCGCGACTATGCCGAGATCACCACTATCGAGGGCATAGGCACGGTGAACAACCTGCACCCGATCCAGGTCGCGTGGATGGCCTACGGCTGCGCCCAGTGCGGTTTCTGCAGCCCCGGCTTCATCGTCAGCGCGAAGGTCCTGCTCGAGCAGAACCCGAACCCCACCCGCGCGGAGGTCCGCGACTGGTTCAACAAGAACCGCAACCTCTGCCGCTGCACCGGCTACAAGCCGCTCATAGACGCGACGATGGCCGCCGCCGCGGTCATGCGCGGCGAGATGAGCAAGGAGGACCTGCTCTTCAAGCCCACGGAGAACGTCATCACCGGCACGACCTACGCCCGTCCCTCCGCCGCGATGAAGGTCACCGGCACCTGGGACTTCGGCGCGGACCAGGCCCTGACCATGCCGGAGAGCACCCTGCGCCTGGCGCTAGTCCAGGCTGAGGTCTCCCACGCCAATATCAAGAGCGTAGACACCTCCGAGGCTGAAAAGATGCCCGGCGTGTTCAAGGTCATCACCGCGAAGGACGTCCCCGGCAAGAACCGCATAAACGGCCTTGTCATGCTCCCGCTCAACAACAAGTGCGACGGCTGGGACCGCCCCATCCTCTGCGATGAAAAGGTCTTCCAGTACGGCGACGCGATAGCCATAGTCGCCGCCGACACCGAGGCCCACGCCCGCGAGGCCGCCAAGGCCGTCAAGGTCGACCTCGAGGTCCTGCCGGCCTACATGAGCGTGCCGGAGGCCCTCGCGCCCGACGCCATCGAGATCCACCCCGGCACCCCCAACGCCTACTACGAGACCAACTGCATCAAGGGTCCGGACTTCGACTTCGACTCCGCTCCCAACGTCATCGAGGTCGAGAGCTACTGCTCGCGTCAGCCGCACCTCTACCTGGAGCCCGATAACGGCTACGCCTACATAGACGAGGACGGCATGCTCACCGTCCACTCCAAGAGCATAGGCATCCACCTGCACATGCCCATGATAGCCGACGGCATCGGCGTCACGATGGATAAGCTCCGCCTGGTCCAGAACCACACCGGCGGCACCTTCGGCTACAAGTTCTCCCCCACGAACGAGGCGATCCTCGGCGTTGCGGCGCTGGTGTGTCAGAGGCCGGTCTCGCTCAACTTCAATATGTACCAGTCCATCACCTACACCGGCAAGCGCAGCCCGGGCTTCATGCACATCAAGCTCGCCGCGGACGACAACGGCAAGGTCCTGGCCCTCTGGGGCGACAACTACATCGACCACGGCCCCTACTCCGAGTTCGGCGACCTGCTGACCCACCGCCTGAGCCAGTTCGTCGGCGCCGGCGTGGACATCCCCACCATCCGCAACAAGAGCACAACAGTGTTCACGAACCACGCCTGGGGCAGCGCCTTCCGCGCCTACGGCTCGCCGCAGTCCTTCATGGGCAGCGACATAGCCATGGACGTCATGGCTGCGAAGCTGGGCATAGACCCCTTCGAGTTCCGCGCCATGAACTGCTACAAGGAAAAGGACGACTCCAGAACGCCCAACGGCTGCAAGCCGGACGTCTACTGCGAGGAGGACCTCTTCAACCTCGCCAGGCCCTACTACGAGGCCGCAAAGAAGCGCGTCGCGGAGAAGAACGCCGCCTCCGACGGCAAGATCAAATACGGCGTCGGCGTGTCCCTGGGCGTCTACGGCTGCGGCCTGGACAACTCGGACGCCTCCGAGTGCTGGGCGGACCTCAACCCGGACGGCACCGTCACCCTCCGCAACTCCTGGGAGGACCACGGCCAGGGCGCCGACATCGCCACCCTGACCGCCGGCCACGAGACCCTGCGTCAGGCGGGCTTCACCCCGGACATGATAAAGCTCGAGCTCTGCGACACGAAGCTCACCCCGAACTCCGGCCCTGCCGGCGGCAGCCGCTCCACTGTCATGACCGGTTCCGCCACGCGCGTCGCCTGCGAGAACCTGCTCAAAGCCATGCGCAAGCCCGACGGCACCTACAGGACCTATGACGAGATGAAGGCCGAAGGAATTGACACCCACGCCGTCGGCGTCTACACCTACACCGCCTCCGTCGCGCTCGATCAGGCGACGAGCCAGGGCGAGCCCTTCCCGACCTACATGTACACCATCTTCCTGCCCGAGGTCGCGGTCAACACCGAGACGGGCAAGGTCAAGGTCGAGAAGTTCACCGCCGTCGCGGACGTCGGCACAATCCTCAACAAGCTCGCCGTTGACGGCAACTTCTACGGCGGCCTGGTCCAGGGCATCGGCCTCGCGCTTACCGAGGACTTCGAGGACCTCAAGAAGCACACGAGCCTCATGAAGTGCGGCATCCCGTACCCGAACGACGCTCCGGACGACATCGAACTCGTCTACCAGCAGAACCACCCGCGCCCGAACGGCCCCTACGGCGCCTCCGGCTGCGGCGAGGCCCCGCTGGACGCCCCGCACCCCGCCATCCTGAACGCCATCTACAACGCTACCGGCGCACGCATCACCCGCGTCCCGGCCCTGCCCGAGGTCGTGCTCAAGGCCCTGGCGGAGCTCAAGTAAGGAAGCCCTTTCGCAACTGAATAAATCATGGTAAAATGGGGGAGGCCGGGCGCCTCCCCCATTTTGTCAGCGCGGCTCTGCGCCCAGTAAAGGAGTGGACACATGGACTTTACGGAACGTTCGACAAGGGTATACCGCACAAAGCAGCTCTACACGAAGGAAGAGCTGGCCGCGCGCGAATCGCTCTGCGTACACGAGCAGCCGGCCTTCTGCGCTGCGGCCTGTCCGTTGCGGCTGGACGCGAGGGAGCTTTTGGGCCACGCGGCCAAGGGCGAGCTGGCCCAGGCCCGGGCCATGCTCGAGCGGGCGACGCCCTTCCCCGGCATCCTGGCGGCGGGCTGCGAGGCCCCGTGCCGGGCCGCGTGCCGGTTAAACGAGATCCCGGGCGGGCAGTCAGTGGACATCCCCGCCGTAGAGCGCGCCGCCATGCGCCACGGCGCCGCAAGGACAGGCCGTGGGCTGCTCAAGTTCAAAAAGAAAAAGACCGCCGCTGTCTTCGGCGCGGAGCTCTTCACGCTCATCGTCGCGGGCGAGCTCGCCGCCAAGAGCTACCCGACGAAGTTCTTCGTCGCGGAGGGCTCGGCAGAGGAGCTCATGGACAAATGCGCGCAGTTTTTGTCCCCGGAGGACAGAGCAGCGGAGATAAAAAGGCTCGCGGCAATGGACATCGAGCTCGAATACGGCTCGGAGCTCACACCGGAGCTCGTGCGCGGTGCCGGTACGGACGTCACCTGCGTCTCACGCGAGGTGCTGGCGCTGCTCGATAAGTCCGCCGCGCCGGACGAGGTGACGCTCTGGTGCGAGAGCCTCGGCGTCCTGGCACGCGCAGGTGAGAACGGCGGTGTCATAAGCGCTTTCTACGACGCGCGGCGCGCGGGCGTCTCGGCGGACAGGCTCGCCCAAGACATGTCGCCGGACACCATGCGCGGCGAGGAGGGCCCGGTAGAGAGCCGGCTGTATACGGACCTCTCCGAGGCAAAACCGGCCAGCAGCGTCCCCGAGGGCGGCGGCTACACGCCCGAGCAGGCCGCGGCCGAGGCCGCGCGCTGCATACAGTGCCGCTGCGAGGAGTGCGTCAAGGGCTGCGCCTGGCTCCGGCATTACGACAAGTTCCCGAGGATAATGACACGGGAAATTTATAACAACGTCGGCATCATCATGGGCGACCACATGATGAACGGGGCGATAAACTCCTGCGCCCTCTGCGGCCAGTGCTCCGTCACCTGCCCGAACGGCTACGACATGGCCGAGATCTGCCTTTCCGCGCGGCGGAACATGGTCGCCACCGGCAAGATGAGCCTTGCCGTGCACGAGTTCGCGCTCTATGACCAGATATTCTCGAACACCGAGGCCTTCCTGTGCCGGTCCGAGCCGGGATATGAGACCTGCAAATACGTCTTTTTCCCCGGCTGCCAGGCCGGGGCGATAGCGCCGGAGGCGGTGTACCGCGCCTACGCGGACCTGCGCGCGCGGCTTTCGGGCGGCGTGGGCATACTGCTCGGCTGCTGCGGCATCATCTCGAACTGGGCCGGGCGCGAGGAGCTCTTCAACGAGACTCGTGAAACGCTCAAGGCCGAGCTCAAAAAGCTGGGGGACCCCGTCATCATCACGGCCTGTCCGAGCTGCACGCGGACTCTCCGCGAAGCGGGCGTCGGCGAATGCAAGCCTGTCTGGGACGTGCTGCTGGAGCTCGGCCTGCCGGAGGACGCGCCCACGGCGGTGGGCGAGGCCGTCATACACGACGCCTGCGGCGCGCGCGGAGACGCGGGGACTCAGTCGGCGGTGCGTGAGCTCGTTGCGCGGCTCGGCTGCGGGATAACAGAGCCGGAGTATTCGGGCGACCGCGCCCCCTGCTGCGGCTACGGCGGGCTCGCGGGCTACGCCAAGCCCGAGATCGCGGCGGATTACACGAAGGCGGCGCTCTCCGGCTGCGAGGGCCTCCAGCTCACCTACTGCATGGGCTGCCGGGACCGCTACGCGCGTCAGGGTGCGGAGAGCGCGCACATCCTGGAGCTCATCTATTCCGCCCCCGCCGGGGACCCGCCCGGCATCTCGGAAAAACGCAAAAACCGTTTGACCCTGAAGCAGCGGCTGCTGCGCGACATCTGGAAGGAGGACACGCACATGGCCCCGAGAGGCTACAAGATCGAGTACACCCCCGAGGTGAAGGAGCTTATGGAGCAGCGCATGGTGCTCGAAAGCGACATTGAGACCGTCATGCAGGCCTACCGCGAGGGCGGCGAGGCCATCTACGAGGCGGACACCGGCCTGCGCATCACGCGCTACAGGCTGGGCAACGTCACCTTCTGGGTGAAGTTCACGGAGGACGCCGAGGGCTATGTCATCCACAGCGCGTACAGCCACAGGATGACCGTCGAGACGAGGTAGGGCCATGGCGGAGGACAAGAGCTATTACGCCGTGGACCCCGGCGGGCGTTACCGCTGCCTAAAGTGCGGCGTCCCGCTGGTGAAGGCCAACGCAGTGTTTGGATACCTGGACAACGCCTTCCCCGTTGAGCTGCCCGTCTGCCCGAAGTGCGGCTTTGTGTTCGTGCCGGAGGAACTGGCGGTGGGCAAGGTGCTCTCCGTGGAGAAGGTCCTGGAGGACAAGTGATGGAGCGCCACCCCGGCGGCGCGGAGTCGACGCTCCGGCTCCTGGAGCTTGCGGGCCTCGAGCCGCCCTGCCGCATCATAGACCTCGGCGCGGGCTCGGGCGAGGCTGTGCGCCTGCTCAGGAGCCGCGGCTTCGAGGTCCTGGGCATAGACCTCGCGCCTGGGCCGGACGTGCTGCCGGGCGATATACTGGACCCGCCCTTTGAGCCCACCAGTTTCGACGCGGCGCTCAGCCAGTGTGCGTTTTACCTGACGGGAGCCCCGGAGCGCGCGCTCGAACAGGCGGCGCGCCTGCTCCGGCCCGGCGGCAGGCTGCTCTATGCGGACGTCTGCGCCGGGGGCGAGGCCTGGCTCAGGCGCGCTTCGGCCGCGGCCGGGTTCGATATAGAGTCAGCCACAGACGATACGGAGGCCTGGAAACGATACTACATAGCCGCCCTCTGGAGAGGCGAGGCCGAGCGCCCCGCCGCCGGGGCGAGAAACTGCCGCTATCTCTCTGCGATACTTAAAAAAGGAGGTCAACAGAATGGATGCATTTGACCGCATACTCGAACTCTCCCGCAGCGGGCTCTACTGCGCGCAGATAATGGTCCAGCTCGCGCTCGACGCCGAGGGCAAGGAAAACGCCGAACTGGTGGACGCCGTGCGCGGGCTGTGCGGGGGCTTTGCCTGGAGCGGCGGGCCCTGCGGAGTGCTGATCGGCGGGATCTGCCTGCTGACGATGCTCGGCCGCGAACTGAGCGAAGAGGATAAGATCAAACTGATCGGCGAATACCACGATTGGTTCCGCCAGCGCACGGCTCAATACGGCGGGGAAAATTGCGACTGCATACTCCAGGGCGACAGGAACAACATGTATGTCACCTGCCCCGGCGTCGTCGTGGACAGCTACGCCAAATGCGTCGAGCTGCTGCAGGAGCGCGGTCTCGCCTGATGTACAAGGTATTTGCAAAAACGAAGAGCGTCTGCCCCATCTGCCTGCGGACGATAGCCGCGGAGAAGGCCGTGGCCGGGGACGGGTTTATACATCTGATAAAAACCTGCCCCGAGCACGGCTTTTTCGATACGCTCATCTGGGAGGCCGGCGTCGTGGACTACCTCAAGTGGGGCGGCGCGGTCCCGGGGCCGCAGCCCGAGGACAACTGCCCGAATGACTGCGGGCTCTGCGCCCGGCACGAGAGCGAGGGCTGCTGCGTCCTGCTCGAGCTCACAAAGCGCTGCAACCTGCGCTGTCCGGTCTGCTTTGCCTCCGCGGGCGGCAGCGGGGACATGAGCCTCGGCGAAATCGCCGGGCTCTACGACATGCTCATGTCCAGGGGCGGGCCGTACAACATCCAGCTCTCCGGCGGTGAGCCGACGATGAGGGACGACCTGCCCGAGATAGTCCGTCTTGGCCGGGAGCGGGGCTTTTCCTTCTTCCAGCTCAACACGAACGGCCTGCGTCTCGCCTCGGAGAAAGGGTATGCGGAAGAGCTGCGCGCCGCCGGGGTGTCCTGCGCTTTTCTGCAGTTTGACGGGCTCAGGCCGGGGACATATGAGACGCTTCGCGGCCGCGACATCCTGCGCGAAAAGCTCCGGGCCATTGAAAACTGCGAGCGCGCGGGTCTGCCCGTCGTGCTGGTGCCGACTCTCGCGCCGGGAGTGAACGAGGACGAGATTGGGGACATCCTGCGCTTCGCCCTGGGCAGGGGCAGGATAGTGCGGGGAGTGCACTTCCAGCCCGTGAGTTACTTCGGCCGCTGCGAGCTGCCGGAGCCGGAGACGAGACTGACCATCCCGAGGGTCCTGCGCGAGATAGAGCGGCAGACCGGCGGGCTGATGAGCATTGCGGACTTCGGCGGCGGAGGGGCGGAGAGCCCCTGGTGCAGCTTTCACGCGAGCTATCAGAAACTGCCCGGCGGCGGGCTCAAGGCCCTGCCGAGGCGAGAGAGCGCCTGCTGCTGCAAAAAGAGCTCCGAGGCCCGGGACTTCGTGGCGGACCGCTGGAGCCTTAGCGCGCAGCCGAGCGAGAATGAGGACGGCTTCGACAGATTCCTGCGCGAGGCCGCGGAAAACAGCTTCACCGTCTCGGGCATGGCCTTCATGGACGCCTACAGCCTCGACCTGGACCGGCTCCGGCGCTGCTACATCTGCGAGGCGGACTCCGAGCGCGGCATGGTGCCGTTCTGCGCCTACAACCTTACGGCAAGCGACGGAAGGTCGCTTTACCGGAAATGAGACTTACAAGACTCGAGCCCTGGATATGCGAGGTCGAGGGCATCCCCCGCCTGGACCGGGAAACGCTTGAATGTATACAGCTGCGCCGTCTGAACGAGCTGCTGGCTCGGGAAAAGAAGCGCGGCGGCTTTTACCGCGGTCTCCCGGAGCGTCTGGGCAGCCTCGACGGGCTGCGGGACCTGCCCTTCACGACGCCCGAACAGCTCGCTGAAAACGCGCCGGGGCTGCTGCTCGGCTCCCAAGCCGGGGTCAGCCGCATCATAAGCGGCGCGACCAGCGGGACGACAGGTCCGTCGAAGCGTATATTTTACACCGAGCGCGATATCGAACACACGGTCGGCTTTTTCGCTGCGGGCATCTCGGAGCTTGTGTCGGCGGGAGAGGCGGTCTGTGTGGCTATGCCCTTTTCCGGCCCGGACGGCCTGGGCGAGCTCATCTGCCGGGCGGTGGAGCGCCTGGGGGCATGGCCGGTGAAGATGGGAGCGGGCCGCAGTCTGGGCGAGCAGGCGGAGCTGATGGAGTCAGAGCGCCCCTCGGCCTATATCGGTATGCCCGTGCCGCTTTTGGGCCTCCTGCGCTGGATGGGCGGCCCCGGCAGCCTCAAAAGGGCGCTGGTCTCGGGCGACGCCTGCCCGGAGGGCGTGATGGGCGAACTGGAAAAACTGCTCGGCGCGCGGCTCTTCCCGCACTACGGCTCGCGGGAGATGTGCCTCGGCGGGGCCGTCACCTGTCCCGCGCACGAGGGGATGCACCTGCGTGAAAACCACGTCCTGGCAGAGATCGTGGACGGGCGCGGCATACCCGTTCGGGACGGGGAGCGGGGCGAGCTCGTCATAACCACGCTGGACATGCAGGCCATGCCGCTCATACGATACAGGACCGGCGACTATACGCGCTTCATACCCGGCCCCTGTGCCTGCGGCGGCGTCACGCGGCGGCTGGACAGCCTGCGCCGCGCCCGGGAGTTCCCGGATATGGAGGAGCTGGACGGCGCGCTTTTCCGTCTGCCGGGGCTGGTGGACTACGCCGCCGGGCTGGATGGGTCCCGGCTCCGCCTGGACGCAGTGGGGGATATCAGCTCAGAGGAACTTGCCGCCCTGGCCGGTAAGCTCTGCCCGGGCCTGGAGATAAGCGCCTCCGCCGCGCCGGCCGGTCCGGACTTCCGCGGCTGCTACCGTGGGAAAAGGCATATAGAGAGGTCCGCCCCGCTGTGACGCAGGGCGGACCTCAAGTTGTATAATAGCCTCGCAGAGTTCGCGGCCTCAGCCGCGAAAAAAGTGAAATCCATTTTCGGCGGCGGCGTGTACGTCGCCGAAAATACTTTTCGCGGAGCGGAGTGTCGCAGCCCGCCTGCGGGCAAGGCATGGAGCGCAGCGCAGCCCTTTGCCTGAGAAGGCGGTGCCTTCTCAGGCATGCAAGGTCCGCCCCGCTGTGACGCAGGGCGGACCTCTTTTTATTCTTCGGGGCCCAGCTCCTCCAGCCTTTTGTTCACTCCGCGGAGCCTGGCTCTCAGGCTCAGATATTGGCCCAGCCATACGCAGAGGAATACCGCAGCGTATATGCCGAAGTACGCGGCAATCCCCGCCGGGCTTCGCTCCATCCATCGCGCGATATAGGCGGTGGGCAGCATCGCCGCTGCGCCTATGGCGAAGTAGGCCGCGGACTGCCCAGCTATGCTCCAGCTCTCCAGCTGCCAGATGACGGAGCCCGCGCCGAAGGCTGCGCCCATCAGGCCGCAGAGCAGGGTCTGCAGGGCCACCGCCGCCAGCTCCCCGCCCATCTCCGCCGCGAACTCCGGGACCACCGGCGAATACGTCCCGTATCCCGCAACCGCCGAGCCGGCTATGGTTATCAGCTGGCCGAGAGCCACTCCGAGAGGAAAACCAAGGATTCCCCTGAGCAGCGCCTGTTTTTTCATGGAGATCACCTCACATCCCAAGAATTTTGCGAATCTTAGCCACATAACGGCGGGAGACCCAGGCGGTCGTCCCGTCATCCAGGTTCACGCGGATAGTCCCCGCGAGGCTGAGGTCGAAGCTGCGCACCCGACGGAGGTTTATGAGCTCCGAGTTGGATATGCGGACGAAACCCGCTGAGGCGAGCTTCTCCTCCAGCTCGTAGAGCCTCTGGCGGAGGACATATTCGCCGGAGTCCGTCGCGGCGCAGACCCTGCCCTGCTGGGCGTAGATGCGGCTGATGCCCCCCTCCTCCAGGGGCGAGGCTCCCTCGCGGCGGAAGCCGACGAGAGGCCGTCCCGGCTCTGAGCGCAGGAGCCTGAGTATGCGCTCCACCTCCTCCGACATGCTGTCGGCCAGGATAAGCAGCTTTGGCTCGGCGTATTCCGGGTCGAGCCGGACTTCGATCTTCATTCGACGCGCCTCCTTCCGGCTCTGACGATAACAAACAAGAACGCCCGCGTCAACCGCCGCGGACACGGACGGTAGTTTTGCGGGTATGAACGGTCGTATGAGGGTACTGGCGCAACGGTCGAGCGCCCATTTCGCCCGGTATTGTTGACAATTCCGGCTCCGGTGCTAACATTGACCTGGTCCTGCAGGCCGAATCTGATCTGGAGGCGCATCGAATGGAAGATAAGAGATCGCTGGGCGAATATATCGCGGAACACCGCCGCGCACTCGGCCTCACGCAGAGGCAGTTCGCCGAGCGGCTGTATGTGACGGACTCCGCCGTTTCAAAATGGGAGCGCGGGCTGAGCTACCCGGACATAACGCTCCTGCACGACATCTGCGCCGTTCTGGGCGTTACGGAGCACGAACTGCTCACGGCCAGCGAGGATACGGAGGCCCGCCGGGCCGGTGCGCTGGCTAGGCGCTATCTGCGCCTGCTGCGCGGCTGGAAGCTGGGACAGGCGGCGGCCTACGGGCTGGCCGCGCTGGTCTGCTTCATTGCCGACGCCGCGCAGGACGGGGCTCTGGGCTGGAGCTGGGTAGTCCTGGCCTCGCTCATGACCGCCGCCTCGCTCACGCTGACTCCCGCGCTCGCCCCGGAGCGCCTCGGCGGAGTCTGTACGCTCGGAGCGTTCACGCTGGCGCTGGAGCTGCTGCTCGGAGTCTGCTGCGCGTACGTAGGCGGCGACTGGTTTTTTGTCGCGGGGATGTCAGTGCTTTTTGGGCAGGGCCTGCTGTTTTTGCCCTATGTGCTCAAGCGCCTGCCTTTGCCGGAAAACGTCAAAACGCGTCGCGCGGCGCTGAGCCTGGGCCTGGACCTTGCGTTGCTGCTGGGCCTGCTGGCCGTCTGCTGCACACATGTGGACGGGGATTGGTTCTGGATAACAGCGGTGTCCGTCGTGTATGCCTGCTCTGTTCTCATCCTGCCCTTTGTCATTAGACAGCTGCCGCTGCCCGGGCGGCTGGCGGAGCACAGGGCGGCGCTCTGGCTGGGCGTATGCAGCCTGCTGCTTTTCGTGCTTTTGGGCGCGGCGAGGCTCTACGGCGGCGGGAACTGGTTCCTACTGCCCGGTCTGCCCATGGCGCTCTACGGTCTGGCGCTGCCCTGGGGCCTTCTGCTCACGCTGAGGTATCTGAGAGCGGGCGGCCTTTACCGGGCCGCGGCGTCCGCCGGTTTTGCAGCGCTCTGGTATTGGCTCTTCCCCTGGGTACTGGACCGGGTGATGGCGCTGGACGGCCTGGAGGCCGAACCTCCCTACAGTCTGCTGCGGCCCTTCGGCTTTGAGCTTGGCGACTGGAGCCCTGCCTCGACCGCATCGAACGTCATGTTCCTCATCCTGCTCGCCCTTGTTCTCACTGCCCTGACTCTGCTCCTGTGCGCGCTTTTTAGGGATAGACGGAAGAACAGGCCCGCGCCCCCGCGCGAGCCCCAAGACTGAAACGCAAAAACTCCCCGGCCCTTTTCGGACCGGGGAGCGTTTTTCATTCGTTTCTCTTCTCAGTCTTTCATGGCGACGGCGGCGTCGTAGAGCTTTTCAATCTCCTTGCTCGGAGCCTTGCTCGCCAAAGACACCACCAGCGCAGCAACAAGTCCCGCCGCAAAGCCGGGGATGATCTCGTAAACGCCCGTGCTCTTCAGGAAGGCCAGCCAGAGCACATCCACCACGGCGCCCGCTACTATGCCCGCAACGGCGCCGGAGAAGGTGAAGCGCCTCCAGAACAGCGAGAGGAGGATGACAGGCCCGAAGGCCGCGCCGAACACGCCCCAGGCGTTCTCGACCAGACCCATGATCGTGCCGCTGCCCGGGTCCGCCGCTATTATCAGCGCAATGACCGCTATGATCACGACAACGATGCGCCCCGCCCAGAGCATCTCCTTGTCGGAGGCGTTCTTGCGGAATACAGGCTTATACACGTCGCTCGCAAAGGCGGAAGCGGAGGCAAGAAGCTGAGAGTCCGCCGTGCTCATCGCCGCCGCGAGGATGGCCGAGAGCAGGATGCCGCTCACAACCGCCGGGAAGATCGTCCGAACCATCGTGATGAACACAACGGAGGAGTCCTCTATCTCGCCGAGGAACATCCTGCCGATGAGGCCGGAGCCCACGGAGAAGATGAGGATTATAAGGGTCCAGCTGATGCCGATGACGCTCGACTTGCGCAGGTCCTTGTTAGACCTTATGGACATGAATCGGATTATAATGTGCGGCATACCGAAGTAGCCCAGGCCCCAGCCGAGGCCGGAGACGATGTCGCTCCAACTCGTGAAGGCGTCCCAGTAGCCCTCCACCGCCGGGGCGCTCCCCGCCACCGCGCCGCCGTTCTTCACCAGCGCCAGTGCAAAGATCGGGGCTATGAGCAGCGCCGCCAGCATCAGAAGGCCCTGGAAGAAGTCCGTCCAGCACACGGCGTTGAAGCCGCCGAGGAAGGTGTAGGCGATGATTATGAAAGCCGCTATGTACATTGCAACCGTCGCGTCTATGCCGATGACCGTGCTGAACAGCGTACCGCAGGCTTTGATGCTCGAGGCCGCGTAGATCGTATAGGCCACAAGGAAGATGACGGCGCAGATGATCTGCAGGAACTTGCTCTTAGAAAGGAAGCGGTTCGTCAGGTACTGCGGGATGGTTATGGAGTCTCCCGCTGCAATAGAAAACTTGCGCAGCCGCGGCGCCTCAAAAATCCAGGAGAGCGCATAGCCTATCGCCAGGCCCACGGCTATCCAGATCTGACCCATGCCCAGCGCATAGACGGAGGCAGGCAGGCCCATCAGCACCCAGGCGCTCATGTCGGAAGCGCCGGCGGAGAGCGCGGAGACCCAGGGTCCCATCTTGCGTCCGCCCAGGAAGTAGTCCTTTTCGTTGCCTCCCTTGCTCTTTGCAAAGAAATAAATGCCTATGCCCACCATGAACACAAAGTAAATGATAAACACTACTAGCTCGGTTAAGTTCATTCCTCTACCCCACACATGAAAAAAATTAATACATCTCATTAACTTTACAAATGGATGCTTTTGCATTATAATCTTAGCCGCGGGAAATGGCAAGAGGGACCGGCAAGGTTTTCGGCCTCTTAGAGCAGTTTTTCTGGCTTTGCATTTATAATATTTATAAAATTCATCTTTGCATGAAAGGAATTCATATAAATGCCTGTTAACAAGTACGAGGCCTTTTTGAAAGCGGCGGAGCTGGGGAGCCTGACTCGGGCGGCGGCGGAGCTGGGTGTGACGCAGTCGGCGGTTTCGCACATGATAGGTACGCTGGAGGAGGAACTTGGCTTCTCCTTATTAAAAAGAGGGCGCAGCGGAGCCCGGCCCACGGCGGAGGGTGAGCAGGTGCTCCCCGCGATACGCGGTATGCTGAACTCGCGCGAGCAGCTCGAGCAGACGGCCGCGGCGATACGCGGTCTGGACTGCGGCACCGTGCGCATCGGAACCTTCACGAGCGTGGCGGTACACTGGCTGCCGGGGATGATAAAGCGCTTCCAGGCGGATTACCCGAACGTGGAGCTCAAGCTAATGAACGGCGACTACCACGACGTGGAGCAGTGGCTCTCGGACGGGAGCGCGGACCTTGGCTTTGTCGCCCTGCCGACAAAGGTCAAGGGAAAGCTGACGGCGCTTCTGGAGGACAGGCTGCTGGCGGTCGTGCCGAAGGACCACCGTCTGGCGTCTCTGCCCAAGTTCCCGATAGTCGAGGTCGAACACGAGCCCTTCATAAGCCTGCTGGAGACCTCGGACCATGACGCACGCCGCGCGCTGGAGGCAGCCGGGGTGAAACCCAACATACGGTATACGACGAAGGACGACTACGCAATAATTGCCATGGTCGAGCAGGGTCTGGGGGTCAGCATAATGCCGGAGCTGCTGCTCTCCGGCAGGAACGACAACGTGCGGATAATGGAGCTGACCCCGCCGGCGAGCAGGACCATCGGTCTCTGCCTGCCGGATGCGGATAGGGCCGGCCCCGCAACGGCGCGCTTTGCCCAGTGCGTATCGGACTGGGTGCGCGAAAGATATTCCAGGACGCAAAATGTCACGTCATGAATTAGCGCGTTAAAATTTTTGCAGCCTTTTTCCCGGCAAATTCATTTTAAGTCTTGAAATTGGCGCGTTAATGGCGTATACTGTGTTTGGATTGAAATTTGTTGAAGTTGAAAATGCAATTTTAATGTCAAAGGGAGGAACACAAATGAAAAAGAGAATAGCTGCGCTGGTACTGTGCCTGGCGCTCGTCTTTGCGCTTGCCGCTTGCGGCAGCGGCGGCGGGAACCTGACCTTCGGCACCGGCGGCGAGACCGGCACTTATTACGCCTTCGGCGGCGTGCTGGCCCAGTATGTCACGAGCAATACGGACACCTCCGTCACCGCGGTGTCGTCCAAGGGCTCTCAGGCAAACATCGAGGATATCGACGCCAACGCCATCCAGCTCGGCTTCGTCCAGTCCGACGTCATGAGCTACGCCTACAACGGCGAGCGGCTCTTCGAGAAGCCCGTTACCGGTTTCTCCGTCGTTGCGGCTCTGTATATGGAGCAGGTGCAGATCGTCACCCTTGACCCGAACATAAAGACCGTTGCCGACCTCGCCGGCAAGACCGTCTCCATCGGCGCCTCCGGCTCCGGCGTTTACTACAACGCACTTGACGTTCTGGAGTGCTACGGCCTCGACTACGAGACCGATATAGACGCCGTCATGCAGGACTTCGCGGACAGCACCGAGAGCCTCCAGGACGGCAAGATAGACGCCGCCTTCATAGTCTCCGGCGCCCCGACGAACGCCATCACCTCCCTGGCCGCGACCCAGGACGTCTACCTCGTCAGCCTCGATGAGGAGCACATTGCCGCCCTGCGCGAGTCCAGCCCCTACTACAGCCCCAACACCATCGCGGCCGACGTATACGGCACCCCCGAGGACGTGACCACCGTCGCCGTCGGCGCCATAGTCATCGCGCGTGACGATGTCGCCGAGTCCGACATCTACAACTTCGTCTCCGCTATCTTCGACAACATCGGCGAGCTCTCGCACGCCAAGGCCGAAGAGCTGAGCCTTGAGTTTGCCGCCTCCGTCACCGACGTTCCGTATCATCCGGGCGCCGCGAAGTACTTCGCCGAGAAGGGCTTCGAGGTCTCCACGAAGTAAGGATAAAGAAAGCATAAAGGCTGCGGCGTTCATCCGGGCGCCGCAGCCATAAACTATACGGGACGGAGGGAACTAATTGAGCGATATCGAGAAGAAAAAACTTGAGAACGAGGAGCACAACTACGACGGAGCCTCCGTCATGGACAACGAGGGCGTGGAGGACGAGGCCGCATCCATGCAGGCCGACCTCGACGCGGTCATGCGCAAGTATGACAGGGAGTCCAACACCCGCATATGGACCGGAAAATATAAGCTCTGCATAGACCTCATCATGGCGGCGTTTTCGCTCTACTGCATCCTGTCCACGCTGTTATCCAAAGCGCAGCTGGAGCAGAGGCTGATGATCTTCCTGGGTTTCGTGGTCGTCATCGGTTTTCTGACCTATCCTGTGAGCAAGCACCACGTGCGTCCGAACAACCTGCCGTGGTACGATATCATCATCATGGTCATAGGCGCGGCCTGCTTCTTCTATTGCGCCGCCGAAAACGAGATGCTGATGAACACGATCACCAGCGGCTCTAAGGTGACGCCGTTCTTCGCAGTCATAGGCATTCTGGGCATACTAACCTATGTCGAGCTGTGCCGCAGGTGCGTCGGCATACCCATACTCTGCGTCGCGGGCGTGCTCATCATCTATACCTTCGCCAGCGGCGTCAACGTAGGCAGGGCCATCTACAACCTCTTCTATGCAACCTCGGGCATCATGTCCACGCCCATCCAGGTCTGCGCTAAGTACATAGTCGTCTTTGTCATCTTCGGCGCATTTCTGGAGCGGACGGGCATCGCTGCCTTCTTCATAGATCTGGCCAACTCTCTGGCCGGCGCATCCTCGGGCGGTCCCGCAAAGGTCGCGGTCATTTCCTCGGCGCTCTGCGGCATGGTTTCCGGCTCCTCTGTCGGCAACACCGTCACGACGGGCTCCGTAACCATCCCGATGATGAAAAAGACGGGCTACGCTCCCGAGTTTGCCGGTGCAGTCGAGGCCGCAGCCTCGACCGGCGGCCAGATAATGCCGCCCATCATGGGCGCAGCGGCCTTCCTCATGGCCGAATATGTCGGCGAGCCCTACGGCAAGATAGCGCTCCGGGCGATACTGCCCGCCGTGCTCTACTTCCTGGGCATCTTCATCGCCGTGCACCTCGAGGCAAAGAAGCTGGGCCTCAAGGGCATCCCGCGTGACCAGCTGCCGAAGTTCGGTATCCTGATAAGGAAGATCTACCTGCTGGCCCCGCTGGTCGTGCTGGTCTGGCTCGTGAGCACCAACACGAGAACAATGCAGTTCTCGGCCTCCGTCGCCATCATCGTCACCATCGTCGTGAGCCTCTTTGACAAGGCGCACAGGATAACCCCGAAGAAATTCATGGACGCCCTGGCGGCGGGCGGACGCGGCGTCATCACAGTTGCGGCGGCCTGCTCCATTGCGGGCATCATCGCCGGCTGCATCACGGTCACGGGCCTGGCCTCCAAGCTCATCGGCGGCATAGTGGCCCTCTCGGGCGGCATCCCGATCATAGGCATGCTGCTGACCATGGTCTGCTGCATCATCCTCGGCATGGGCGTACCCACGACCGCGAACTACTGCATCATGGCCACGACCTGCGCGCCCATCCTTGAGCAGCTGGGCATTCCCCGCGTCGCGGCGCACTTCTTCGTGTTCTACTTCGGTATCGTCGCCGACATCACCCCGCCGGTGGCCCTCGCGGCCTATGCCGGCAGCGCCATTGCCAAGGGCAACCCGATGAAAACCGGCATAAACGCCACAAAGCTTGCGATAGCGGCATTTATCGTGCCGTATATCTTCGCTCTCGACCCCTCGATGCTTTTCGTGAACACGGAGGTAATAGACGTCATCACGATCTGCATCAGCGCGGTCATAGGTATCTTCGGCGTTGCAACGTCCATGAACGGCTTCCTGTTCAAGAAGATCATCTGGCCTTTCCGAATACTCTTTGCCATCGGCGGCCTGACGCTGCTGATCCCCGGCATCGTGACGGATATCATCGGCCTGGTCCTGGTGGGCGGGCTCTCTGCCTACCAATACGTCACCAGGGGCAAGGGCGACTCCCTGCCTCCTGTCTGAACGAACTGAATCTCCAAACAAAGCGGCGCGGCGCAAGCTGCGCCGCCTATTTTATGCCCTGCGCAGGTTACACTTTACTTTTTCGCAGAGGCTGGTATAATTGATATATCAATCGTTGACATATCAACCGGGAGGCGAAGTTGTGGAGCGAAGATTTCACATGATGATCTACAGGCTCTTCCATGCGCAGAGGACGGAGATGAGGCGGTACGGCGCGGCGCTGGGGCTGGGCGCGGGTCAGCCCAAGCTGTTGAGCTATCTGCTCGGTCACGGGAGCTGTATGCAGAAGGAGCTCGCGGACTATTTTGAGGTGGACCCCGCCGCCGTTTCGCGCATGCTCACGGCCCTGGAGCGCGGCGGCTTCATCCTGCGCGACGCAGGCTCGCCCAGGAAGCGCTGCGGCCTCGTCGAGCTCACGGAAAAGGGCAGGCAGGCCGCGCTCGACTGGCTGGATGGCGGCGCGGAATTCGACGAGAAGCTCCTGCGCGGCTTTTCAGACGAGGAGCGGGAGCAGTTTGCCTCGTTCATCCGCCGCGCCTACCGCAACCTGCGCTCGGGAGAGGAGGTCACGGATGGCTGAACTCAAGCGTCTCTTCTCCTGTCTGCACCAATATAGGCGAGACCTCTTTCTCGGCATGGCCCTCGTACTGGTCGAGA
This sequence comes from Clostridiales bacterium, assembly GCA_004553625.1. Lineage (GTDB taxonomy): Bacteria > Bacillota > Clostridia > Oscillospirales > Oscillospiraceae > Scatomorpha > Scatomorpha merdavium. Next base: position 157,020 of record SFKX01000002.1, on the reverse strand, counting down.
CCTGCTTCGAGCTCGTGATCCCCGTCCTCATGGCGGACCTCATAGACGTCGGCGTGGCAAGCCGGGACGTGCATTACATACTGGTCAAGGGCGCGCAGATGGGCGCATGCGCCCTGCTGGCCCTGGCAGCCGGCCTGCTCTATGCGCGCTTCGCCGCCCGCGCCGCCTACGGCTGGGGAGCGAACATTCGCAAGGAGCAGTTCAAAAAGGTCCAGGAATACGCGTTCCAGAACCTGGACCGGTTCGAGACCTCCAGCCTCGTCACCAGGATGACCACGGACGTCACCGTCATCCAGAACGCCGTCATCGGCGGGCTGAGGCCGCTGGTGCGCAGCCCGGTGATGCTCGTCATGGGCGTTGGGCTCTCAGTCATGATGAACGCCAGGCTGGCCCTCGTCTTTATCATCTGCGCGCCTGTGCTGGGTCTCATAATGTTCTTCGTGGTGCGCAGCGTCGCCCCGCGCTATGCCGTGCTCCAGCGCGCGGTGGACCGTCTGAACGCCGTCGTGCAGGAGAACCTGACGGCCATCCGCGCCGTCAAGGCCTTCGTGCGCGGTGAGTACGAGGAGGAAAAGTTCAGCGGAGTAAACGTCACGCTCATGGAGACCAGCCTCGGCACCTTCCGCCGGGCAGTGCTGAACCTCCCCTTCTTCCAGCTGGCGATGTACACTTCCATCGTCTCGATCATGTGGTTCGGCGGCGGAATGGTGTCGGATTCTCAGCTCCAGGTCGGGGAGCTGACCGGGTTTTTGAGCTACGTTCTCCAGGTCATGAACTCCCTGATCCTCATTTCAAACGTCTTTCTGATGCTGACCCGCTCCCTGGCCAGCGCGCGCCGCATAGGCGAGGTGCTGGACGAGGTCCCGGCCCTCTCCTCCCCGCCGGACGCCGTGACCGAAGTCGCAGACGGCAGCGTGGACTTTGAGGGCGTGTCCTTCAAATACCGCGCCGAGGCGGCGGAGTACGCGCTCTCGGGCGTAGAGCTGCACATCCGCGCGGGCGAGACCGTCGGCATCCTGGGCGGGACCGGCTCGGCCAAGTCCACGCTGGTCCAGCTCATCCCCAGGCTCTACGACGCCACGGAGGGCTGCGTCAAGGTCGGCGGTCTGGACGTGCGGAGCTATGAGCTCGCCGCGCTCAGGGACGCCGTGGCCATGGTCCTGCAGAAAAACGTCCTCTTCTCCGGCACCATACGCGAAAACCTCCGCTGGGGCGACCCGGACGCCGACGACGAAGCGCTCATGGCCGCCTGCCGCGCCGCCTGCGCCGACGAATTCATCGAGCGGATGCCCAAGGGCCTGGATACGGACCTCGGCCAGGGCGGTGTGAACGTCTCCGGCGGGCAGAAGCAGCGGCTCTGCATCGCCCGCGCTCTGCTCAAAAAGCCCAAGGTCCTCATCTTTGACGACTCTACCAGCGCAGTGGACACCGCAACGGAGGCCAAGATCCGCTCCGCCCTCGCTCAGCTGCGCGGCGTCACGAAGATCGTCATTGCGCAGAGGATAAGCTCCGTCATCGGCACTGATAAGATCGTCATCCTCGAGGACGGGCGCGTCCACGCAGTCGGCACACACGCGGAACTCCTTGCCGGAGACCCCATTTACCGCGAGATCTACGCTTCCCAGATGAAAGGGGGTGAGCAGGATGGCAATGCGTCCGCTGAGCGCTAAGAAACCCAAGCATCTCTGGCAGACGGTCCGGCGCCTGCTCTCCTACATGGGACACTACAGGCTGCTGCTTTTTGCCGTGGCGCTGCTCGTCACCGTGAGCGCTGCGGCGAACCTCGCCGGCACCTATATGATACGCCCCGTCGTGAACAGCCTGGGGACGGGAGACTATTCCGCCTTTGTCTCCGGCGTGGTGCTCACGGCCTGCATCTACGGGCTAGGCGTGCTCTGCGCTCTGGGCTATACCCAGTGCATGGTCAAGATGGCCCAGCGCTCGCTCTTCGACATCCGCCGCGACCTCTTCGCCCACCTCCAGACTCTGCCCCTCAGCTGGTTCGACAGCCGCAGCAGGGGCGACGTCATGAGCTATTTCACCAACGACGTGGACACCATAGCGGATGCTCTCAACAACAGCTTCGCCATGGTCATCCAGAGTTTCATCCAGATGTCCGGCACGCTTGCGCTGCTCTTCGTCCTCAACTGGAGGCTCTCCCTCATCGTCGCCGTCTGCTACGCCGCGATGTTTCTCTACATCCGCTTTAGCGGGAAGCGGAGCAAGATGTACTACAACAGTCAGCAGGCCTGCCTCGGAGAGCTGGACGGCTACATTGAGGAGCTCGTCAACGGCCAGAAGGTCGTGAAGGTCTTTAACCACGAGGACGCTTCCATGGCCGAGTTCGAGGAGAAAAACGAGGCGCTCAGGCTCGCGGGTACCGGCGCGCAGAGCTACGCCTCGACGATGATCCCCGCCGTGGTCAGCATCTCGTATATTAATTACGCCATCGTGGCCGTCCTGGGCGGCATCATGGCACTGAGCGGCATGACGGACGCGGGCAGTCTTGCCAGCTACCTGGTGTTCGTCCGCCAGGCGGCGGCGCCTATAAACCAGTTCACGCAGCAGTCGAACTTCCTGCTCGCCGCCCTCGCCGGGGCCGAGCGCGTTTTCGAGGTCCTGGATGAGCGGCCGGAAACGGACGATGGCGGGACCGTCCTCGTGAGCATCGAGGAGTCCGGCGGTAACCTGCGCGAGACCGGCCGCAAGACCGGCAAATGGGCCTGGCGCAGTCCCGAAGGCGAGCTGCGCCCCCTGCGCGGGGACGTCAGGTTCGAGGACGTGGACTTTGGCTACGAGCCGGGCCGGCCTGTGCTGCACGGCGTCAGTCTCTACGCGCACCCGGGTCAGAAGATCGCCTTCGTCGGCTCCACCGGCGCCGGCAAGACCACGATAACGAACCTCATAAACCGCTTCTACGACGTGGAGCGCGGCCGCGTGGTCTATGACGGCATAGACGTGCGCGATATAAAGAAAGAATCGCTGCGGCGCTCGCTCGGCATGGTGCTGCAGGATACGCACCTCTTCACCGGCACGATAGCGGACAACATCCGTTTCGGCAAGCTGGACGCCACGCAGGAGGAGATCGAGGCCGCGGCCAGGGTCGCCAATGCAGATTCGTTCATACGCCGTCTGCCCCAGGGCTATGAGACGATGGTCACCTCGGACGGGGCCAATCTCTCCCAGGGCCAGCGGCAGCTGCTGGCCATCGCCCGCGCAGCCGTGGCGGACCCGCCCGTCCTCATCCTGGACGAGGCGACGAGCTCCGTGGACACCCGAACCGAGGCCCTCATAGAAAAGGCCATGGACCGGCTCATGGAGGGACGCACGGTGTTCGTTATTGCGCACAGACTCTCCACCGTGCGCAACTCCAACGCCATCATGGTGCTGGAGCATGGACGCATCGTCGAGCGCGGCGACCATGACGACCTGCTCAGCCAGCAGGGGCTCTATTACAAGCTCTACCACGGCATGTTCGAGCTCAGCTGAAACAATAAAAACCCCGCAGCGCCGCCGTCTCCGGCATGGCCTGCGGGGTCTTTTTCACTTCTTGCCGAGCTTTCGCTTGTTGCCCTTTTCGTCCACGATGTAGGTGTTCTCCAGAACGTTTATCGTGCTCTCGCGCCAGTCCTTGAGGTATTCGGCACGGAGCGCGGCGCGCTCCGTCTTTTCGTCCTCGGTGAGTTCGCGCTCGCGCGAGAGCCGGGTGAGCTCGGAGATGCGGTCCATCTTTTCCTTTTCCATCGTATCGCCTCAGTTTTTGAGAGAGTGTATGGGCGCGGGTATCCTGCCGCCCCTTCTGATAAAGGCCTCGCTCGAATAGGGGTGAACGGCCATGACCGGAGCCGAGCCCAGCAGCCCGCCGAACTCCACCGTGTCTCCGACCTCCATGCCGGGCGCCGGGATTATGCGCACAGCCGTGGTTTTTTGGTTTATCATGCCGATGGCCGCCTCGTCCGCTATGATGGCGGCGATGGTCTCCGCGCTCGTGGAGCCGGGAACGGCTATCATGTCGAGTCCGACGGAGCAGACGCAGGTCATCGCCTCGAGCTTGTCGAGGCAGAGCGCGCCGGAGGAGGCCGCCGCTATCATACCCTCGTCCTCAGAGACGGGTATGAACGCGCCCGAGAGCCCGCCGACGGAGGAGGACGCCATGACTCCGCCCTTCTTGACCGCGTCGTTCAAAAGCGCCAGCGCAGCCGTCGTGCCGTGGGTGCCGCAGACCTCGAGGCCCATCTCCTCCAGTATCCGCGCCACCGAGTCGCCTATTGCCGGGGTCGGCGCGAGAGAGAGGTCCACTATGCCGAAAGGCACGCCCAGCCGCCGGGACGCCTCCTGCGCCACGAGCTGGCCCATGCGCGTCACCTGGAAGGCCGTCTTTTTGATGGTCTCCGCCACGACGTCGAAGCTCGCCCCTTTCACGGCCTTGAGCGCGTGGTGCACCACGCCCGGCCCGGAGACGCCGACGTTTATCACTCTATCCGGCTCCGACACGCCGTGAAATGCGCCGGCCATGAAGGGGTTGTCCTCCACTGCGTTGCAGAACACGACGAGCTTCGCGCAGCCGAAGCCGCCTCTGTCCGCCGTGAGCCGCGCGGTCTCCTTCACCGTCTCGCCCATGAGGGCGACGGCGTCCATGTTGATGCCGGCCTTCGTCGAGCCTATGTTCACGGAGGAGCAGACGAGCTCCGTCTCCGCCAGAGCCTCGGGTATCGCGCGGATGAGCTTCACCTCCGCCGGTGTCATGCCCTTCTGAACGAGCGCGGAAAAGCCGCCGACGAAGTTCACGCCCGTCTCGGCCCGCGCCGCGTCCAGCGCCTTGGCGAAGGGGACGTAGTCCTCCGTATCCGACGCGCCCGCCACGAGGGCGATTGGCGTCACCGAGATGCGCTTGTTCACTATGGGTATGCCGAACTCCGCCTCTATGTCCTCGCCCGTCTTGACGAGGTCCTTCGCGGAACGGGTTATCTTGTCGTATATCTTCCTGCAGGCCGCCTTCGGGTCCGGGTCGCAGCAGTCGAGCAGCGAAATGCCCATCGTCACCGTCCGCACGTCGAGATGCTGCTGGTCTATCATCTCGATGGTCTGCAATATCTCGCCTCTATTTATCATGTCAGACCCGCCTTATATTTTATGCATAGCGTTGAAAATGTCCTCGCGCTGCGCCCTGATGTCCAGCCCGAGCGCCTCGCCCTCGCGCCTGAGCAGGGCGGTGAGCTCCGCAAAGGGGACGCGGCATGCGGAGGCGTCCACCAGCATTATCATAGTGAAGTATTCCTGCAGGACCGTCTGGCTGATGTCCAGCACGTTCACGCCCTGCTCTGCCAGGATGCGGCTGACGTCCGCGATTATGCCGACTCTGTCGCGGCCTATGACTGTTACTATCGCTTTCATTCTTCTTCCTCCTGTGTCATCATGCCGAGCTCGTCAAGATTCTTCTCGAAGGCCGGCATGAAGTGCTCGAGAAAATAATCCGCCTCCGGCAGGCGCATGTCCTCAATTCTCTTTCTGGTCTGCGCTTCGGCGGAGAGAAACTCGCGGTTGCCCGCTTTGCGCTCCTCCACGCACTTGATATAGGCCGAGAGCCGGTCCGCAGCCTTTAACAGCTGTTTTTCACTCTCACCCACTTCTCCGCTTATCAGCGGAGAAAACACGCCTCTAAGCTCCACCGGCAGCATATTTATGAGCTTATCAGCAGCGGCGCGCTCCACCTCGTGGTAGGCCGAGCTTATGCGCCCGCTGTGGTATTTGATGGGCGTGGGCATGTCGCCGGTGAGGATCTCAGGCGAATCGTGGTAGAGGGCGGCAGCGGCGAGGAAGTTCGGGTCGCACTCGCCTCCGAACACGTCCCGCTTTATGACGCCCAGAGCGTGGGCCAGGACTGCCACCATGTGGCTGTGTTCCTGGACGTTCTCCGGTATGCTCGAGCGCATGAGCCCCCAGCGGCCGATGTGCCGCATCCTGGAGATAAGCGCGAAGAAATCACTCAAGGCCGAGCGCCTCCTCTCCCTCCTCAGCGGAGACGGGCAGCGGGTCCCGGACGACGCGCTTCGTCATCCACTTTTTGCTGAAGTAGCGGGGGTAGGTTATGGCGATGCCCAGCGCCCAGCCTACGGGCAGAGAGAGCCAGCACGAGGCATAGCCCACATTGAAGGCATAGGCCAGGAGGTAGGAGACCGCCACGCGGGCGGAGAGCGTAGCAAGGCTCGTGACGGAGGCCCATATGGCGTCCCCCGCGCCCTGCAAAAGGCCGGAGGTCGGCATATACGCCGCAAAGAGCACGACGCAGTAGCTCATGTAGCGCTGGTACTCGACGGCCTTGGCCATGGACACGCCGCCGAGGTTGAAGAGCCTGGCAAAGTCCCCTGCCAGGAGGTTTATCGTCAGCGCGATGGCCACGCTGGAGACGCAGGACATGATCGTGGAGACGCGCCAGCCGCGGTGCACGCGGTCATATTTCTGCGCGCCGACGTTCTGCCCGGTGAAGGTGGCCACTCCGGAGTTCAGGCCGAAGATCGGCACCAGCGCGTATGCCTCCATGCGGTTGCCGACGGTAAAGGCGCTCATAGTTGTCGGGTCAAAGCTGTTGACCAGGCGCTGGATGAACACGTTGCCCAGGGAGATGACAGCCTGCTGGATGATGGCTGGGACGCCCAACCGGAGCGAGATGCCGAATTTCTCCCGGTCAAAGACGAATTCTCCTTTTTTGAAGCGGAAAATTGGGTATTTTATAAACATGTATGCCACACTGACCGCCGCAGAGGCCGCCTGGGCGATGACCGTCGCCACAGCGACGCCGACGACGCCCCAGCCGAAGCTGACGACGAACCAGACGTCCAGGATGGTGTTCAGGACGGCGCTGACTATTAGGAAATACATCGTTGCGCGGCTGTCTCCGATGGCGCGGAGTATTCCGGCAACGGCGTTGTAGATATACTGGAAGATGAGCCCCAGCGAATATATGGCGAAGTACTCGATCGCCATGTCGATGATGTCCGGGTCCCGCACGCGCATGAGCCCCACGACGAGCGGCCGCGCGAACACGCTCCCCGCGATGGTGAGGAAGGTGCCGAGGCCAACCAGCGTTATGAGCAGCGTGGAGGCCGCGCGCCGGAGCTCATGGGTCCTCCGCGCGCCGTAGAGCTGGGCGACCAGCACGGCCCCGCCGTTGCCCAGGCCGATGGAAATGGCCAAGAACAAAAAAATCAGCGAAACGCAGCTGCCCACGGCGGCGATCATATTCTCGCAGATGGCCTGCGTCGCCCCGCCGTAGCGCCCGACGACGACCCCGTCCACCGTGTTATAAAGCTGCTGCAAAAACTGTCCGAGCATTATGGGCAGGGAAAAAAGCAGTATCTCTTTCCACTCCGGCCCCGACGTCATATCCCTCCGGTTCAAGCTCTCACTCCACATTCCTGTAATCTCGTAAATTTTATCTTAACACAAAGCCCCCTCAAAGTAAATAATAAGCCTTGCAATATGGCGGATACGGTGATAAAATTCGGGTTTGGAATTAATAAGAGGTGGTACATTTGGACAAGCTGAGGAACGTTGCGATAATCGCCCACGTCGACCACGGCAAGACCACGCTGGTCGACGAAATGCTCAAGCAGTCGGGCGTGTTCCGCGAGAACCAGGAGGTCGAGACCAGGGTCATGGACTCTGGCGACCTTGAGCGCGAGCGCGGGATCACCATACTCGCGAAGAACACCGCCGTCCGCTACGGCGACACGAAAATAAACATCGTCGACACCCCGGGCCACGCCGACTTCGGCGGCGAGGTCGAGCGCATACTCAAAATGGTCAACGGCGTCATCCTGCTCGTGGACGCCGCCGAGGGTCCCATGCCCCAGACCCGCTTCGTGCTCTCCAAGGCGCTTGAGCTGGGCCACAGGGTCATCGTCGTCCTCAACAAGATAGACCGGCCCGACCAGCGCGTCCTCGAGGTCGTGGACGAGGTGCTTGAGCTGCTCATGGACCTCGGCTGCACGGACGAGCAGCTCGATTCTCCCATGCTTTTCTGCTCCGGCAGAAACGGCACGGCGTCCTATTCGCCCGAGGTACCGGGAACGGACCTCAAGCCGCTCTTCGACACCATTATTAAATATATCCCCGAGCCCACCGGCGACGAGAACGCGCCCTTCCAGATGCTCGTCTCCTCCATAGACTACAACGAGTTCGTGGGTCGTATCGCCATAGGCCGCATAGAGCGCGGCACCATCCACGCGAACCAGGAGATCGCCGTCTGCAACTACCACGACTCCGAGGCCGCCCCGCGCAAGGCCAAGGCCGTGTCCATGTACCAGTTCGAGGGCCTGCAGCGCGTACCCGTGCAGGAGGCCACGGCGGGCAACATCATCGCCATGAGCGGCATCGGCGACATCACGATAGGCGACACCATCTGCGCGCCCGAGGCAGTGGAACCCATCGAGTTCGTGAAGATCTCCGCGCCCACCATGGAGATGACCTTCTCCGTAAACGACAGCCCCTTCGCCGGGCGCGAGGGCAAGTTCGTGACGAGCCGCCAGATACGCGACAGACTCATGCGCGAAACGCTCAAGGACGTCTCCCTGCACGTCTCGGAGCTTGAGGGCGCAACGGACAGCTTCGTCGTGGCGGGCCGCGGCGAAATGCACCTTTCCATCCTCATAGAGACCATGCGCCGCGAGGGCTACGAGTTCTCCGTCTCGCCCCCGAGGGTACTTTACCAGACCATAGACGGCAAGAAGTGCGAGCCCGTGGAGCGCGTCGTCGTGGACGTGCCTTCCGAAGCCATCGGCGCGGTCATAGAGAAACTCGGCTCGAGAAGGGGCGAGTTCGTCGAGATGCTGCCGGTCGGCGCGAGGACAAAGGCCACCTTCCTCGTCCCCGAGCGCGGCCTCTTCGGCTACAGGAACGAGTTCATGACGGACACGAAGGGCGAAGGCATCATGTCTTCGGTGTTCGAGCGCTACGAGCCCTACAAGGGCGAGCTGACTCGCCGCGGCACGGGCAGTCTGGTGGCCTGGGAGCAGGGCGAGGCCGTGACCTACGGTCTGTTCAACGCGCAGGAGCGCGGGGCGCTGTTCATAGGTCCCGGCACACCGGTCTACGCGGGCATGATAGTCGGTGTGTCGCCGAAGAACGAGGACATCCCTGTGAACGTCTGCCGCAAGAAACAGCTGACGAATATGCGCGCCGCGGGCAGCGACGAGGCCCTTCGCCTCACTCCTCCGCGGGTGCTGAGCCTGGAGCAGTGCCTCGAGTTCCTCGCGGACGACGAGCTGCTTGAGGTCACTCCTAAGAACCTCCGCCTGCGCAAGCGCATCCTCGACCACAGCCAGAGGATGAAGGCGCTCAAGGGGAATAAGGCATAAAATGCTTTACAAATCGGGAAAGATGTGTTAATCTACACTTTGTCCGCGCGCCGGGTTTCGGGAGGCTCCTTTCCCCCCGCTACTCAGCCGCAGGAGAAATGAAAACAGAAAGGAAAGTTGGATCACCATGATCACCAAAGAGCAAAAGACCACCGTCATCCTCGACAACGCCACCCACGAGGGCGATACCGGCTCCCCGGAAGTCCAGATCGCCATCCTGACCGAGCGCATCCGTCAGCTCACCGAGCACCTCAAGCAGCACCCGAAGGACGACCACAGCCGTCTCGGCATGTACAAGATGGTCGGCAAACGCCGCCGTCTGCTTGACTACCTCGCGAAGAAAGACATCGAGCGCTACCGCGCCATCATCGCCAAGCTCGGCATCCGCAAGTAAGGAAGCCCGGCCCGGCATCTCTGAAGGGTATGAAGGTTTTGAGTGCAGGGGACAATTGAATTTTGTCCCCTGCATCTTCTTAGGTCAAATCACGCGGGGCGCCCGTTAGTATTTGAAGGCGTGTCCGAAGCTCAGGCCCGGCTTCAAGTGCTAAAGGGACGGCTCCGCGAGAAATATGAAAGGAGCACAGCGCATGATAATCCGCCAGAAAAAGTTCCCCAACAAGAAGGTCTATGAGATAGACTACTGCGGCAGGCCCCTCCGCATGGAGGTCGGCCGCATGGCAGAGCTCGCCAACGCCGCCGTCCTGGTCCAGTACGGCGAGACCACCGTCCTCGTCGCCGTGACCGCGTCCCCCCGTCCGCGCGACGGTATAGACTACTTCCCCCTCTCCGTGGACTTCAACGAGAAGCTCTACGCCGTCGGCCGCATCCCCGGCAGCTTCATGCGCCGTGAGGGCCGCCCCAGCCTGCCCGCCGTGCTGGCCAGCAGGCTCATAGACAGGCCCATGCGTCCTCTCTTCCCCTACGACCTGCGCAACGACGTCGCCATCCAGTGCGAGGTCCTCTCCGTGGACCGCGACTGCTCCCCGGAGATCACCGCCATGATCGGCGCCTCCGCCGCCGTGTCCATCTCGGACATCCCCTTCAACGGCCCCATCGCGGGCATCTCCCTCGGCTGGGACGGCGAGAAATACCTCTTCAACCCCACCAAGGCCGAGCGTGAGACCAACCGCATGAACGTCACCGTCGCCGCCACTCACAAGAAGGTCGTCATGATTGAGGCCGCCGCCAAGGAAGTGCCGGACAAGGTCATGTACGAGGGCATAGTCAAGGCGCACGAGATGCTCCAGCCCGTCCTGAACCTCATCGACATGATGGTCGAGGACATCGGCAAGCCCAAGTTCGAGTACGAGCACGCCGACTTCAACGAGGAGCTCTTCGAAAAGATCGTCTCCTCCACCATGGAAGAGGCCAAGGCCGCCATGGACACGGACGATAAGAACGTCCGCGAGGAGCGCTGGAACAAGCTCATCGAGCGCTGGCACGAGCTCTTCCTTGAGGACTACCCCGACATGGACAAGTACCTCGAGGAGATCACCTACAAGTTCCAGAAGAAGATCGTCAAGGCCTGGCTGCTCGAGGGTCACCGCGTGGACGGCCGCCGCAAGGACGAGATCCGTCCCCTGGCCGCCGAGGTGGGCGTCATCCCGCGCGTACACGGTTCCGGCCTCTTCACCCGCGGCCAGACTCAGGTCCTCTCCATCGCCACGCTCAACACTCTCTCCATGGCCCAGAAGCTGGACACCATCTGGGAAGAGGAAGAGAAGCGCTATATGCACCACTACAACTTCCCCGGCTACTCCACCGGCGAGGCCAAGCCCCAGCGCAGCACCGGCCGCCGCGAGTACGGCCACGGCGCTCTGGCCGAGAAGGCCCTCGAGCCCGTCATCCCCAGCGTTGAGGACTTCCCCTACGCCATCCGCGTGGTGAGCGAGGTTCTCTCCTCCAACGGCTCCACCTCCCAGGGCTCCATCTGCGGCAGCACCCTTGCCCTCATGGACGCCGGCGTGCCGATAAAGGCGCCCGTCGCGGGCATCTCCTGCGGCCTCATCCAGGACGGGGACGACTTCACCACCTTCATCGACATCCAGGGCGTAGAGGACTTCCACGGCGAGATGGACTTCAAGGTCGCCGGCACGAAGGAAGGCATCACCGCCATCCAGATGGACCTCAAGAACGACGGCCTCAAGCACGAGATCATTAAGGAAGCTCTGGAGATCACCCACGAGGCGCGCATCCAGATCCTGGACGAGATCATGCTCCCCTGCATCCGCGAGCCGCGCAAGGAACTCGCCAAGACCGCACCGAAGATGATAAAGATGACGATAAATCCGGACAAGATCCGCGAGGTCATCGGCTCCGGCGGCAAGGTCATCCAGAAGATCTGCGCCGACACCGGCTGCAAGATAGACATCGAGGATTCCGGCAACATCTATATCGCCTCCGAGGACATCGAGGCCTGCCGCGCCGCGCGCCAGACCATCGAGAACATCGTGTTCGAGCCCGAGGTGGGCAAGCTGTACTACGGCAAGGTCGTGCGCATCATCCCGATTGGCGCCTTCGTCGAGCTGGCCCCGGGCAAGGACGGCATGATCCACATCAAGGACCTCGAGTTCAAGCGCACCGAGAAGGTCGAGGACGTCCTCAACATCGGCGACATGACCTGGGTCAAGGTCACGGAGATAGACGACCGCGGCAGGGTCAATCTCTCCCGCAAGGACGCTATCAAAGAACGCGAAGCCATGGGCCTCAAGGACTGAGTCAGAATAAGCTGAATAACAAGCCCCCGGCGCATATTGCGCCGGGGGCTTTCGTTTGACTGGCCGCCTTTATTCGTCCTGTGCGAGCGTCGTCTCGGCGGCGAGGAGCAGGAGTCGGCGGAACTCGTCCCGCTCCGAGTCGCTCATGCGCCCGGTCATACGCCCGAAGCAGTTTTCGATCTGCTCCTGCACATGCGGATACGCCGCGCGGGCCTTTTCCGTGGGCCTTATGTCGAAGGTGCGCTTGTCCTTCGGGTTTGTGCTGCGCTCAATGAAGCCCAGCTCCGCGAGCTTCGTCACCGTCTTTGCAATGACGCTCTTGTCCAGACTCAGCCGCTTCGTCACTTCGTCCTGCGTAAGCTCGCCATGGTCGCAGACTATCAGGATGACCACCGCCTGCGCCGCCGTCAGGTCGTACTGCTCGCAACCCTCGCTCAGCCAGATGTGCGACTTCCTGTATAATATCGATATCGCCTTGAACGGCTCTTCCACGATCCCCGCCACTGCGCTCGCCTCCTTGCCGGCCTATTATACATCAATATGGTGGCAGTTGCAACTGGTTGTTGACTTGCGCCCTCTCCCGTGATATACTGTCAATATGGTGGCAGTTGCCACCATTTATTACGCTCATATCAAAGGAGTTTTGATCGTATTGGAAAAAGCCGAAAAAATTTGGAACTGGAGGTTCATCCTCCTATTCATCACTAACCTGCTGGTGTTGGCAGCATTCTACGCGTCCATCCCAATCATCCCCGTCTACTGTCAGGAGATAGGCATCACTGGCTCGAAGGTCGGCATCGTGCTGACCGCCATGAGCGTGGCGACGGTGCTGTTCCGGCCCGTGGCCGGTTATCTGCTGGACAACTTCAACAGATTCAAGGTATATATCATTTTCCTCGCGCTGTTCTGCCTGTCCTTTCCGGCGTTCATCGCCTTCCCGGTGTTTGGGCTGCTCATCGTTGTGCGGCTGTACATGGGCGCGGTGTATTCGGTCTGCGCCTCGGCGACGATGACTATGGCGGGCGACGTTCTGCCCGCGGCGAAGGTGACGGAGGGAATCAGCCGTTTTGCCTTCACGGTGTCCATAGGCATGGCCGTCGGGCCCTACGTCGGGCTGCAGGTGCAGGAGAACCTGAGCAGCACGGCCTCGTTCTGGACCATCTTCGGCATAACCGTGGCTGCGCTCATCTGCGTCGCCTGCTGCCGACTGCGCTATCCCAAGGTGCAGCGCCGCAAGTTCTCACTCCGTGAGAGCATCTACAAGCCCGCGCTGCCCTTCATGCTGAACATGATGTTTCTCATGATACCCTACGGAGCCGTCATCGCCTACTCGTCCATACTTGCGCAGGAGAAGGACATCATGGCCTGGCTGCCCTATTTCTACATATGTCTTGTTGCGGGAATGCTCATATCCAAGCTCTCGACGCAGAAGGTCATAGACTCGGGGAAATACAAGCTGCCGGTCTATGCCGGCATAGCGGTGCTCATCCTCACGATGCTGAGCTTTGTGTTCCTGGATACGGGGCTGCATCTGCTCATTGCGGGTTTCTTCTTCGGTCTGGGCTACGGCATCTTGCAGCCGCTCTTCCAGTCCTTCGTCACCGGCACGACGCCGGGGCCGGAGCGCGGAGTCGCGAACTCGACCTATATGTTGTCCTACGACATCGGCATAGGCATCGGCTCCCTGGTCATGGGCTTCATGCAGGAATCCGTCGGCCTGGGCAGGGGCTTCGCGCTGACGGCCATTGCCTACATCATCGGCATCGTCGTCTTTGAGGCCTTCGTCGACGACCACTACCGCAAATTGAAACAGTGAACCTAATACCCGAATCCCGGCGCGGCTGCGCCGGAAAAGCGGAGCCGGAGCGGTCCGAGGACCGCTCCGGCATGTTTTTTGCAACTCAGGCTCTATGCCCGTGGGAGACGCAGGGTGAACACGCTGCCCCTGCCCTGTTCGGACTCCGCGTCAACTGAGCCCCCGTGCTCAAGGGCAAAGGTCCGGACGATATAGAGGCCCAACCCCTCGCCGCTGTTGTCCGCCCGGCGTGTAAAGCCGCGCTCGAAAATATGCGGCATGTCCTCCGGGGCTATGCCGCTGCCCGTATCGCTGACGGCTATGACGGCGTACCCATCCTCACACCGCAGCGAGAGCGTTATCCGCCCTCCCGGCGGAGTGAAGGACAGCGCGTTGTAGCAGAGGTTTTCAAGCGCGGCGCGCAGGCCCTGCTCTTCCGCCGCGACGTACAGCTCCCCTCTTGAAAGCTCCAGGCAAAAGCGCTGGCCGGAGAGCTCCACATCCGGGCGGTTGCTCTCGTAGAAACCGCGCAGGAAGGCGGAGAGCTCCAGCCTCTCCGCGCCCGCCGCCGCGCGCTCGGCCCGTGAAAAGCCCTGCAGAAGGCCGAACCTGTCCTCCACCGCGCCCACTCGCTCAGAGAGGGCGTCCAGGCAGGCTGCGGTCTCCTCGTCCAGCTCAACGCTGCTGCCGCGCACGAGGTCTGCGTAGCTGCGGACTGCGGCGAGAGGGTTCTTGAGGTCGTGGACCAGCGTCGCAAGCAGCTCGCGCCTCTCGTCGAGCAGCGTTTCGAGCGCGCGGGTCTTGCGCTCAACCTCCTTGCTCAGGTTGGCGTTGAGCCGCCTGTTCTCACTTATCAGCAGCATACCGCGGCGCACCATCAGCGCCGCAAAACCCGCCACCAGTGCAAAGCCCCCTAGCTCCTCCGGCCACGCGCCGCGCGCCGGCTCAAGATAGTTTGCCGTCAAGGCAGACGCTGCCACCAGAAAACCGTAAAGTCCGGACGCGCAGAGCAGATACCGGCCCAGGGGCGACCGCATCCGCAGCGCCCGCGCGGAGAGAAGGATGAGATAGATTCCAGCGAGCAATTTCCATATCGTGAGCAACAGGCCATAAGAGTTGATAAGGCGCGGGGCGTATGGTATTATAAAAACCGGAAAAACAACGCAGGCCGCGCACATGGCCGCTGCGGCGGGAACCGCGGCCCGGCGGTGGTATCCCAGCTGCGCCGCGCCGGAAAGCTCGCCGGCCAGCAGTATGGCGCACAGCAGGACCGCCGCGGCGCAGAGGTCCTCAACAGCGTAGAGCGGCCTTATGGCGGGCACGCCGAGCGCTCGCAGGAAGGGATAGGCCATCCGCAGGGCGTAGGCCGTGCAGAGCAGACCGAGAAGCCGCGTCAGCCTGCCGCGCCCCAGCACCCAGAGCGCAAGATTGGAGAGCGCCGCCGCCAGCGAGGCAAAGCACAGCAGCCCATACACCGTCAGCCGCGCGGATATCAGCCGTGCTATCGAGCCCGGCGTCCCCACTGCTGGCGGGTAGTACATGCCGGAATAGTAGTGCGTATAGTTAGCGCATTGTATGATGATCTCCGTGCTCCCCTCCGCCCTGAACGAGTATACCCCGTCCACGACCCGGGGCTCGTATGGCTCCACACCGCCCTGCTCTCCGGCGAGCTCGCCGCCTATGTAGACGCGCCCGGCGCAGAGCAGCTCGGGCAGGTAGAGACTCAGCTCCAGCGGCTCGCCGGGGTTTTCCAACACAATGCGATAGGTCGCCTCGCCGTAGGGGCTGCCGAGCTGCGCGCTGAAGTTCGGATACTGCCCGGCGTAGGTATATTGCTCCGCGCTTCGGCCCGCGCGGAAGTCCTCCGGCGAGAGCAGCTCGCCGGGGTAGAACTCCCAACCATCCACCAACCAGGCCGGCTTTTCCGGGTCGGTCTGCAGTACGCTTACGCCCCAGTCGCCGCTGAGTGCTGCGGTATACTTGTTGTCCCAGCGATACTGGCCCCAGACGGCCAGAACCCCCATTAGGAGAAATGCCGCGAGTATAAGAAGGCTATGCCGCGTCTCTTTTCGCATCGGTATACCTCCGGGAAGGAAGATGAGATGAAAAAACGATCACGTTGCTTGTCCATATTCTTGTGCTGCGTCCTGGCTCTGAGCCTGGGCGCCCCCGCCTCCGCTCTGGTGCTGGAACATCCCGCGGAGGGCGAAGATGCCGGTACCGAGGCCGAGATCCCCGTCCACGACATTGAGCTCGGTCCTCTCACCATTGGCGAGGGCGAGGCCCTGTCCTATACGGTCGTCGGCTCACAGTACAGTCCGGAAGAGGGCTCCGGCTATTATGCCGGCAAGCTGAACGTCACGTTCACCGGCCCGATAGTCATCGAGAGCGGCGGCTGCCTGTCCATAGGCCCCGTGTCCATTGGAGGCACGGAGGAGCGGAGCACTATAATGGCCGCACTCGGCGGGGAGACCCCGCTCATCACGGTGCAGCGCGGCGGCGAACTGATCATCAGCTGCGCGGACTTTGAGCTCACGGGCAGCGGCACGCTCATAAAGCAGGAGCCGGGCGGTGCAGTAAACCTTACGGACTCCACGCTGTCTGAGGACGCCGTCGAGTGGTCCGGACCCGTCGCAGACAACAGCTATGCCGCGCCGAAAGACGTCTACCTCGAGGTCGGCACGCCGCTCACGGAGGAGCGCCTCCCCGCGGAGCTCGGCGTGTATGTGCTGGACCGCGGCCAGGAAACCCACAAATACCTCGCCCTCTCCTGGGATCTTGATGGACACCATGGTCAGGCCCAGGGCGAGTGCGTGCTTACGGGCAGCTTCCTGGACGAAAACGGCGCGCCCATAGACTCTATGTTCCCGCTGACCGTCAGCGTATACTGGTACGAGCCCAGCGAGCTCGTCGTGAAGGAAGCGCGCTGGACCGGCGATCAGGCCGCGGCGGCCACACTCTTACTGGAAAGCCTGCCCGAGGAACTGGAGCCCTGGGACATCCGGGGACAGACCTCGCCCGACGGCAGGAACTGGACGGACTTCGAGAACTTTGAAGTGACTGGAAGCCCCGAGGTCGGCTATTCCGCCACATTCAGCCTGGGCAAGGACAACGAGCCGAGATATTTCCGCCTCGTCGCCTCGAATTCAGACGGCAGCATGTATTGGTACTCCAAGGGCTTTCTTCTGCCCACAGAAGAGGACAGCGATGAGGACCAGGGCGGCAACCGCGGCGGCGGAACGACTCTGCTCCCGCCCCTGCGCGAACCGGAACCGAGCCCTGAGCCGACTCCGGAACCCACGCCGGAACCCACACCGGAACCAACTCCTTATCCGACGCCCGCTCCCTCGTCGGGCGTCGGGTCCGGCGGCTCCGGAGCCGCGCCGGACACCATTGGCTCCGAGCACAGCATGACCCCCGCGCCGGAGCCCACGCCCTCTCCCACTCCCACGCCGGAGCCCGAACCGAGCCCCGAGACGACGGAACCCCCCGAGCCGGAGCCGTCCCCGGAGGCCCCGCCCTCCGACGACGTTGAGATAGCCGCACCCGAGCTGCCTCCCCAGGACGGCGGAGGCGGAGCCGGGCCGGTGACGACGGCGATCCTGGCCGCCGCTGGCATAGTGGTGTGCGGGACGGTGGGCCTGGCCGTTGCCAAGGCAGGTCCCTTCAAAAAGAAGAAATAACGAACTCACCCGCCCCGGGCATTGAGCCCGGGGCTTTTTTCATGCCCGCGCGCCGCTGTTGAAGCGGTAGCCCTTGCGGCGAACCGTCTCGATCCAGTGTACGCCCGGGCAGAGCGCGTCCAGCTTCTGGCGGACCCGCGCCATGCAGACCTGGATGCTGTGCAGGCCCTGGTTCATCGGCGCCTTCCACACCCTGTCGTACAGCTGCTCATAGGAGAACACCTGGTCCGGGTTCCGCGCCAGAAAGGCCAGCAGGTCAAACTCCAGCACAGTCAGCTGGGCTCTCTCTCCGCGGAAGCGCGCCTCCCGCAGGCCCAGGTCTATCTCCAGCGCGTCAAAGCGGAGCACCTCTCCGTTCTCGACGTTCTTGTGCCGCTGGATACGCAGCCTCAGCCTCAGCTCCAGCTCGACAAGGGAGTATGGCTTGCCGATGTAGTCGTCGCCCCCGGCCATCAGTCCGCGGATGCGGTCATCCGTGCGGGCGTAGGCCGAAAGGAAGATGATGGGGACCGCGCTTACCTCGCGCAGACGGCTGCATACGGACACTCCGTCCATCCCGGGCATATCCACATCCAGCACGACGGCGTCAAATGCGGCCGTTGAGGCGAGCTTCAGGGCGCTCTCCCCGTCCTCGGCACGGCTTATCCTGTAGCCCTGCCGTGTGAGGTATTTCTCGTTTGCGTTCAGGATGTGGAGGTCGTCGTCCACGAGCAGAACGTTATACACGCGAATCTCTCCTCTCTTCGATGTGATTATACCATATCACAGCCTCGGACGCAAAAAGTCACAGGGCCGTCACATTTGCCCGTAAGTTTATGCACAAACCAAGAAAGGGGGGCTGATTTGACCACCGAAGCTAGGCACAAGCGGGGCGGCAAGCTCGTCGCGGCGCTCTGTCGTCTACGGACACCACATGAAAGACGGCAGTATGTTCTCCGTACTGGACGGCTATAAGGAACAGGCGTTTTACGAGGAACACCCGTCGCTGTTGCTCCTGACGCCGGAGGGCAGCTATGAAGCGACAGTGTTTTCGGCCTATGTCGCGCCCGCCGCGGGCGACGCCTGGCAGCTGGATTTTGAGGACGATGCGGATTTTTCCGCCCGGCTGGACTCCGTTGCGGCAAACTCCGTGATAGAAACCGGCGTCAGCCCCGGCGCGGAGGACCGGGTCCTCAGCCTCTCAACCTGCAGCTATGAATACAACGACGCCCGCCTGGTGGTACACACTGTGCTGCGTCCGCGAGCGGACGCAGGCCAGGGCGGCTGATGCGCCTGAACGTCCGCCCCGCTCGGCTCGGACGAATTTAAAGAACGCGGAGAACTCCCGACCTTTTGGTCGGGAGTTCTCCGCGTTTTCCAAACATTTGAGCGCCGCTGCGGGCGTCCCGGTCACGGATTTTGCGGGTCAAGCAGGAAACCTTCAGAAGGGATGAACAGGGTGTTGAGGCTCGTCAGGCTCTCCTCAATCAGGTCGCAGGCGCCCCACTGGAAGCACCACTTTATGTTCACGCCCCGGATCAGCGAATAGCTCACCCACAGCAGGTCCGCCGGCGGGCAGGGATTCGTTATCTGTTTTTCGTTTTGCGCCAGCTCCGTCAACCTGATCATTTTGGCGGCGAGTTCGTCGTCAATGTAGCTGAAATAATCCGCGCGTCCCTTCATCGTTCGTGAAATGCAGATGTGATTCATTATGTCTGAGCCCATCTCTATCTCCGTCAGAAGATATGCCTTGTAGAACTCCCAAAACTGCTGGAAATAGGACTTGCAGCCATAGAGTGTGGCTATTCGCTTTTTTGAGACCATGCTGACATAGTCGCCTATGGCGTCAAAAAGCAGGTCCTTGCTCTCAAAGTGATAGTAGAATGCGTTCCGGGTGACGCCCGCCTCGTCGCAGATGTCCTTTACGGACACATGTTCCGTTCCGCGCTCCTTAAAAAGCGCTATCGCCTTCTCTATCATGAGCGTGCGGGTACCGGCTTTTGTGAAAGATGTATACATTGCGGTTCCCTCCTTTGTGCACGATGGGGATATCTCTAATTATCATTGACAAATTAACGTCAAGAATGTATAACTGTATTCGAAAACAATACACGTGTATTGTTTCACTGGTTCCGCGTATCTGCGCTTCGAATTCTTGTATTGTCAGCTGGTATTTGCTGCTTATTAGTATACCGAATTGTGGCTGCGGAGTCAAATGAACTGTAAGCAAATCTGCTCAAAATGATCTAGGGAGGTCTGAAAGTGAAAGGATTTGGCATAATCGAGCCCACCGTGCGCGTCGGCTGGATAGAGAAGGAGGCGCCGAAGGCCGGGTTGTTTGAAGCCGTGCTGGAGCCAGTGGCTCTCTGTCCCTGCACCTCGGACGTCGATACGGCGATGGAAAACCCCAACATCGCGCCCAACAGGATTCTGGGCCACGAGGGCGTAGGCCGCGTCGTCGAAGTCGGCGCCGGCGTCACGGACCTGCAGGTCGGGGACGTGGTGGCGGTTCCGGCCGTTACGCCCGTTTGGAGGAATCTCGACATACAGGACGGGATCCACCAGCACTCTGGCGGTCCCCTCGGAGGCAGATACCTCTCCTCCCGCTGGGACGGAATGTTCGGAGAATATTTCAAGGTGCCGGACGCAGACCTTAACCTCGCAAAAATACCCGAGGGCGTGAGCCTGGAGGCCGCGGCGCTCGTGGGCGACATGGTCACCACCGGCTTCCACGGCGCTGAGCTGGCCAATGTAAAGTACGGGGACCGCGTCGCGGTCATCGGCATAGGCCCCGTAGGCCTCATGAGCGTAGCCGGAGCGGCCCTGCGCGGCGCGGCAGAAATATTTGCCGTCGGCAGCCGGCCCATAACGCGGCAGCTCGCGAAAGAGTTCGGCGCGGACGACACTGTGGATTACCGCGAGGCCCCCTTCGCCCAGCAGTTGATGGAACTTACGGGCGGCAGGCAGTTCGACTGCGTCATCATCGCCGGCGGAGAGCCCACCGTGTTCAACGACGCCCTGAGCATCTGCAAGTATAACGGCACCGTGGCGAACCTCGCCGGTCACGGCAGGACGCAGACCTGTCTGCCGATATACACCAACGAATCTCTCTCCTTCTGCGCCCACAAAACCGTCACCGGCGGCCTCTGCCCCGGCGGACGCCGCCGTCTCGAGCGGCTCATGGGCATATGCAAGAGCGGAAGGCTGCGGCCAGAAAAACTCATCACCCACGATTTTCGCGGCTTCGATTCCATCGAGAGCGCGTTTGACCTCATGGCGTCCAAGTCCAGGGACATCGTGAAGCCGATAATCTATGTCTGAGTACAGGAACTGAAAGCAGGAGGATGAAATGAACTACGACGCACTGTTTACACCATTCAAGATAGGCAGGATGGAGGTCAAAAACCGCATCGTCATGTCGCCCATGGGTACGCTTATGGCGAACCGGGACGGCACCTTTTCGGAAAACGAGATTGCGTATTATGAGGAGCGCGCCCGCGGCGGTACCGGTATGATCATCTGCGGTCAGGGCTACCTCAACGCCGAGCTGGGCCAGGGCGTCCTCGGCCACGCCTGGGACCACTACCACGTTGTTCCCGCCGCGCGCGGCCTCACGGAAAGGCTCCACGCCTACGGCTGCAAGGCCGTCATGCAGCTTTCCTGCGGCACCGGACGCAACGCCAACGAGATACACGGGAAGCTGCCCATCTCCGCCTCCGAAAACACCTGGGTGTGGGACCCGAAAGTCAAGTGCCACGCCCTCACGATCGAAGAGATCGCAGAGATGATGAAGCTCTGGGAATACAGCGCCGGGCTCGTGCGCGACGCCGGCTTCGACGCGATCGAGGTACATGCTCACGTCGGCTACCTGGTGGACCAGTTCCTCTCCCCGATCTGGAACAAGCGTACCGACGAATACGGCGGCTCTCCCGAAAACCGCACCCGTTTCGCCACGGACATAGTCGACGCCATCCACAGGGGCGCCGGCAGCGACTTCCCCGTGATCTTCCGCCTCTCCCTGGACCACCGCATCCCCGGCGGCCGCACGCTGGAGGACAGCATCCCCATCCTCAGGGTGCTGGACCGGCATGGCTGCGACGCCTTCAACGTGGACGCCGGCTGCTATGAGACGATCAAATACGTATATCCCCCCATGTACATGGGCGAGGCGTCCATGGAATACGTCTGCGAGGGCGCCCGCGCCGCCACGGGCAAACCCATACTCAACGCCGGCTCCCACACGCCAGAGAGCGCAGTGCGCATGATCGAATCCGGCCGTGCCGACTTTGCTGTTTTCGGTCGCCAGCTCATAGCAGACCCGGAGTTGGGCAGAAAGCTCCTCGAAAACCGCGTCGAGGACGTCCGCCCCTGCATGCGCTGCAACGAGGAGTGCATCGGCCGCATCATCCGTTACCGCAGCAAGCTGAGCTGCGCGGTAAACCCCGCCGCCGGCGACGAGAACGCCATGCGCCTGTATAAGACCGACGAACCGAAAAACGTCGTCGTCATCGGCGGCGGCCCCGGAGGCATGGAGGCGGCCCGCGCCTGTGCCGTCGAAGGCCACAAGGTCACTCTGTTCGAGAAGAACCAGCTCGGCGGTACGCTGAACGCCCCCGCCACCGCTGAATTCAAAATACAGATCCGCAAGCTGATAGAGTACTACAGGGTCCAGCTCGCCAAGCTGGGCGTTGAGGTACACGAACACACCGAACTCTCCGCGGGCGACCCCATCCTCGCCTCCTGCGACTGGATAGTCGTGGCCACCGGCAGCAAGCCGCTCGTCCCGAAGATCCCCGGTATAGACGGCGGCAACGTCCTCGGCGTCATAGACGCCCACCTGCATCCCGAGCTGGTCACGGGCCGTGACCTCGTCATCTGCGGCGGAGGCATGTCCGGCTGCGACTTCGCGCTCGAAGCCATGACGGCGCTGGGCCGCAGGGCCACGGTCATCGAGATGCAGGACGACGTTGCAAAGGACGTCATCTATTTCAACAGCTTCGCACTGAAAGACTGCATGGAAGAAGCCGGAGTGGTCATCAGGACAGGGTGCCGGGTAAAGAGCATCACTTCCGAAGGCGTCGTGGTTACAAACGAGCGCGGCGAGGAAGAGCTCATCGCGGGCGATCAGGTCATAAGCGCCTTCGGTCAGGTGTCCGACCGGAGCATGGTCGAAGCCGTCAAAGCCAGATATTACTCCAAGACCATCTCCATTGGCGATTGCGAGAAACCCGCAAAGTCCGGCGACGCGATCCGCGGCGGTTTCTATGCAGCGCGCACCATAAACGCATCTATAGTCAAACGATAGGAATATATGAATATTTGAATCGAAAGGAGAAATATCATGTTTGATCTCACCGGCAAAGTCGCCGTCGTCACAGGCGGTTCTTCCGGCCTGGGCGTGCAGTTTGCCCACGCTCTCGGCCGCCAGGGCGCAAGCGTTGTGGTCATCGCCCGCCGCGAGCATATGCTCAAGAAGGTCGCTGAGGACATCGCCGCAGAATCCGGAGTCAAAACCGCCTATTACGTCTGCGATGTCACCGTCAGCTCCATGGTGGCCGAGACCGCCGAGAAGATCGTCCGCGATTTCGGCAGGATCGACATAGCCGTCAACTGTGCGGGCGGCGGCAACTGCGGCTGGACGACGGAACTGCCCGACGAGAAGTGGCTAGCCACAATGAACGTCAATATAAACGGCCTCTTCTACTGCTGCCGTGAGTTCGGCAAGGTCATGGTCAGGAACGGTTACGGCCGCATGATAAACATCTCCTCCATGCTCGGCTCCGTGGGGATGGACGTGGAATTCGGCATGGGTATCCCCGAGTACGCCGCCTCCAAGGGTGCCGTCAACAACCTCACGAGGCAGCTTGCAGTCGAGTGGGCCGGCAACGGCGTGACTGTAAACGCCATCGCCCCCGGCTTCTTTGCAAGTGAGGTCTCCCCAGTCGGCAACGAGAAGTTCGACAACTTCCTCAAGACCAAGTGTCCGATGAAACGGGAGGGCCATCCCGGCGAGCTGGATTCCGTCGTCGTATTCCTCGCGGCGGACGAGAGCCGCTATGTAACCGGTCAGATCGTCGGAGTCGACGGCGGCTGGACGGCAATGTGAGTCTCCTCGCTCCCGCTCTGCGGCCGCGCCCCGGCCGCAGAGCTCGAGCTGAGGGAGTATCCGTCCTAAGGCTGGGATTTTATTTACACAAATTGCTAATTAATTAATTAACACAATCTGTCAAGACTTTAGAGGGAGGTAAAATCGTGGAAAACAAAAAACACGCCTTTCACTACGCCTGGGTGGTTTTCCTGGCAACTGTGCTCATGAATTTCTTTTTCTCCGTGGTGTACAGCTCGTTCAATCTCTACGCCGCCAGTATCCTGGAGGCCAATCCGGAAATAAGCCGCACGGCATATTCGATAGTACCGACCTTGCACTCCGTTTTTGCAACGGTGTTCCTCCTGCTCTACGGCAAGATCGTCCAGAAGCTCGGCTTCCGGCTGGTCATGCTGATAGGCGGCATCGGAATAGGCATAGGCTACTTCATATATTCCATGGCCACAAACATGGTCATGTTCTATATAGGCGCTCTGTTCGTCGGCGTGTTCCCGGCTTTCTGCTCATCCACGACCACGGGAGCAATCGTGAACCGCTGGTTCGGCAAGCTGAACACAACGCTCCTGAGCATCTCCATGGCGATAGGCGGATTCGGCGGCACGCTGGGCTCCATCATAGTTGGGCGCTGGCTCGGCTCCATCGGCTATGTCTCCAGTTTCCGCTATATGGCCATCCTCATAGTTGTCGTCATGGTCGTTGTATTTCTTCTTGTGCGCAACAGCCCGCAGGACAAAAACACCACCATGCTCTGGGCCAGCGGTCAGGACAAGGTCGCCCATTCCCAGGAGGAGCGAGCGGGCTATACCATAAAGCAGGCCGTCAAGACCTATAATTTCTGGGCAATGGTTGCCTTTTTCGTACTCTATGCTATCGCTTTCTACGCGGCCTACGCCAACGTTTCCCTTTACATGGCCGACCTGGGCTGGTCCCCGGAACTCTACGGAACCATCTTCAGCTTTGTGAACACCGCCAACGTGATCGCCATGTTCGTAGGCGGCTACGCAACGGACAAGCTGGGTCCGCGCATCACCATCTTCATCCTCTGCGTGCTCTACGCCGTCATCTGCATAGTGCTCGGATTCATGACGCCGAGCGTCGGCATGATGTATGTGGTCTGCTGCCTCATAGGCGTCTGCTGGCTCTTCTGCAAGGTCCTGCACACGCCGCTGGCCCTCTGCTTCGGCAGCCGCGATTCCGCTACGATCATCGCAATACTCACCGCCGCCGTCACTGTCGGAGCCAGCGTGGGTATCCCCGCGGCAAACGTGGTATATGACCTCACCGGCTCCTACAGCAGCCTTTTCAAAGCGCTGCTTGTGGTCCTGGTAATCTGCGTGGTTCTCGCGTTCACCGGCATAAAAATGGCCCCGGGTCACGACAAAGTCGGCGGACCCGATGCGCTTGGAGGAAAGAAATAAAAGAGGTCAGATATGGGTTTTTTGGCAATCATAGTCGGGTTCGTTGTCCTTGTGGTCCTCTGCATGATGAATGTCCACGTGATGATAGCCTCCTTTGCGGCGGCGTTTGTGGTGACCATTCTGGCAGGGCTCCCCATAACGGATTCGCTTATAACCGTTTTCTTCACGCGCTTCGGCTCCATAGTGGCGTCTCTCTTCCCAATGTTTCTCTTCGGCGCCATACTGGCCAAGCTGTATACATCCAGCGGCGCCGCAGGCTCTATTGCAGACAGCATCTGCAACACCATGTTCCGTGGCGCAAAAACCGACAGGGGCAGATATGCCCTGGGCTTTCTCACCGTCATAATAGCCTCTGCGATCCTGTGCTACGGCGGCATAAACGCAGCCGTCGCGCTGATAGCCATATACCCCATCGCCCTGGGTGTTTTCAGGCGCGCGGGCATCCCCAAGCGCTTCATCATGGGCGCCATATGCGGCGGAGCCTTCACCTTTGCGCTCAGCGGACCGGGTTCCCCGCAGCCGACGAACGTCGTCGGCATGGCCATCGGCACGAGCTCCTATTGCGGGCTCGTAGCCGGATTGGTGGGCATGCTCGTTGAGATATCCGTAATGCTGCTCGTCTTTACCCGCCTGACCGTCCGCGCAACGGCCAGAGGCGAGACCTTCGTCGCCGGGCCTAAGGACGTGTTCGCTGAGGACAGCTCCTCCAAGCCGGGGTTTTTCGTCTCGCTGATACCCATCATTGCGCTGCTCGTCATTTTCAACGTTCTCGGCGTGGACATCGCGCTGTCCATACTGATAACAAGCGTCATTGCCGCTTTGATTTTCCTTCCCAGGCTTGGCTTCAAGGGCGTGCTTCTTGCGGTCAACACCGGCGCGGCCTCCTCGCTCGCTCCGGTGGGAGCCATAGCCGGCGTCAACGGTTTTGCCGCCGTTGTCCAGTCGCTCCCGGAATACCAGCAGCTTATAGACGGCATGCTGCACGCCGACGTACCGCCGGTAATACTGCTCGTTGCCTGCGTCGGCCTTATATGTATGATGACCGGCGGCTCCACCACCGGAGCGCAGATAGCTCTTCCCGCCATCGCGCCCACACTGTCCCAGCTGGGTCTGAGCCTCCCGTTCATCCACCGCGTGGGCGTGTTCGCGGCGACAATGCTCGATTCCCTGCCCAACAGCGGTTCGGTGATAATGGCCGTCGGCCTGGCCGACCTGAAAATGCGGGAGGGTTATCCCCCGGTGTTCATATCCACCGTTCTCGCCACCTCCTGCGGAACCATAGCCGTTGCGCTTGTCATGACTCTCTTCCCCTGGCTGCCCTAGTCGAAGCAAGGCGTACAGCAGGGTCCGTCCCAGATGCAAGGGGGGATCCCGGAGCAGACTTTTCACACTTTTGAAAGGAGCAAAAATGGAATACACAAATGTCAAGGGCCTTGTCACGGGCGTGAGCGACATAGCTTTCGGCACAGCTACCAGCACGCTGGAAGATGAGGCAAAGATCCACGACATGCTGGACTACTACGTCAGCATAGGCGGGAATTATATAGACACCTCGCGCTTTTACGGCCGCGGCAGCGGCATACAGCACACTGAAGAACTGCTCGGCCGCTGGCTCGCCAAGGGCGACAATCGCAGCAAGGTGATCATCCAGAGCAAATGCTGCAACCCGTATATGGACCACACGCTGACCATGTATGAGGACATCCCGCGCGTGGGCCGCTCCTATATGTATGACGATATACTTTTCAGCCGTGACCACCTGTGCGTGGACTGCATAGACGCCTACCTCATACACAGAGACAACCCCAAGGTCCCGGTGGAGGAGATAATAGACACCTTTGAGGAGTTCCTGCGCAAGGGTTGGATAAAGGCATACGGCATGAGCAATTGGCGGCTGGACCGCTTTGTTGAAGCCTATGAGTACTGCGAGCGGATGGGATATCAGGGTCCCAGTGTTTACAGTCCGTTTTTCAGCCTGGTAAAAATCGAAAAGCCCTGGTATTACCGAATCCCCCCGTTCAAAGAGGAGTGGCTGCCGTGGTTTGAGCAGCACCGTGACGTCACTGTCGCCGCCTGGAGCGCCCAGGGCCGTGGCTTTTTCGGCAACTATCCGCAGTTCCTGCCCGAAAACGCCGACCCTGCCACACGTATGGCCGTCCTCACTCCGGAAAACTTTGCGAGGAAGGAGCGCGCCGCGATCCTGGCGGAAAGGAAAGGCATACGCCCGTCACAAGTGTCCCTGCTGTATGTCCTCAGTCAAAAGGTCAACATCGCGGCTATCATCGGCCCTCGTTCGATAAAGGATATAGACAACGCCATAAACGCCACAAGCCTGAGGCTGACGGCAGAAGAGCTAGATTTCCTCACCCTTAAGCGTGACTCGATATAATAACCTGGGCAGCCGCACGAGCGGCTGCCCTTTCAATTTGCCTTTCGGACGGCTCGGTACCGCGCGCAAAAGGGGGGCCGACAGGATCGGCTCCCCCCTCGCTCTGTTTTATGACCGTGGATCAGGTTTTTACTTGGCTGCCTTGTCGAAGCGCATCAGCATCGTCGCGAGCTGTGCTCTCGTCGCTCCGGAACGCGGATCGAGTTTGCCGGCGCTGCCGTCTATGATGCCGCAGCCGCAGGCCCAGCGCAGCGCGGGGACCGCGTATGCGCTGACTTCGGCGTAATCCGCATAGCCAGTCAGGTCTGCGCTTGCGCTCGTGTCGTAGCCCTTGTAATCCGCGTAGCGGAAGAGTATCGCCGCGAGCTGTTCGCGCGTTACGGGGTCGTTCGGCCTGTAGGTGTCCTCAGTGACGCCGAGGACTATGCCGTTCTTGCTGGCCCAGGTGACTGCGTCGTCATACCAGCTGCCGCTCACGACATCCGTGAAGCCGGAGCTTCCGCTCACAGCGGGCTGACCCTCCATGCGGTACAGCACAGTGACCGCCATGGCCCTGCTCACGGTCCCGTCGGGCTGGAACCAGCCGATGTCCATGCCGTCCATGATGCCGTTTTCATAGGCCCAGATAACGGCGTCGTAGAACCAGTCGCCGGGTCTGACGTCATAGAAGGGCTCGCCCTTCTTCTCGAAGGTCACCGTCACGACAACGGAGTCGTTCGGCATGGTGAACTTGCCGTCCTTCATGGCAACGCTCCTGCCGGATTCGGTCTCAACCGTGATGCTTCCGAGCGTATAGCCCTCATCGGCCTTGGAGCTTACCGAGATGACGCTGCCCGCGTCGGCCCAGCCTGCGCTGGCGCTGGCCTCGCCCTTGCCCACGACCACTACCGTGATCTTGTATCCGGGAATGACGAACCTGTGCTCGACGGTAAGGATGCCGTTCACATAGCTTATATCATAGTTCGCGGCCTCCGCGCCGAATATGCGGATGACATATGTGCCTGGCATATTCATGTTGGCGTTGCAGCTGAAAGAGGGCGCCTTGTCGAGCGTGTCGGAGCCGAGCAGGCCCACGACGTCATAGGCAAACGCAGGTATACGCTCGCCGACATATGCGCGCCTGTCCAGAGCTTTGATAGTGAGCGGGGCCTTGTTTATGACAGCCGTCACACTGATGGGCGCGGTGTCGCTGTAGCCGGGGTCGCCCACGACCTTGTACCAGACGGTGTAGACACCGGCGTCCTTGGCCTGCGGGACAGCGGTGTACCAAGGCCCGTTCTGGCTGAGGCTGTAGTACATGGTGCCGTGCTCCGCGCTGCCGGGGATGATCAGATCCTGGAGCCCGGAGTTGTAGGTCAGAGTCTTACCCACAGGCGCCGTGGGCATCGGGACCGCATTTTCCGTCACCGTAAGAGTGCCATCGACAAAACTGATGCTGTAGTTGTTAGAGGTCAGGCCCTTGGGCGTGATGGGGTATGTGCCGACAGGGCTGCCCGCCTCGTAAGAGCACTCAAAGGCCAGCGTACCGCCAAGGACAGCCGCCGTCTCGCCGTTCACAAAGCCGGTGATCTGGGCCGTGAAATCGGGTTTGGGTTCTCCGTAAGCGATGGTAACGTTATCCGCCGTGACGGTCAGCGCCGCCTTGCCGACGGTGACTGTCGCTTCCACTTCGACCTGGTTGTAGTTGGTGTCATTCGGCGTGAAGATCAGCGTGAAGCTGTTCCCGCCGGCATTGCCCACGGAGGTGGTGCCCGCATCCTTCCAGCTCCAGACGCCGTTGGGATCTGTAGGCAGCGTCACATCCGCCAGCGTGTCGCCGTATGTGGCGGTGAGGCCGGTGGGAGGTGTTACGGTGCCGGGGTAATTCGCCTTGCCGACGGTGAGTGTGCCAGGTACAAAGGTGATATTGTAGTTATCGGAGGTCAGGCCGCTGGGCGTGATGGGGTATGTGCCGACGTCGTCACCTTTCTCGTAATCGCAGGCAAAGGCCAGCGTACCGCCAAGATCGCCCTCGTCATCGCCGTTCACAAAGCCGTCATAGGTGACGGTGAAAGCGGGCGCGGCGTCGCCGTAAGCGATGGTCTTGTCATCCGCCGTGACGGTCAGTGCTGCCTTGCCGACGGTGAACTCGACCGTTACCTCTTTCTGGTTGTAACCATCCGCTGTGGCGGTCACGGTGAGGATGAAGTTGCCGACCGCGCCCGCTGTGATCTTGCCGTTTTCAACCTTGATTGCGGTGGACTGGTCAAGGGGAGTCTTGCCTGTGACCTTATAAGTGAGAGTCGCGTCGGCAGGCACAACCTCAATCTCAAGCGGCTTCGTATCGCCGTAGTTGAGAGCAGGAACCGTGACATTCAATGTGATGTCCTTATTCTTGGCAATAACCAGATTGTTTTCCTTACGCTCCAATTGGTAATCGGTCAGAGTAAACTTGCTCGCATTGTCATCATTCACATTGTAAACAATGTCCGTGTCCGGAGCCATATTTTTATATTTTGTGTTGATCGTAATGGTATTGCCGGTATATGGCACATCATTTGCCACAGCGTGAATCTGGCTTTTATATATAGCAGATCCATCGGTAGTATACAGCAGGACGGGGCCTACAGACGGATTGCCGCCCAGGTACAACTTGCCATAAATCCCCTGGAGGCGGACCCCTTCCACCGTGCCTCCGGTGATGGTAGCGGTTGCGCTGTCAAGGCCCAGAGCGCAGCCATTGTCGCGCTTGCCCATTACCGCGCCGCCGGTGATGGTAACCTTCGTAGAAGAACCGCTGGCGAATACGCCGTTGCCGTTGCCGCCGTCCAGGGTGCCGCTGTAGAGGGTAAGTTTGCCGGAGTTCGTGAGCCGCACCGCCGCACGGTTGCTGCTGCCGCTGATGCTGACCTCTCCGCCGTCCTTGCAGTCGCAGATGGTCAGCGTACCGGTGGTAACTTTCAACACTTCGTTGCCTTGAGCGCTGGTGATGGTGTTACCGTTGAGGCAGAGGTGGACGTCTTTGGGTACAGTTATCGCTTTGGGAAGCTCCACACCACTGCCCAGGTAGTAGTAACCGCCGGCTTCCAACTCCGTCGTGCCGTCCCACTCGGTCCAGGTCACCGCTTCACCCTCCGTGCCGCCGGCGACGTCGTGGGTATGACCAGTAACGGGCGGGGTGCTGCTAAGGACCAGGTTGTCCCCGCTCGGGACCAGGTACTTGCCCTCGGGATACACGAGGGTGAACTTGGAGATATCAGTCGCACTGTGGATGATCGGTTCTGTCGTCTCAGCATACCCGTTGTAGTATACTGTCAGAGTTTCGCCAGAATAAAGAGCACCACTGTCAGAGCCGTAGATCGGATAGCTGTATGTAGGTATATAGAGGTCCGCACCTGTTCCAGAAATGCTGGGTGTCCCACTGAGATAGGCCGGCGCCTCGCCAGCTTGGTAAATGCCATAAGCAGTGTCACCGATACCGGAAATTGAGCCGCCGGAAATACTGGCACTTTCACCATCATTGCGCAACGCTAACCATATGCCTCTCTCTTCCTGAAACGCTTGCTGTTCCGGACATATGGAAAGTTCCGGCTGCAATATTGGCCCCATATTTTGCGTCTCCCGTTTCAAGCGGTGCAATACTGCCGCCTGTTAAGCTGACAGATCCGCCGGAGGAATAGATTCCATACATTCCGCTGAAGGTTACACTTCCCCCACTGATTGCAACTGTCCCTTTGCGGTTGTCAATACCTTTAACTGCAGAAATACTTCCGCCGCGCATGTCAAATTTGGCTGCAGTTGCATTCTCATTATAAATGTATACGCCCTCTGCTTCACTTACAATGGCTCCGCCATAAAGTATCAGTGTACCATCGAGCACCGAAACTGCTATGCTGCTATCTGTTCCGCCTGTACGCTTTATTTCCCCACCATTTCCGCAGTCACAAATCGTCAGGCTGCCTCCATTGACTTTCATTGAGAAATAATTACCCGCAATCGTCAATGTCTTGCCGTTGAGGCAGAGGTGGACATCGGCAGAAACTATAAGGTTACTTCTAACCTCAACGTTATCTTCAAGGTAATAGTAACCATCCTCCGAAAGCTCCGTCGTGCCGTCCCACTTGGTCCACTCGATATCTCCCTCGCCGCCGTCCACGCCGTGGGTGTGCTTGGGGACATACTCCACATAGTCGCCATACACCAGCGTGCAGACGGTGTCGTCAAAGTTCAGGCCCTTGCCCTCCGGAATGCCGAGAAGGGCGAACTTATCATAGTTCTCTACGCTGACGCTCTGGACGATGGTGACGCCATCTTTAAGGCCGGTATTCAGAGCAGACAGCGCGATATCCAGCTTTCCGCCGGTGTATGCCTCGACGCCGTCGGCCGCATGGATGACGTTCTCCACTGCGTTACTGCTGCCCTGCCCCGCCAGATAAATCTCCGCATAGGTAGTATAAGCGCCATTTGATTTCCGCACAAAAGTTGGATCTCCAGAGAGATAGAGTTTCGACTCGTTGGAAAGTTCAACACTATAACATGTATTACTGTCGCCGATGATGCCGCCGGAGACGTGCAGCTCGCCGCCATTCATTTTAATTGCTGCACTAGAGCTGTATCCTTTTACGGTACCGCCACGGATATTGATCACAGAAGAAGATGCTTCCTGAATTCCGTTACCTCCGAAGTTTCCGCCTAGCATGCCGCCCAGCAGATTCAACGTGCCGCTTTCCATGTACACGGCGTTTTTATCGGGAATAGTTCCTTCCTCTGTCGTGCTACAGTCACAAACTGTAAGTGTGCCTTTTACCTTAATGGTCATACCTCCGCTTTTCGAAAGGGTATTCCCATTTAGGCATAGAGTCACCTCTTCCCCTTTGCCTACCGTAATTGAATTAGAAAGCTCAACATCATCTTTAAGATAGTAATTACCAGAAGCCAAAGAGGTTCCGCTATGGCTCACTGTCAGCTCGGTCCAACCCTCATGGTTCGCGTGCTCGTCGCCCGCAAGGAAACTCGTGGTTGATGTGATATCACCGCTCACAGCATCTGTGAGCGGTGTCCAGCCGGTACCGGCTGGACCGTCGCCTTCGGCCAGCGCTGCTGATGGCAGAAGGCTCAAAGCCAGCACAGCCGCCAGCAATATTGAAAACACCCGTTTTGCCCTCATTTGTTTTCCTCCTTGTCCTTGCCGCAATTTTCCTCCTCGGTCCAATTGCAACCATATTTGCTTAATTATAACTTAATTCTCCAGCAAAATCAAAGGATGTTTGTCATATATTGCCTGACAGCTTGCCGATTTGTATGGCCTGTATTTGTGCAACAAGTATGATTATTACAAAACGGTAAAAATTTTCCGCTCAGTCGCTCAGAAAAACCTCGTTCAAACTGACGCCGAAACTCCGGGCTATGGCGCGGAGGTCATCGTCCGTGATGGTCTGGCGGATGCTGCCCTGACCGGCGGAAAGGGCGAGGACGCAGACCTCGGCCGCCTTTTCTATCGTGTGCATAAGTCCGAAGGCGGTATCGAAGTCCGGACCGGAGCAGAAGAGGCCGTGGTGCGCCCACACAGCCGCAGGGTAGGACTTCATGAGTTCGCAGGTGGCCAGGGCGATGTCCGCCCCGCCGGGTACCATCCAGGGTACCACACCCACGCCCTCCGGGAACACCACCGGACACTCGGTGGCCGATTTCCACAGCGCGCGCGTGAAGTCCCTCGCCGTGAGCGGCAGCACAT
Organism: Clostridiales bacterium; assembly: GCA_004553625.1. GTDB lineage: Bacteria > Bacillota > Clostridia > Oscillospirales > Oscillospiraceae > Scatomorpha > Scatomorpha merdavium. The sequence goes on along the minus strand of SFKX01000002.1, from coordinate 123,864 downwards.
AGGTCAGGGCTATGACGTTCGCCGGGTGTGCGTGGTAGATGACGCGGCAGGCCCCGTCCGTCGCCGCGGCGCGGACGCAGTGGTTCATGTAGTGGCTTGGGAACTCGCTCGTGGGCCTCGCCCCGCCCTCGAGCCCCCAGACGATACGCCAGCTCGCGCCCGCGGGGTCTATCTCCACTATACCCATAGAGTGTTCCGGGTCCGGCTCCACGTTGCGGAAGTACTTGCCGCTGCCCGTTGTTATGAAGTATTCGCCCGCGAGCGTCCTGTCCTCTACGCCCATCGGCACCCACTCTCCGGGAGCTTTGAAGTACGGCGCGCACTCGGCGGCCTCCTCCTTCGTGAGCCGGTAGGTGAGGTTCCCGCCGTTGCGCTCGTGCCAGCCCTGGAGCCAGCCGTCCGTGCAGCAGCGGATGAAGCCGCGCACGGCTTTTACATCGAGTATGTCCATGATCTTATCCCCTTTCTGAAAGCACCTCGCGCTCGTAGCGCTGCACCTCGGCGAGCCACTGCCCGTCGAGAGGCACGCCGCAGCGGCGGCAATATTCGTCCCAGACCTCGCCGAAGGGCAGCAGCTTTGCCGTCTCGCGTGTCACCATGATCTCCGTCCAGCGCCCGGCGTCCTGCATTTCGCGCATGTCCGGCAGCAGCAGGGCGTAGAGCAGGGACTTCTGCACGTTCCTGTAACCGATCACCCAGGCAGCGACGCGGTTTATGGAGGCGTCGAAGAAGTCGAGCGCTATCTTGACGCGCCCGTCCAGACCGCCGCAGCGGACGATCTCCGTCGCTATCTCGCGTGTCTCGTCGTCAAAGAGCACAACGTGGTCGCTGTCCCAGCGCACGCCGCGCGTGATGTGCAGCGCGATCTCCGGGAAAAAGGCCAGGAGCGCGGATATCTTGTCGCTCACGAGCTCCGTCGGGTGGTAGTGACCGTTGTCCATGAGCGGGATGCACCTGTCGCGGTTCATCGCCGCGTAGCTGAGCGCAAACTCGGCGCTGCCCACGGTGTAGGCCTCGACGCCTATGCCGAACACCTTGCTCTCTATGCAGGGCTTGACGCGGTTGAAATCATAGGGCTCGGAGAGGATCTCATCTATTGCCTCGCGGTAGCGCTCGCGCGGGCCGAGGCGGTCTGCGGGGATGTCCTTGAAACCGTCGCCCGTCCAGATGTTCATGACGCACTCGCCGCCCAGCTCCGAGGCGAGGTAGTTCGAGATGCGTATGCAGGCCTTTCCGTGCTCTATCCAGAAGCGGCGCGTGGCCTCGTTCGGGCTGGAGAGCGTAAGCGGGTCGCATTTCGGGTGGCTGAAGAAGGTGGGGTTAAAGTCGGCGCCGAGGCCGCGGGCCCGGCAGAACTCCGCCCAGGCCTTGAAGTGCCGTGGCTCGAGCGCGTCGCGGTCGGCCCACTCGCCGGGCTCGAAGACGGCGTAGCTCGCGTGCAGATTCAGCTTCTTTTTGCCCGGGCAGAGCCGGAGCGCCTCATCAAGGTCTGCCATCAGCTCCGCCGGAGTCCGCGCTCTGCCTGGGTAGCTGCCCGTGGTCTGTATGCCGCCGGTCAGCGGCTTGGAGGGGTCCGTGTCAAAGCCGCGCACGTCGTCGCCCTGCCAGCAGTGCAGCGCGACGGGTACTGCGCTCAGCCGCGCGAGGGCGGCTTCCGTGTCCACGCCTGTGCCGGCGCAGCGCTCTCTTGCTTCCGTGTAGCTCATTTGTCGGCCTCCATTTGTATTTTCAGATTTCCCAGCGCCGTGGCCTCAATGGGCAGGGCCTCGACGCGCTTGCCGCTCGCTTCGGCGGTAAGGCGGTTCAGATAGCCGTTTTTGGCCCCGCCGCCGACGATGTAGAGGCTGTTATAGCTCCGTCCCGTGTTCGTCTCCAGCTCCGCAAGCGCCGCGGCATAACCGGAGGCCAGCGAGCGGAAGGCACATTGGAAATAGTCGCCCGGCGCATGGAGCAGTCCCGGCGCGAGGGCGGCGAAGGCCGCCGCCATGCTATCGGGCGCGAGCAGCGAAGCGTCGTTTGCGTCTATGAGCGCGGCGCAGGCGCTCTCCTGCGCCATGCGAACGACCTCGGCGAAGGGCGTCCCCGGGCAGAGTTCGTCCCGCAGGCGGTTCACGAGCCACATGCCCATGATGTTTTTCTGGTAGCGGTTGTAGCCTACGCCGCCCTCGTTCGACCAGTTCCCGGCGCGGGAGCGCGCGTCCGTTATGGGTCTGGGTGTCTTTACGCCGAGCAGGCTCCAGGTGCCGGAGGAGATGTACGGCGCGTCCTGCGCCATGGGTATGCCCTCCACGGCGGAGGCCGTGTCGTGCGTGGCGCAGAGCGTGACGCGGATGCCCTCATAATCTCCGAGCGCCGTGCCGGGCGCGGAGAGCGGACCGAAAAGGTGTTCCGGCAGACCGAGCCGGGATATGAGTTCGGTGTCGTATTCGCCCGAGGCGGCGCTGACGAGCCCCGTCGTCGTGGCGTTCGTGTACTCCTGCGCCCGCGCGCCGCAGAGGCGGAACATGAGGTACTCCGGCAGCATCAGAAAACCAGTTGCCCGCTCCAACCTGCCAGCGCGCAGGTCGGCAAAGAGCTGGTACAGGGTGTTGAAGCTCTGAAACTGCGTGCCTGTTCGCGCGTAGAGCTCGGGGAAGGGTACACGCGCGTGTACCTCGTCGATGACGGCAGTGGTGCGCGTGTCGCGGTAGGCGTAGGCTGGCGGGATCGGCCCGTCCCCGGCCATGAGGACGTAGTCCACGCCCCAGGTATCTGCCGAGAGACTCACGATGTCGGGGTATTTCTCCCGGGCGGCAGCGATGCCGGCCTTCACGTTTGAGAGCAGCCCGTCGATGTCCCAGACGAGGGCGTCCCCGCGGCGCAGCGGGCCGTTCGGGAAGCGGAAGACCTCGTCGGTCTTTATTTTGTCCCCATCGCGCCAGCCCACGATGTGCCGGCCGGAGGACGCGCCTATGTCGATGGCAAGATATCGTCTCACTCGCTCACCCCTTTATCATCCGCACAAGGCCGCGCAGGGGGTGGCCATTCGCCATCTCAAGCAGCCCGGCAAAGACGCCGCCCTTCATCGCGCCGTTTATCTGCATCGTGCGCAGGGGCGAGCCTGCGGAGGAGGCCATGAGCATGCGAAATTGCGGATTCGTATAGTCCGCTTTGCCGCCGAAGCCCTTGGCGACGGTGCCTTCCACGGCCTTGAACATACACTTCATGACGAAGGAGCTCTCCTTCATCTCCATGACCGTGTTGTCCATCGTGTACTCGCCCTTTTTGGGCCGGGCCTCGACGTGCTCCCGGCCCAGCATTGCCTCCCAGCCGGCCTTGGACGGTGCGCCGTGCGGGTGTTCGTACCAGCTGCCCGGCTGCCAGCTGGGGATGTCCAGAACCTCGCCCTCGACATGGAGCTTCGCGCGCAGCGGCAGGTCGTCCGAGCCGCCGCCGACTAGGACTTCGTATTCCCCGGCGGGTACGCGCCAGCCGTCCTGCCACAGGGCGAAGTCCCGCTCCGTCAGCTCAAAGCGCAGCTCGGCACTCTCGCCGGGCCGCAGAAATACCTTCCTGAAACCGCGCAGCTCCTTCAGTGGCCTGTGCAGGCCGTCCTGCGGCGCGGCGACGTAGAGCTGGGCGACCTCGGCGCCGGGGACGGTACCGCTGTTCGTCACGGTGCAGGAAACGCGCCTGCCCTCTACGCGCAGGCCGGAGTAGGCGAAGGAGGTGTAGGACAGGCCGTGGCCGAAGGCCCAGCGCGGCGCGGCGCCCGCCTTGTCGTAGTAGCGGTAGCCGACGTATATGCCCTCGCGGTACTCGCAGTCGCGTCCGGAGGCGAAGGATTCGCTCGTCGGGCAGTCGGAGTATTGGAGGGGCCAGGTCTCGGCGAGCTTGCCGGAGGGATTCACGCGCCCGTACAGCAGCTCGGCTATTGCCGCGCCGCCCGCCTGGCCGGGCAGGCCCATGTAGAGGACGGCGTTCACTCTCTCCGCCCAGGGGCAGTCCACAGCACAGCCGCAGGAGAGAACGACGACGGTGTTCGGGTTTGCCTCCGCCACGGCCTCTATGAGCCGCAGGTGACCCTCGGGCATGGCCATGTCCTCGCGGTCAAAGCCCTCGGATTCATAGCTGCCGGGCAGTCCGGCAAAGACCACGGCGACGTCCGCGTCCCGTGCCGCCTTTACGGCCTCGGCGAGAAGCTCCGGCGTAGTCTCGCCGCTTTCCGTGCAGCCGGGGGCGAATACGGCGTCGGGCATTGCCTCGAGGGCGCTCGTGATTTTGGTGGGGTTTATGTGGCTTGAGCCTGCGCCCTGATAGCGCGGAGTGCGCGCCATCTCGCCTATGAGCGCGATTTTCCGCCCCGGCCCTATGGGCAGCACGCCGGCGTTTTGCAGCAGGACCGCGCCCTCGGCGGCGGCACGGCGGGCGAGGGCGTCGTGTGCCTTGAAATTCGCGTCGCCCGAGGCGCCCTTTCTGGCCCTGTCTATGAACTTCAACACGCGCCGGGCGCAGTTGTCCACGGCGGACTCGGGAAGTTTCCCGGCTCTGACGGCGGCGAGCACGTCACGGAACATGTAGTCGCTGCCGCCGGGCATGTTGAGGTCGCAGCCCGCGCGGAAGCCCTCGATGCGGTCGTTCATCGCGCCCCAGTCCGTGACGACGAGGCCCTCAAAGCCCCACTCGCCGCGCAGTATGTCCGTGAGCAGCGCCTTGCTGTCGCTGCAATGCACGCCGTTTATCTTGTTGTAGGCGCACATGACTGCGGCTGGTCCTCCCTCTTTCACCGCTGTCTCGAAGGCCGGGAGGTAAACTTCGCGCAGCGTGCGCTCGTCCATGACGCTGTCAGAGTTGAAGCGAGAGATCTCGCGGTTGTTCGCGGCGAAGTGTTTGAGGCTTGCCCCGGTGCCATTTTTCTGAAGGCCACGGATGTGAGCAGCGGCGAGCTTCCCGGCGAGATGAGGGTCCTCGCTGAAGTATTCGAAGTTGCGCCCGCAGAGCGGGTCTCGTTTGATGTTCGCGCCCGGGCCGAGGACGAGCGCGACGCCCATGGCCTCCGCCTCCTCGCCTATGGCCTCGCCCACAGCCTCGACCAGTTCTGCGTCCCAGGAGCCGGCGAGGGTGACCGCCGTCGGAAAGCAGGTGGCGGGCGCTGACTTGTTGACGCCGAGCATGTCCGTGTTCTCCGTGTCCTGCTTGCGCAGGCCGTGCGGCCCGTCGCACATGCAGACGGCGGGGATGCCGTATTTCTCCATGGCCCGCGTCTGCCAGAAATCCGCGCCCTCGCAGAGGGCGACCTTGTCCTCGAGCGTCATCGCGCTCAATATCTTTTCAACATTATCCACGGTATCTCTCCAGATGCACGGCGGCGGGTTCGGACCTGAACACGCCGCTAAAAGCGTTGTCAATGCATGTTTTTACCAGCTTGAGGTCGGCCCTCGCCTCGGGAATATAGGGAATGATGAGCCAGGTGTGCAGCATCTTGCCGCGCAGATACAGGTTGCAGTCCCGGCCCTCGGCCCTCAGCTTCTCATACAGTATTACGCTGTCGTCCCGCAGGAGCTCCGATTCCGAGGCCCAGAGATAGATGGGCGGGCAGCCGGTAAAGTCGCCGTAATACGGCGCGAATATGGGGTCGCGCGCTTTTTCGGCGTCATTTGAGCGAAGGTATGTATCAAAGACCTCTTCGGATAGGTTCTCGACCATGGCCTCGGTCTGCTCGTTCCCGGTGTAGCTGGGCAGAACGCGGTCAAACTGGACGCAGGGCGAAAAGCAGAGCGCGGCGGCGGGCATGGGCAGGCCGGCGGCCTTTATCTGGAGCAGCACGGATAGCACGAGGCACCCTCCCGCGCTCTCGCCGAGCAGCACTATGTTTCCCGGTCGGTACTCGCGCAGCAGCTCGCGGTATACCGCAAAGCAGTCCTCAGGCGCGGCGGGGAAGGGGTGCTCCGGCGCGAGGCGGTATTCGACCGCAGCGACGTTGAAGCCCAGCTTTCCCACAACATAGCCGGTGAAGGCCCTGCGGGTCTTTACGCTGCCCACGACGAAGCCGCCGCCGTGGATGTAGAGGACGACGCGGTCGTAGGGGTTTCCCGTGCGGCTCAGCAGCTCGACGGGTACTCCGCCGAGCCGCCGCTCCTCTATTCTGACGGAGCGCGGGGCCTGGGCAAATCTGTTTTGACGCAGCTCGGAGAGGCGGCTGGCTTCATAGTCCTGAGTCCGGCCGGGCTCATAGTGCCGTTTGCCCTTTTTGCAGAAGTAAAAGACAATGCTGTGCATGAGGCTCATGTGACCGCCTCCCTCACAGAGAATAGCGCCGGACGCCGGGGCCTTGCTCGCGCTCGCTGCCGTCGGGCAGGCGCACGAGGGCCGTGCAGTTTGCCGGCACCGTGACCGTGAACTCTGTCTTTCCCTCGCCGCGCGCCCAGCCGCTTTTGACCATGCCGTAGACGCTCAGATACTCCGCTGAGGCGTGCGTGAAATGTCCGCCCGGCCTTGGGGCGATTAGGAAGCGGTTCTCGCCCGCCAGGTTTATGCCGCACATGCTGTCGAACAGCCACTGGCAGACCGCGCCCTTGGAGTAGTGGTCGAGCGAGGCGACGCCGCCCTGAGCGTTCGGACCTTCCCAGCTCTCCCAGATAGTTGTCGCGCCGTTTTTGGGCATGGAGAGCCAGCCGGGTATCTCCTCGTTCTCGAGCAGCCGGTAGGCGTACTCGATGTCCATGTCCGCAAGTACGTAGAGTATGAGCGGGGTAGAGAGGAAGCCTGTACCCAGCCTCCATCCGTAGTCCTCGAGCGCGCGGAGCAGGCGGCCTTCGGCATATCTGCGCTGCTCGTCCGTCAGCAGCCGCATGTAGAGCGGGCGCACCAGCTTGGCCTGCCGGTCGGTGTCCAGAGAATGCCGTTTGCCCTGTACGAGCTGCTGATAGCCTTTCCGCACCCTCTGCGCGACGGCAGAATACTCCGCAGCATCACCGGGACGGCCAAGTATGGCGGCTATCTCTGCCATGCGCTCCATGAGCAGGACGATGTAGGCCGTCGTCTCCTCCGGATGCGGTGAGACGAAGTCCGAGATGCGGAAGGCGTTCACGTCCTCCGGCTCCGCCCATTCGCCGTAGGACTGGCCGTAGTTGGATATACCCTTGCGGTATCTGCGCCCGACGCCGGTGGGGACAGCTGTGAGATAGTGCTTGCCGAGAGTGGACTGCTTGTACTTTGCAAAGCGGCGCATGGCCTCGTAGTTGTCCTCGAGTATGGCTATGTCGCCGTACATCCTGAACAGCTCCCAAGGTATGAACACACCGGCGTCCGACCAGCCGGGGGAGCCGTCCATAGTGTTCATGTAGAAGTCCACGCCGCCGACGGGGGCTATCTGGGTAAAGCAGCCGTTTTTGTGCTGGGCGTCGGTGAGGTCGCGCTCATATTTGCGCGCCATGGCCTCGTAATCGAAGAGATAACAGGCCGTACCGCAGAAGAGCTGTGCGTCGCCCGTCCAGCCGTGCCGCTCGCGCGTGGGGCAGTCGGTTGGCAGGTCGGCGTGGTTGTTCTTCGCGCTCCAGACGGTGTTCTCAACGAAGCGGTCGAGAAGCGGGTTAGAACTCTCAAACCAGCCAGTGCGCTCCATGTCGGAGTAGACCGCTATGGCCTCGAAGTTCCCTGGCGCGAAAGGCACATCCGTCTCCACAAGCACGTACTGAAAGCCGAAAATGGCAAAGGTCGTCCTGTAATCGTTCCGCCCCTCACGGCATGTGTAAATGACCTGCTGGAGAGGGGTGGCGCGCTTTTTGGTGGCGCACTGTATGTTCGACTGCGTGAACTCGCCGTCCTTGCCGAGCAGCTCGCCGAAGCGCAGCTTTATAACCTGCCCGGCTTCGGCGTCGAGCGAGAAGCGCACGTAGCCTGCGATGTTCTGCCCGAAGTCCAGCACTTTCTTGCCCGAGGGAGTGGTGATGAGCGAGGGCGAAAAGCGCTCGTGCTCCGTGACCGGTACATTGTCGGAGGCCGTGGGCACGACGGGGTGCTTCGTCACCCGCGCCCTGCCGGAATATGAGGGGTTCATTCGCGCATCGACGATCTCTCCGTCCTGGTTGTCGGCAAAGCGGATGGGTCCGTCGTTCGACCAGTCCCAGTCCGCACTGCTCACGACGCTTTGCACGAAGCCGTCCGCGCCGGTCAGCTCGAGCCGGGCCAGCAGCTTCGTCTCGGCGCCGTACTGGTTCCTGAGTCCCCAGGCTCCGCAGGAGCCGCGGTACCAGCCGTCCGCTAGCTGGACGGTCAGCTCGTTCTCACCCTCGCGCAGCAGCGCCGCCACGTCGCAGCACTGGTACTGCACGCGCTTGCGGTAGTCCGTGATGCCCGGCGCGAGGACGAAATCGCCCGCGCGCCGCCCGTTTATCCGCGCCTCGTACAACCCGCAGGCCGTGATGTAGAGCCGCGCGCGCTTTATGTCTCCGACGGTGAAGCGGCGGCGGAAGCAGTCCACCGGGTAGCGCCGCCTACTGTTCACACGGCAGCCGCCGCTTATCCACTTCGCCTCCCAGTCGGAGGCGGAGAGCAGGCCGAGCTCGAATAGCGCCCATTCGCTCCACTCGCCCCAGGCACCGGACTCATCGCGCAACCGCACCCGCCAGCGCACGGCGGCGCGGCTTGCGAGCGGTTTCCCGGCGTACCGGGCGAGCATGGAGGAACTCTCCACTGCGCCGCTCCGCCAGAGCGGGCGGCCCTCGTCGGACACGGCCTCAAGCTCATAGGCCGTCTGCTTCACGCCGTCCTCACAGTTCCACATGAGCCGGGGACGGACTATGTCGATGCCTACGGGGTCTTTCAAATACTCGCACCTGAGCCTTACAGCTTTCATTTTTGTACCTCGCATCCTGCCGCGATACGGGCCTTGATCTCCGCCTGCTTTTCGCCTATCGTCTTCTCCACATTGAGGAAGATGAGCAGCACGGCAAGGATGACGCCCGTGAAAGTCTCCAGCCCCACGAAGCCGAAGGTTATGACGCCCTGCACCGTCTCGCTCTGCACGGCGATGAGCTCGCCCGCAGCGTCATAATAGGGCGCGACGTAGCCCGTCCCGGCCAGCAGACCGTTGAACACCCCGGTGCAGATGCCGACCATGGCGACGTTGATGGTATTGTAAACGCTCATGGCCAAGCCGTCTGAGCGGAAGCCGGTCTTCCATTCCATGTGGTCGAGCACGTCCGCAAAGAGCGCCATAAAGACATAGGAGCAGGGCAGCCCGCCGATGTTCTTGATGAACTGGCCGACGAGCATGATGACCATGCTTCTTGGGAACATCCAACAGATCGCGCTGCCCAGGGCGTAGAGGATGAAGCCCGCGAGCGTGACGTTCCGCTTGCCGAAGCGCTTTGCCAGCGGCCAGACGGCAAAGATGCCTATGCCCATGGGTATCCCGCCGATGACGGAGATGAGCGTCTGCGTGACGCCGTCGTTGTAGGTGCCGAGGACGTAGTTGCAGAAGTAGACGAGACTGAGATTCTTGATGGTCGAACCGAAGAGATATATGAGGAAATAGGCGTAGATGAGCAGCATGTACCTGTCGGTGAATATTGCCTTGAGCTGTTTGAGGAAGGGAACGGCCTTATCACCGCCGCTCTCGCGCTCTTCCTGCGTAACGCGCTCCTTGGTGAAGTAGTACTCCAACACCGTGAGCGGCAGGGCGAAGATGGATAGCAGGCTCATGAGCGCTATCCACTTCGGCTTGTCCACTCCGACGGCGGGCATGATGAGCATCGGGAAGATGAGTGCGACTAGGATTCCGGTCATCATTATGTTGGCAATCTGGTTGAAGACCGAGAGCTTGCCGCGCTGCGTTGTGTCGCGCGTGGAGAGCGGTACCATGAGGTTGTGGCTCATGTAGTAGATGGTGAAGGCGACGGAGTAGAAGAGATTGTAGCTCACCATTACCCAGACGGCCTGCACCGCCGTGGACGCCTTCGGCACGGTGAAGAGCAGCACGCCCGTCACCGCAACGAGCGGCGCGGAGATGAGCAGCCACGGCCGGGCCTTGCCCTGGCGGCTGCGCGTGCGGTCTATGATATAGCCCATGAGTATGTTCGTGACGGCGTCTATGATTTTGCTGACGATGGGAAAAACCACCAGAAAAGCCCCGCCCCAGAACCCGGTGAGCCCCAGGACGTCCGTATAGTACACATTCAGGTACGTGGCGAGCACTGCGTTCAGCAGCAGAGCACCCATTGGACCAACGAGATAACCCAGCCAGCGCTCTCGGCCGGAGACGTCCCGCGTCTGTACCCGGCTCTCAAAAAATGGCCTCTCCGCCCACGAAAACAGTTTTTTGCCCATTGTTCCTGCCTCCCGACTTTTTTCTGCAATTTGCCGGAAATACCCGGCAAGCAACATTTCTGTCTGGAGTATAACATGTGCTTCCAGAAGCTATCTTGCAATTTGGTAAGATAATTCATATAATGGTAAGGAAAAGAGGTGGAGGCATTGAAGGAGGCAGACCTGCACTACATCTGCACGGTCCTTGGAAATCTATCGGGTATACCGATACGGGTCTTCAAGGGCGGGGAGAGAATATTTTACCATTCGCTGGTGAAGCTGCCGGCAGACCCGATGAGGGTGTTCGAGGCGGAGCTCATGGGAATAACGGAGCACGTGGGTTACTACGTCACGCCGGATTTCTATTATTTCGGCGTGGTGAATTCCGGGGACATCAGGATAATCGTCGGTCCGGCGAGTCAGGTAGGCGGCGGGGAGCGGGAGCTTCGCGAGCTGGCCTTCCGCGCGGACGTGCCGCAAGAGCGGGTCGGGGAGTTTGTCTCGGCGATGCGGGCCATCGTGCCGATGCCGCTCGAGAGCATCATCCAGATGCTCTGCGCGGTGAACTTCATGCTCAGCGGCGAGCGGCTGGAGCTCAAGGACGTGACAATTTACGACTCCGAGCAGCGCGAGCTGCGCGGCGCGGCCGCGCGCCGGCAGTACGATGCGCGCATGACCGGCCCTGCGGGCGGCTCGCACAACACGATGGATGTGGAGCGGCAGGTGCTGCAGATCGTCCAGCGCGGGGATATACAGGGACTGGAGGCCTGGGCGGCGACGGCCCCGGCGGTGCGCGGCGGCGTCATAGCCCGTGACCAGCTGCGCCAGCTGAGGAACACCTTTGTCGTCACCTGTACGCTGGTCTCGCGCGCGGCGATATCGGGCGGCATGGGCGCGGAGGAGGCGCTCGCCATGAGCGACTCGTACATACAGCAGTGCGAGCTGCTGGGCAGCGCGGAGCGGATATCGAACCTGCAGTTCCATATGGTGGCGGACTACACCCGGCGCGTGGCGCGGCTGCGCGGCGCTGGGACCACAGAGCTTACGCTGAAGGTGGCAAACTATGTGCAGCGCCATCTCTGCGAGCGCATAAGCGTGAACGACATGGCGAGGGAGCTGTACATCAGCCGCCCGTATCTCTCCGAGCGTTTCAAGGCCGAGTCGGGCGGGAGCCTGACAGACTACATCCTGCGCGAGAAGACCGCAGAGGCCCAGAGGCTGCTGGACTACACGGACAAGAGCCTTACGAGCATCAGCTCCTACCTCGGCTTTTCCTCGCCGAGCCATTTCTCCCGGGTGTTCAAAAAATACACCGGCCTCCTGCCGAGCGAGTACCGGGGGAGATAAACTCGCGCCAGCCTGAGACCGGAATAAAGCCCGCCGGCGCAGTCATAACGGTCTGGCCAGCAAACATCTGGTACACTAAAAGCAGCTAGTTTCAGAGCTATTACAGGTGCTACGGGCTGCTGATCGCATTGGGTTTGGCCAATGTTTTTCGCCGAATAATACCTCACGCATATGAGCCGCTAAATAGAGGTATGCTCATTGCTGCAGCAAATCCGGCAAACTTTGCTTTACAGTTGAGCGCTCCAGCCGGCTTAGCTGTTTTCAAAGATGTGTTCCTGCTATAAGCCGGGTGCTCATGTTTGGATTCTTAGAAAGATAGCGCGGACATCTTTGGCAAATAAACGGGTCGCCGCAGAGCGCTTCACTCTGCGGCGACCCGTTTATATTTATGCGGATGTATCGTTCAGTCCTTCGTGTTGGCTACAAGGTCGGCCAGAGCGTCGACCGCCTCTTTTTCGTCCGCGCCCTCTGCATAGAGGGTGGCGCTCTCGCCCTGTGCCAAACCCAGAGTCATCAGCATGACCATAGACTTGCCGTTATATTTTCTGTCCTCACCAGAGCGCTGAATATAAATGCTCGATTTGAACTTTCCTGCGAGAGTAACAAAGTCCGAAGCTGGACGCGCGTGAAGGCCTGTGGCGTTTACCACGGTGATTTCTTTGCTGTACATATATCAGCACTCCTTTTCCTATTGTAATTGACGGCCGCCGAATTCCTTGAGCAGCTTGCATATATCCCCGTGCGTCTTCTGATGCAGCACGTTTTCTGCAAGCTGTGCGGCGGCGTCCATCTTAAGATGACGGACAACGCGCTTCGCACTGCCCAGCGACGCGGCGCCCATTGAAAACTGCCTGATGCCCATTCCGATCAGCGCCGGCAAAGCAAGCGCGTCTCCACCCAGCTCACCGCAGATGCTGATGTCCTTTCCCGCCCGGTTGAACGTACTCGCCAGCTGGCTCAGGACCCGGAACACTGCGGGGTGGTATTCCTGGTAGTAGCTTCCCACGGCAGGATTCATGCGGTCGGCGGCGCAGAGATACTGCGTGAGGTCGTTGGTGCCTATGCTGACGAAATCGGCCTCCTCAGCCGCAAGGTCCGCTATGAGCGCGATCGAAGGGACTTCCACCATGATGCCGATTTTGAGCTGCCTGTCCCAGGGTATTCCCCGCGCGTTGAGCGCAGCCTCTTCCTCCAGGAATATCTCCTTTGCCCTGCGCAGCTCGTCCAGCGCGCCGACCATGGGGAACATCACCTTTAGGTTGCCGTGGACCGATGCCCTGAGAATGGCGCGGACTTGCGTGCGGAAGAGTTCCTCCAGCTCAAGCGAGAGCCGCAGCCCACGTATCCCGAGAAAGGGATTCTGCTCCCTCGGCAGTTCTAGCCCCGGAACCTGTTTGTCGCCTCCGATATCCATGGTCCGAAGTATCACCGGCTTTTCACCGAACGCTCTGAGCACCTTGCTGTATACTTCGTACTGCTCATCCTCGGTAGGAAGATGCTCACGGTCTAGGTAGAGGAACTCTGTGCGAAACAGCCCGCAGCCGTCGGAGTACACAGCCTTTGACAGTTCCTGATCCTTGGCGGCGGCCACGTTGAGCCTTATTTCGATGCGTTCCCCGTCCTTCGTAACAGGCACGGAGTTAAGGTACATTTTCTCTTCTCGCAGACTTGCGGAGACCTGCTCCGCCTTCTGCTCATATTTGCGCAGCTCCTCCTCGGTCGGCGAGGAGAGGATCCTGCCATCCTCTGCATCCAGTATGATCGTCTCTCCGTCCGAGAGGAGCCTCAGCGCGTCCGGCACGCCAAGGACGGCGGGTATCTCATAGCTCTTTGCAATGATTGCCGTATGGGAGGTGCTCCCTCCGGTCTGCGTTATTATGCCGAGCACATTGTCCCGGTCAATGCCCGCCGTATCAGAGGGAAACAGGTCGTCTGCAACGATAATCACCGGCCTTTGCAGCGCTGACAAATTGCATTCGGGCGCCCCTGCCAAACACCGAAGCAGACGGACCTTCACATCAAGCAGGTCTGCCGCTCTCTCTTTCATGAGTTCATTTTTGGAAGCGCCAAGCAGTTCGGCATAGCAGTCATAGACCTGGGCCGCAGCTGCGTCGGGACTCAAGTGCTCCCGCTCGATCAGCGTCCGGATCTCCTCGTCCATGGCGGGGTCGAGCAGGATGTCCCTGTGAGCCGCCATTATCTTTGCCTGAGCCGGCGCGTGGGGCAGCAGGCGATCTTCAAGGCTGCTCAGTTCAATTTGAGCTCTCTGCCTGGCCGCCTCATAGGCAGCCGCGGCATCCGCAGTGAGCCCGTCCGGTATTTTCTCTGTGCTCAGCTTTGGACAAAACGGAGCATAGCGCATCACCTCTCCAATGGCCACGCCCCTTGAAACGGATTTGCCTACCAAAACCATAATAACACCTCATTCTTTGTTAAGGCACCGGAAATCAGTGCTCAACGGCGGCCGAGCAGGTAGTCCTCCAGCTCTCCAACGGTGTGCAGAATGGCGTCTGCGCCCGCATTCTCCAGCTCGTGCGGCTCTGCGTAGCCGCAAAAGTCCACCCCGATGCAGGGAAGGCCGCACTCCCGGGCGCCTGTCACGTCACTCGCCCGGTCGCCTATCATAACAGCTTCGGCGGAGGAGATTCCCATCAGCCTCAGCGCCTCGCGGATAACGGCGCTTTTTTCTTCCGGCACGCCGTTATGAAAGCTCCCGGATACGACCTCGAAGCAGTCCGGGAAGCGGCACAGCTCCAGCGTAGGTTGGCAGTATGCCCAGGGCTTGCAGGTAGCTATCGCCAGCCTGTATCCCTCCGTCCGCAGCCGGCCGCACAGCTCCGGCATACCCGGTACCGGGACAGTATGGAGATACCCCCGGCTGCGGTAATGGAGGGCATATTCGTCCCAAACCTTCTGAAACTTCTCTCCGTGCAGGCCCAGGAATGTGGTCAGCGAGTATTCAAGCGGAGGTCCCAGATATTTGCCGGCCTCATCCTCAGCTATGCCCGGCAGCCCGGCCGACTCAAGCGCGTGGTTGAGTGACAGGCGCATGCCCGCAGCCGAGTCTATCAAAGTGCCGTCCATGTCAAAGAGCAGGGCCGGACGCATGGCTCAGTCTCCTCTCTATCTGATTGAAGCATAAAGATAGTCGTCAATGCAATCCCCAATGTGGTCCAGCAGCAGATCTTTGGGGTGATTCTCCAGAACACCGTCCCGGACGCGCCTGTACTGCATCGGCAGGTACTGGCTGAGCAGGGCCTGGGGTATACTCACGTGGCTCAGCACCTCCAGGAGCCTGTCCACCGCGCCCGCCACGGACTCCGCAGGAAGGTAGTAGCGCGCACGGTCTGAGAAGCTGAACGCCCTCGCGAATCTCTGCTGCTGAGGCGTACCCCGGTAGTATTTGGCCCAATAGCGGTCATCCTTTAGCATAGCGGCGTCAAGGGTCGTGCGCAGGCCCTCCGCTCCCCTGTTCAGGGAAAGTTCCTTTTCGATGCTCTCCAGAGCGAACAGCCCCTCTCTGAGCGCATACGTGAGCGCCGGGCCGACCTTCAGGATCGCTATGCCGTCCTCCACCATCTCGCGCAGGCATTCCCTGGGCTGGTAGTCGGTGGAATGCCCCTCAAACACCATGTTCGGCCAGCTCTTCAGGCAGTCAGTCAACTCGCGCGCTGCCGCTCTGTCGTAGGTTACGACGCTTTCATCGGCAAATTCCACGCCGGGCTGTACCACCAGCCCGACCACTCTCTCCCACGCCTCGTCCAGCCCCTTATTCAGGAACGCCGAACGAAACGCCTCAAGGGTGGCCCGGCAGTCGTCAGGAGACGTGACCGCCACGGAGTCCTCATTTTCCTGGGCGCCGCCCGGGATCGGGACCTCGCTGCCTATGATATAAATCGGCGGCACTGCCCCGGGATGGCTCGCCTGATAGCGGCGGAACGCCTGTTCAGACGCTGCGCACAGCTCGGCTCCTCGCCGTGCTATCGTCTCGTCAGACAAGCGCGCCGACACATCGTCGTCTGCAACGCGCATGCTGGTATCTAAATGTATCTTTGTGAATCCCGCCAGAACATAGCTCTCCACAAGAGTTCGAGCCCTGTCCATCGCCTGCGCCTCGGGCAAATGCTGCCACGTCAGCGGGCCAAGGTGGTCTCCGCCGCAAAAGACCCTTTCCGGCGGCATGCCCTCCTCCGCGGCTATGCGCTCCACAAAGGCATGAAACCGGGCGGGAGTCATCCCCGTATATCCTCCGTCCTGGTTGACCTGATTCGCGGTTGCCTCAATAAGAGCAACCGTGCCACTCGCCCGTGCCCGGCGCATCGTCGCCCGTACTACAAACTCGTTCGCGCTGCAGCAGGACCAAATGCCCATCTGCCTCGAGGTCTTTCTGCTCTCAAGCAGGCCCTGAAGCGGGTTTTTTGTTATAACTTGATCCATGCATCCAACCCCTCCGGCTTGTCCGGGTCAACTCCCCTGAACATGGCGTGGTGCAGGCAAATTACCTGAATACAATAGAGCGCGTATATCGCCCGCAGATCGTCCGACGAGCACCCGGGCAGTACGATCGTGGTCCCCGGCAGCGGCTCCGAGGCGCCCGCAGCGCTGTCCAGCACCAGCAGGCAGCCCGTTTTTGCCGCCAGATCCGACAGCAGCGCCTCCTGAAGAGCGCGCTCTCCCGAGGAGACCATGGCTATTACGAGCGTGTCGGCGCCGATCTGAACCATTGGGCCGTGCCGCACGTCAAGAAGGTGATAGTGGTTGGAATCCCGCCGGCAGATCTCCTTGAATGCCAGGGCGCCCTCCTCCAGTATGCCAGCCATTCCGCTGTCGCCAAGCACTACGGCTTTTGTCCACGGCCTTTGGGCAAATTCGGTCAGAAGCGCCTCATTGGCGGGGCAAAACGTCTCGGCATATTCCGGAATGGCGCAGAGCTCCTCAAAACGCGCTTCATCTCCGGCGGCAATATAGGTCAGGCCCAGAGCAGCCGCATAGAGGTTCGATACCGTCCTCGTCTGGCATACAGCTTCGTCAAAGGCCCACGGGAGGCAGAGACTCCAGTCGGCGAGCTCTTCAACAGGCGCCCCGGTCTTTGCACAGACAGATAGGACCTTGCAGCCAAGCTCCTCCTTGCACAGCCGGGCGGCCCGTATGACCTCGCTGGTGGAGCCGGAGCGGGACAGCAACAACAGCGTGCTGCCGGTCAGGAGCTTTTTGTAGGACGGGAAATTGACTAAAAGGTCCCCTGCCGGAACGGCATATGCCGGCGTACCAGTGTTCTGTGAGAACTGCGTAGCCGCGGACTTGGCAAGGCTGAAGCTTGAGCCGCAGCCCAAAACGCAGAGCGAAGAAATCTCGGCGAGCACTTTCTGCGCTTCCTCTTTGCACTTTTTCAGCTCGGCGGCAGTCTTGAGCAGAGCGTCAAACTGGCTCCGCAGTTCTTTTTCGATCAAGTACATTGTCTGTTCCTCCAAATAACATTCTCGCTCACGGGAAACGGCGGAGAGTGGTCGCCACCCTCCGCCGTCCACCGACAATTCTCTTAACTTCTTAATGCACCATGAGCAGACCCTTTACTTTGCAGCCCCCGAGCGCACTTTCTTCTGATAGCGGACCTCAAGGAAGGACATGAGAACAAACGCGGCAACAATGAGTATGATGCCGATTATCGGGTTCTTCATGACCGTCATGAGCGCCATGGCGTCGATGCAGTCGTGGCCGGTACCCTCAGCGCCGACGGAAGCAAAGTGTCCAAACAGCGAGTAGGTGAAGCCGGAGAACAAAATGAGCTCAAAGCCGTAAATGAAGCCCGAAACCATGGCACCGATGCGCCCGCCTCTCGCGTTGCCCATGATGCCGGCGACACCGCCCGTGAAGAAGGCGCCGATGATGGAGACAAGAGGCACCACGCCGAAGAGCGCGGAGGAGACGAACATGGCTACTATCATGCCTACGGTGGCGAAGATGAAGCCGAGCATCAGGGAGTTGGGAGCAAAACCGAACAGCGCGGGAACGTCGAGTGCGGGAACGGCGTTGGGGACCAGCTTGTCGGCTATTCCCTTGAAGGCCGGGACCAGCTCGCCGAGGAGCATACGCACTCCCTGGAGCAGCACCAGCACGCCGGCGGTAAAGCCGAGAGCCTTGAGCAGGCCGTATATCAGGTAGTTGGTCTCTCCGGCGTATGCAGCCACAGACTCGGGGCCGGCAAGTATGACGACCAGCATGTAGAATACGAACATCACAATGGCGATGGACATGGAGGTGTCTTTGAAGAACTTCAAGCCCTCGGGCAGCTTCATGTCCTCGGCGCTCTTGCTGTTGCGCCCCACAAGGCCGCCGATATAGGCGGAGGAGACCGTGCCAAGAGTGGTGAGGTGGCCGATGGCAAAGTCGTTCGCGCCTGTAATCTTTCTGACGTTCGACTGCGAGATCGCAGGGAGCAGAGTGAGTATCGCGCCCTGGAGCACGATTCCGATGCCGATTATCATGCCGCTGCTGAACCCAAACTCATACAGGCAGAAGGCAATGGCTACGGAGCTTATCCACATCATGTGACCGGTGAGGAATATGTATTTCAGAGGGGTAATGCGGGCAAGAAGTATGTTCACAAGGAAGCCCGCGCCCATGATTATGGCGGAGGTGGAGGCTATCACCGGAACGGAATCCTGTATCGCTCCGACTATGATTTCGGAGCCAGTGGCGAAACCGCTCAGGCCGGTGACCTCCTGAAACAGTCCTACGAACGGCAGGATCTCGTTGACCAGCAGGCTGGAACCAGCAGACAATACCAGATATCCAAGCGCGGTCTTGACCGTGCCGGAGATGACGTCGGAAAACTTTCTGCCCTGGGCTATTAGACCGATAAGAGCAACAATCGCTAGAATAATGGTCGGTGTTTGCAGCAACTCAAGGAAAAAATTCAGAACTGCCATGATACTCCTTCCTTTCTCTCACAAATTACATCAAACCGTGGCTCTCGAGGTAGGCTTTGAGTTTCCCTTTCACCTCCTCTTTGTTGACCACGTTAGTTACATAAACGACATTGTCGCGCCCGGCAAAACGGCTCTCAAAGTCCGCCGATGTCACGATCAGGTCGGCGTTGCGGCTGTCTACGGTACCTGCATCCCAGTGCTCGATATCATGGCCCGTCACGTTCAGCTCCTTAAGCGCCTTATCCACGGTCATCTTCAGTATTAGGCTAGAACCCATTCCTAGCCCGCACACACAAACGATATGCATACTCCCTCCTTCTCCCCACATCGCTCACGAACCTCCCCTTGGCGCTGTGGTCTCCGCTCTTACGGCGGCGGCGGCCGATTTTTAATCTTAAAGGCAGGATATAAGCTTTCCGTACCTTTTAATGTACTCTGCGTTAATAGCGTCACCTTTGTCGAGGTTGGAACTTACGTAGATGGGCGGAACGCAACCGGACTTCACGCAGTTCTCCACCGTTTGAGCTATGATGGACTCCATCACAGCCATGCCCAGGACCGTAGAAGTGCCGCAGAAATGCGGCTCGAGCCCCTCCATGGTGAGCGCCGCGTCGCCGCTCACGCACTTCACGTCAATCACCACATCAGCCGCATCCATAAGATGCTTGCCGCTGGAATGCCTGGAAGTGGTGCTGTTTGCAAACTGCTTCGAAGTGAGCGCTACAACCTTCATGCCGATCTTTTTCGCCTCGAGCGCCATGTCCACGACCCCGGCATTTCGGCCAGATATGGATACGATGATCATTGTGTCCCTCGGGTCGGTGTCCTCCAGCTCAAGATACTTACCACAGAAACCCTCGACTCGCTCCTGGAGCGTGCTGAGCTTTGCTCTCGGGAACAGGGCCATATGCGGTATCAGCAGCGCGTTCACCGGCACAAGGCCGCCGGCCCGGTAAAACACCTCCATTGCAAACATCTGGGAATGTCCACAGCCGAAAACATGGATCACTCGTCCGCAGCAAACCGAACTTGAGCAGAACTCCGCCGCTTTTTCGATGTTGGCCGCTTCCTCACCAAACTGCCTGTCGAGCTGCTCGGTGATGATATCACGGTATTCCAGATATTTCATTCCATTTGTGCTCCTTCTTGAATTTTATTCATGATGGCTGACTTGGCGCCGTGACTGCGCAGGAGAGAGAGGAATTCCTCGTCCTGCAGGAAGCCGCCCAGTTCACGCATGATTTCGAGATGGCTCTTGTTGTCGGTCGCGGCAAACACGATTGCAGCCAAGATGCGTTTTCCTTCCAGATAGACCGGCTCTCTGAGCAACACAAGACTCATGGACAGCTCTCTGACTCCGGCCTCTGGGCGGCCGTGGAAGAATGCCAAATCGTCCACGACTACCATGTACGGGCCAAATTCTTTCACCGTGTCCTTGATGGACTGGATGAATGCCGGCTCGACGCTTCCCTGACTGACAAGAAGGCCAGCGCCAATGTCAACCAATTCTTCCCAGCTATTGCAGACGATATCGTCCAGATAGGTTTTGTCGGTAATCAAGTCGCGAATCATACCAGCGCCCTCCTTTTGATGCTCCTATATTGTCATAAGTGCAACAAAAACGCAAGGGAATACAGCTATTTATGTCCATTTTAACGATGGTATGTATACTGGATACATACCAAAAGAGAACAGGTCTTATTTACTTGACTCAAGATTTTTTGCTTGCTATAATCTAAAAAAAGGAGGCGCTGGGATGGAAGCTCTGCCGCTGTATCAACAGATTTATAGTGATCTGCTTGAGAAGATAAGAGATGGTACATATCTGGAGAACAAATCTCTGCCGGCGGAGCGAGTGCTCTGTCAGATGTATCATGTAAGCCGGTCAACGATCCGGCGTACGCTGGACGAGCTTCAGAAAGAGGGTTATATTGTTAAGGCGCAGGGCAACGGAAACTTTGTCAAGCCCAAGGTGTTCGACCAGAAGTTGACCAAATTCCATTCGTTTGCCAGCAGCCTGAAGGAGCAACACATACTGATAAAAAATCAAATCCTGGACTACGAGCTTGTAGAAGGGGATAAGTATTTGGAGTCGCTGGATATAGTGAGGCAGCGCACTCCTCCGGGGTCGCGGTGGCACAAGCTGACCAGGCTGCGGTCGGCGGAGGCGTTCCCGCTGATGATTGAGACGAGCTATCTGCTTCAGAGCCGGTTTCTGGCGCTAAAACCGGAAGTGCTGAAGGACGGTTCGCTTTACGCCTATCTTGAGACGTATTATGGCATGGAGATCACAGATGCGTACGAGACGCTGTCGCCTCTACTGCCGACAGCGAAGGAGAGGCTGCTGTTGCAGATCCCGACGCACGTACCGTGCATGCTCTGTGAGCGGTTCTGCCATGAGCAGGAGTACCTGATAGTGATACACCGCACTATCGTCCGAGGCGACAAATTCAAATTCAAAGCGGCGTATTATACCGACGAGGCAATAACAGATATTGGATGATCCGGCGTTAATGCCGGAGACATGAAACGGGGGTCCGGCACAAATGCCGGACCCCCGCAGTTCATATCGGGATTGGATTACGCAGATATAAGCTCAGTTGTTGACATTTTGGGGATAATACAGCTTTATGCTGGAATAGGACATGCTGCCCTCATAGTAGTTGATATGCGGCATACCAGTGAAGAAATAATCCGGGTATTCCGCACCCTCAGGCCATGTTTCCAGCGTTGTATCTTTATAATAGAGGGTATCGCTAGGAGGAGTATTACCCTGCAGTTCTTCAACAGATTGATTGAAGTGCCAGGTATAGGTGTATCCATTTTCCGCCGTGGGAAGATGGCTTTTTGTGTGCTCATAAGTTTTGTGTCCGCCGTAGAAGAAGTCGCCAGTGACTGACATCTTGTAGTATTCCGGAGTTCTTTCAATTACAAAGACATATTCGTTGCCCGGTATATACTTGTCCACCATCTCCACGGTGTTCACCCTTGGAGAGTCATCACTGGGATTGAAGGTGTAGAACTTCTGCCCGGTCATGAGGTATTCAAGGTAGCGGTGGAGATCTTTCTCGGGAGAGACGTCCACTTCATTGCCGTTAGCCCAAAGCATTGAGATATACCTAGACCCGTCATCAACGTATTTGGTGCCGTTCCAGACCTTAGACCAGGGTCCTCCCCAGCCCTCTATAAAGTCAACATTGTTATCTGTGTCCATTGCGACTTTGCGGTGGTGATGGAGGAAAAGGTTGTTGTGCGGCTTCGGGTCTTTATAGTCCACAATGCTCAGGAAGTAGCCGCCGTTCTGGTCGTACGAAGGAGCAAAAGGATTTTCGGGGTCGAGCGTATCACCCGACGGCCTCCACGGACCTGCGTTGAGGCTCAGCGCGGTGTCAGCCTCATAGCCGTTCATTCTGAGCACGCCATCCTCGTCAACAGAGGTCCAGGCGTCTATCGTCCAGTGTGGGTCCTCCCAGAATGTGTCGGGGTCATAGTTTTTGCCGCCGACATCTATGGCGGTCACCGTTACTTCGAGCCTATAAGTA
This sequence comes from Clostridiales bacterium, assembly GCA_004553625.1. Lineage (GTDB taxonomy): Bacteria > Bacillota > Clostridia > Oscillospirales > Oscillospiraceae > Scatomorpha > Scatomorpha merdavium. Next base: position 101,759 of record SFKX01000002.1, on the reverse strand, counting down.
TCGGGCAGGGCTTCTGTCGAGCGAATTATCACGGCGTCAGTGGGCTCTTCGCAGATTAGCTTCGCTCCTCCCTCCGGAAGAACGACAAATTTTCCGCCGGAGTCGGGCTCTGACGCGCCGTTTTCCCCGCGGCCATACGTCTCAATGGTGAGCCAGCCGTCCTGGCCATATGTATAAGACTGCCTGAACGAGGTGAACGAATTGAGCTCGTTGGTAAATATGTTTACGCCAGCCTCACCGCCGACCAAGTCCCATAGCTGCTCAATAAAAATTCCGTTCTCGCCAAAGTATATGTCATCCTGCTCGGTGTAGTCGTCTACGACCCATTTAGACGCATTGGGTTCGGTGTTAAAATACTCCTCATAAACCGGATCGCCCCATACTATGCTTTCTTCGTCTGCAGCACCCGAGTCGTAAGCTGCCAAGGAAACGGCCGGTACAGGAATTGCCAGCATGCAGGCAAAGACCAAAATTATGGCAACGACACTCAGTATTGCTCCTTTGCGTTTCATTGTACCTCTCCTTTCGTTTAATACTATGCATGTGCTTTGCTCTCAATTTTGCCAGGCAGGGGATCCTGGCTTGTTGCTCAACTGGTCTGCATTGGAAACACCTCAATTCAACAAATTGCTGCTTTCAATTTATAGCACACAAGTATATTTAGGCAATAATTTATAGTATTTTGAGCCAATTCAGCATCAGGTACTGTAGATAATATCATCCCAAAACAGAAATGGTATTTAAATAGATACTCGCGGTACTTGCGTCCAAAGTTCTGGTATGGTTTTCCAGATTGTGCTTCCATCAGTTTAGGCATGAACAATTGACGCACATCCCCCAGTTTTAATGGCCCGCAGCACTTCGTCAATCACCGGAATGCATAGTTGCGAGGCCGCATCGTGTGACACTATGTGCTTGACCATGCGCATCCGTTAGGGCGCCCCCTTTCCTGAGCCTTGTACCCCCGGGGACGCCTCTGCGCTGCCATGCGTGAGGTGAGAAAAAAGTTACACAAGCGTTGAGCTTTGAGGTAAAATATGGGCAGCCAAGGTGCTTGTCGGAGGCTTGAGATCCAGCCCGAATGTTGCGCCTGCGGCTGAGGGGACGCTGTGCGCGCTTACATTCAGCAGCTGAAAACATAGCAAGGCCCGGCGCTTAAATGCACCGGGCCTTAACTTGGAATGTACTGAACTGTCAAGATAGTGTGCTTTTACTGCTTAGTCAAAATCCTTTAACCATGTACGTTTCTCCATAGTATATTGAGCTCGCTGATGGACCACCAATTGTTTATGGGATTCGGGCCGGTCAAGCTGATTTTTACGTATCTCGATGTTTGCGGCGTGCTTGGCAGCAAGACCATTTTAGGACCAAATCCTATGTGGATATTGTTCAATTCGACCTCGGTAAACGTAACTCCATCCTGAGATATTTCGACCTTGTAAGAGCCAGGATAATCGTTTGCATCGTGCTCCAGCACTATTTTGTCGAAGTTCTCTGTCTGGCCGAAATCTACGAGGACATAATGCCCGGCGGCTTGTGCCTCGGCTGTAGTCCACCGCGTTGAGAGGTCGCCGTCAATCATGTTTGATACGGGATCATACGGCCACTGCGGGTCTCCGTTGGCGGTTACTGTCCATGAACTTCTGTCCAGAGCTACATATGGATAATTGGTACTGCCATCCGCTCTGGCGGAGACTATGTTTATATGCGCCTCATTTGCCTGGTAATGGGCTGATGTTCCGGTCGCCGCCCATATCGCCTCTATCTCTTCGGCGCTGTCGTGCATAAGATCCGGGTCTTCGCCATCCCAGGTGTTGTAGTATCCCCAGTTGCCGCCTCCACTTTCATATATCGTTCCCCTGACCTTGTAGTTCCAGTTAGTCCAGGAAATGCTGTTTTCATTGAGGTCGGACAGAAAATCATCCCATACGTCCGAGAAATAATACAAACAGAATTCACCGACGATGAGAGGTACGTTCCACTGGTCCTGTATCTGCGACATCGTGGATACGGTGCTGTTTGCGAGAGACTTTTGGGCGTCCCAGGATAGGTAATTCGGCATGTCATATGGATGCTTATCGAACATATAGTTTGTCCAGGTCTGCCGTTCGGGCCGGTTCGTCGCCACGCTCCAGTCCATGAATTCTTCGAAAATGACTATATGGTTGTTGTCAATGGCACGCACCGTGTCGTAGATCTCATCGTAAAACCCGTATTTAAGGTTTTCATATGCGGGGTTGGTGTCAAAGTTGAGCACAGGCTCGTTCAGAAGGCCATATGCGGCCACTGTGGGGTTGTCCTTATATCTGGTGGCCAGAGCGCTCCATATGTTGAGCACTACGTTTTGATTCCATTCAACGGTGTCAGGGTCTCCTGCATACAGCTCGGTCGGGATTGTGCTGGCCTGTCCGCAGCTGGCCCAGCAGTTTACTCCCCCGGGCGCTCCATGAAAATCGATAAGGACGTATATGCCGTTCTCATCGCAGACCTCGAGCAGCCAGTCGAGCCGGGCAAAACCGCTGTCAGCATCTGTCCTCAGCGTTCCGTCCTTCAGGGCAAAATCCATCCAATAAACGGGCACACGAACAAAATTCATGTTCATATTTGCAATGTTAATGATGTCGGCCTCTGTGATGTAGTTATCCTGGAAGGTCGCTATCATCTCATTGGTCCTGCTTTCGCCGAATCTTCGTATAAGATGGTTCCTCACATTATATTCATCGGTCATGCAGAGGCTTATGTTTGCCACTGTCCAGCGCTGTCCATTCTCCGAGGCTCTGCCCGGTCGAATCGCAATGTATTTTGCGGATTGCTCGCCGGTAAGTACAGTTATAATGCCTTCTGACGCCTTGCTTTCGTCCACGGTTATGGACGCAGGAGAGAACCAGTCGGTCCAGTTGTTGCTCATCCAAACAACAGCGCCTCTGAGATAATCTCCCGTATGATCGGGGCCAGTTTCAACGACTATCCTGTCGAAGTATCTGGTCTTGTCGAATTCTATCAGCAGTTCCGCGCTGTCTGCTGCCTGCGCAGAGGTGGACTGCCAGTATGTATTCATGTTGTTTGTGGTCAGCCCGTTTTCTGTCACGGTGTCAATTGCATACGCCGCGATGTTGCTCCCATTCGTTTCCGACGCGGTTATGTTCATTATGAAATCGTGGTCGATCTCACCAGAACCGAGGGGCATCATCCAGCCTTCCTGCATCAGCCAACCGCCGAGGTTGGTGCCGCGCAGGGTGATCTGCTCATTCTCTTCATTATAAATGTACTTTCCGCTCGTGTGCAGCATTGACAGAGTGGGCGTGTATTCCGCCATTGCATCAGTTGACCCCGTCAATATGAGGCTGAAGAGACACAGTACCGTAACTAGAGCCATAGCTGTTATGCGCATTACTTTTTTCATTGCCTTCTCCTTTCATTTTCTTCTGCTTCCGTCACTCAAATATAACAGTCAGTTCTTCAAGTTTTTTCTCGCGGAGCTGACACGCAAGTCCGTATGGCAGGCAAGCGGCGGGGATCTCTTGGCCCAGACAGGAAACACGGGCCTGCCTTGCGCTATCTGGACCGTAGATATTTCGCCTTGAGCGATTGATATATATAAATCGGCAGCCCAGATAGCGGAAGCTGAGGGTCCCATCCTCACGAAACAGCCAGTCTGGGAGCGCAGGTTCTATGGCGAAGGTCAGCTCTCCGCTGTCAAGGCAGAACAGCCTGTCGCCAAGGAACATACGCAGGCAGAGGGTTATGGCTTCTGCCGCCGCGCCGCTCAGTCGGCCGACAAATCCCCTCCCAGCCAGCTCTGGGTCCGGATTTGCCGACGATACGATGTAAGACGAATTCTCAAGTGTGCTGCGTCCGTATATCTCCGGGTCAAAGAATGGAGGCAGCACCGTCCTCATGCGCTCAAACAGCTCCTCGTACAGTCCGACGTCCAGCATAGACAGCAGATACTTGAATTCGGCATGGGGGAATATACTCTCACGCTCAAAAATTCCGGGAGTAAAGGCCGTTATACGGCCCAGCTCCGGGCTTTCTCTGTGGAGAGGCGCACACAGACGGTACATTTTAAGCTCTCTGTCATATAGTTCACTGTTTTCAACTGAGAAATGTATTCCCGCAGCCTCGTCCGGCGACACACGCATGAGCTTTGCCTGACCCTCCAGGAACAACGGCAGCGGGCGGCTTACTACCGCTGTGATGTCGTCTTCGGACAGCCGAGCTCCTTGGACCAACGGCTTGTTTACGAAGTAAGTGTCCAGCAGCCCCGAGCCGTTTCTCGCTCGGCGGAGGCCGTTTTGGACGAGTGTTTCAAGGCCGCATATAATCCCCAACAGCTCCTCGCGCTTCACCGTCTCGGTCCCACCGCACAGCTTCCCACTGTATACTCTGGCTCGCCACTCCTCGCGCAGCTTCAGCGACACGCGCCAAAACTCCAGAGACGGAGTGCTGCAAAAGTCAAATTCGCGCAGCAAGCCGCTCAATCTGCGGACAAAGCCGATAAGCTCCGATGGAAACTCTACCGCAGGTACGGAGCACCAGCTCCTCAACCTTTGCAGCAGCAGCAGAAGGTCCGCACACTCGGATGAACTGCTCCCAAACAACCCCGGCAGACCATTGAGTGCGTCGTTCCAACCCGGCTTGCCTGCCTCCATCTCCAGCCCTGCCTGTCTCTGGTCCAAAGTGGCGCATTTGAGAGCAGCAAGGAAAAACAGTTTGGCATAGACGCTTGCCTCAGGAACCTCGGCAGCCGGAACGACGGCGCTTTTTACTGCCTCGTATTGCCTCAGGTCGTGGCCGGTGTCTATGAGCCGCTCCCGCATGGGCAGGACGCGGGCGCCAATTTCCGGCCAGCCGATGCGAGAGAAAAACAGCAGCCGCTCCCCGAACTCGGGGTATATTTTCAGGTAATTTTCCACGAGCTCCGGAACATAGGTCCAGTGGTCTATCCAATATCCGTCCCCGAATTCAGAGTGAGACCGGTAATCGCACAGGGGGCAAAGCTCGGAGATCAACTCATCAGAGTTCGTATACCCGGACGCGCGCAGCTCCCGCCAAAGCTCTCCAACGCTCAGGCCGGCGGAGAGCTTTTCGATTACCCTCTCCGCGCCGCGCAGCAGCCCCGCCGCCGCGTCCCGCCTCTCCGGCCTGAGCACGAGCCGCATGGGATATACCTCGAGCGGGTTGTATCCGTCCAGCTGGATAAGCCCGAGAAACTCCAGAACCTCACGCTCACCCACCTCGGGAAACAGCAGAACGTCACTGCGCCGGTTCTGGCAGATGTCACGGAAATTTCCGTCGCCCTGCGAATAGTGCGTGGCCTGGAGCCTGAAATAGTTGTAGTCGCGTTCCAGGTCCCCGTGCCTGCGGCCGTAGAGGTGCAGAAGTTTGCCTGCAAGCATTACAGGCCTCCCTCCGCGCAAGGTGTTGTCGAGCAGGCACTGTCGCAGGTAGGCGTCAAAGAGCGGTTGCGCTGTTTCAAGCTCCAGGTCTGAACTTAACTTCTCGACGACGGACTCTGCTAACGCATGTTTACCGTCACACCAGGCCTTGTCCGCAAACTTATGTGTGTAAAACGTGGCCTGCTCCGCGCCGTCAGCGCACCCGACAAAAGAATCTATCACCGTTTCCCCGCCCGGGCCGAGCGAGAATTCTCCAAGGGCCATGGCGCAGGGTATAACATTGCGGGCGTCCGAGGGAACAGCCTCCAGGTCGAAGCCTGGGCCGAAAAAGCACGAGGGCCAGCCAAGCCCCGTGTCGGGGCCAAAGAGTTGAGTGGGGTCGCAGACCAGCTTCAGGGAGCAGCCACTGCTTGACGCAAAGTAAAAGTTTCGCCGCGTTATTGCCCCTACCCTGGCCGTGTTTTCGGTGGTAGATCGAGAGGAGAAGAGCGCCGCTCCGCTCTCGTGTATCTCCGCGTCAAAATAGCTCTTGAGCAGATTTGACATTTCGCGGAATTCGGTATTGCGTATGCCTGCCGGTATGATGCGCGCCATACCGTCGGCAAGCCGGAAAGTTATGCTGTAGCAGCCGGTGTTTCGTATTGTCACCCTGCGCATGAGCGCGCCTATGTCCTCGCCTGGCAGTATCCGGTATTCGACTCGCACCTCTATCCCGCTGGACCTGTGCATCGCCCTCAATTCGAGCGCCGCCCGGCTGATTCGCAGCTCTTGCTCCTGATTTTCATCGCTGGGCGAGAAGGGCTCAAAGCAGCACCCGCCGCAGCTTATGAAAGTTCGGAACCCCTTCCGGGCCGTGTCCTCATATGCAGCGGCCGCGGGGACATACTCCATCATTGCCCCGTCGCGCTCGTCTGCGCCGAAGGAGGCCACGCACTGCCCGCGGCTCACATAAAAGCACCACAGCGGCACGCCCTGAGGTCCGGCAACACCGGGCAGCAAGCCGGAAAAGGGAGGCTTTTGGTTATAATCGCGAAGGACAAAGACGTCGCCTTCAAAGCAGCTGTCCACGTCAGACCTCCTCTCCGCCTATGAGCAGAGTGCTTATGCTGTGCGGAGGAAAGAATGCCTCAGCCAGCTCCCCGCGCAGACGGACAAACCCTTTTTTCCCCGCGGCAGACGTATTGAGCGCCACGGCGACAATGGAACCGTCCGGATTAAGCGCGGCGCAGAATCCCAGGTCGTTGTCATAGCAAGTAGTCCCGATGCGTACTGCTCCGGGACGGATATAGCGTGAGAAGTGCATGATATAGCTGTAACTGAGATTGTACTTGAGCAATTTCCGCTCTGGGTCTACCATTATAGGCGCGTCGCAGTAGTTGCCCTTGTGATTTGGGCCTCCGCTCATATCCAGCAGCAGGTTCCAGTCGAAAAAGGCGTTCAGCCCGGCATTGAAGCCGTGCAGTATCTCCCATGCATAGCGCTCGGCATTTTCAGTCTGGGCTTCGTGCGAGCCCTTTGAATACTCAATGCAGCCCTCAGTGAACATGAGCAGCTTGTCCGGGTACTTTCTCCGCACGAGCCGGAGCGCGTCGAAGTGATCCCCGCCGTACCAGTGAAAACCCGCTGCTCCGGCACAGGCGTTAGCCCCGGGATCGGAGCAGATGGCGTCCACACGGTCGAAGAGGCGCTCCTTGTTGTGGTCCCATATCGTAATCACCATATCCCCCAACCCCTGACGCCGCAGCTCTGGGGCCAGGAAATCACGCAGAAAGTCCCGCTCCTCCTCCGGCGTATATATGCAGGACTCCCAGGGCTGGACGGCATTCGGCTCGTTCTGTACGGACATGGCAAAGACATCGTACCCGCGTTTCCGGTACTCCAGCGCGTAACGGCACATGTATCGCGCCCAGCGTTCACGGAATTCGGGGCGCAGCTTTCCGCCTCCCGTGCGCTTCGCGTTGTCCTTCATATATTCCGGCGGCGACCACGGCGATAGCAGCAGCCTCAGTTCGGGGCGGATTTTGACGATGTCGTCCAGCATGGGGAAGACATACTTTCCCGGGCGCTCAAGCGAAAAGCGCCTGAGCTCCGCGTCCTCCTCCGCCGGATCTGCGCAGTAGGACTCCAATGAAAAGTCACAGCTGTCAATGTGGCTTCTGGCGAGCGTGTATCCCAGCCCGTCTGAACCGAAGCATGCTGCTATGACCTCGGCCCTGAGCTCCGGTGAAAGGGTAGAGTATACATAGGCCGCCGAGTCGGTGACGGCCCCGCCGAAGCCGAGGAAGGACTGAAAACGCTCCCCGGGGTACAGATTAAGGATGAGTTCCTCTCTGTTGGAGGTGTCAGGCTGAAAACAGATGCGGCAAACTGCGGCGCGGCTCTGGACCTCGCCGGACGTGGTGATCATTTTCATAATTTAAATACCTCAATATAGTCCAAAAGCGCCTTGCCCGAAGCGCAGACCAGGCTGAGCTTCCCGTCCAGCCTGACAACGGCCTCCCCGCCGCATTGCCCAATGCTCACGTATCCGGAGCCGCCGTCCGCTCTGAGGCCCTCGGCGGCAGACGCCGCAATGCGCACTCTTGCGAGGCCGGAACAGTCAATGCGGTAGGTCACGCTGTCCCCCTCGCAAAGCTCCACGAGCATGCGCTCGCTTTCGGGCTGCGGCTCCCCGCCGTAGCGGCGGAAATCCGGCGCGCCTGTGTGACCGTCGGCAAAGATTATCGTAACGGGCGAGGCAGGCCGGAAGTCCGCCCCCCTTCTTCGGGGACCGGACGCCCTGCACTCGTCAAAGGCCACGGCCGGTATTCGCACCGGCGGACGCCTGCAAAGCGCAGAGATGACATCGCGTCGTATTTCCGAGCTGCCGACACAGTCCAGGAAGCCGTCAAATATCTCCTGTGGGTGTGCGGGGCGCTCTCCTCCGTCCAGGAAGCCAAGCAGCTCTCCCCAGCGCTCGGGCTCCGGAAAGACCGAAACGGAATTTGTAGTTGACATTTTCTTGTATGACCAGAAGCTCCAGCTTATGCCCAGCCTGTCCAGCATCGGGAACATGGAGGCGTACCAGTCGAGATTGTTCTCACCGGACTCGCCGCAGTAGAGCGGAAGTCCCAGCCGCCCGGCCGTGGCCATAAAGGAGCGCAGGCTCTCCTCCTCGGGCGGGCTCCAGTACTTGTGGAACTGCAGCACGAGGTTTTCCGGCAGCTCCTCTTTCTCCAGGGCGTCAAAGACGGAGAAATCCGTCGCCCAGTGCGCGCCCTCCCAAATGACGATGCGCTCAGGGTCAGCCCGCCTTATGGCATCCGTAAGTCTCATGTAAAGGGGCACAAGCTGCCTGTTATACCCGGCGTCCTTCTTCACAAGCGGCTCGTTGAGCAGGTCGAAGCCCCCCACAGCGGCCTCGCCGCTGTATCTTGCGGCGAGCATCTCCCAGAGCGCGCACAGTTCGTCCTGATGCTCAGGGCGCATGAAGAGTTCGGGCAGATCCCGCTCGCTGTCGTCTATGTTCTGCCCCGTCTGCCCGCCGGGGGCGGCGTGCATGTCGAGTATCGCATATATCCCATGCCTCCCGCACCAACGGACGCAGTCGTCTATGCGCCGGAGGTAGCCCGGCTCCATGAGATGCCTGGCGTTGAAGGGCAGGCGCACCGAGTTGAAGCCGTTTTCTGCCGCGAGGCGGATGTCCGCCTCGGTTATGTATGAGTCGTAGTACCGCTCCCAGAAGGACGCCGCGTACTCCGCGCCGCAGAGCTCTTCGATGAGCGCTTCTATCCGGCGAGGACGGTCACACTTCGTGTAGAATTTCCACATATAGCCCTCGGGCAGCAGCCAACCGCCCAGGCCAAAGCCGCGCAGCAGCAGCGGGGCGCCTCCGGCCATCAGCCGGCCGTTTTCAACGTACAGTTTTTCCATGTCGTTACCCCTTGAGCGCGCCTTCGGATATGCCCCGAAGTATCTGCTTCTGGAAAAAGGCGTAGAACACAATGACGGGCAGAGCGGCGATGATAAGCGCGCTCAGTATTGCCGTCCAGTCGCTGCTGTACTGGCCGAAGAGCGTATTCGTGGAGAGCAGCAGCGTGTACTTTTTATTGTCGGATATGACTATGAGCGGCAGGAGAAAGTCGTTCCACACCCAGAGGACGTTCGTGATGCACACCGTGGCGGTGATGGGCTTGAGAAGGGGAAAGACCATGTACCAAAAGACCTGGAACTGCCCGCAGCCGTCCATTTCGGCCGCCTCCTCGAGCTCCTGAGGTATGCCCTTGACAAAACCGTGATAGAGGAATACCGCCATGCTCACGCCCAGCCCTGCGTATACAAGCGAGAGCCCGAGCAGCGAATTTTTCAGCTTGAGGGCGAGGATAACGCGGTATATGGGAATCATGATGGAGCTGAAGGGAATGAGCATGGAAAACACAAAGAGCCCGAAGATGAATTTCGACAGCCGCGTCTTGGTCCGACACAGTTTCCAGCCTGCCAGCGATGAAAAGAGTATGATGAGCGTCACGCTCACGCCGGAGAGCAGGATCGTATTCCCCAGACTGCGGAAATAGTGCATCTTGTCCAGAGTGCGGGCATAGTTTTCAAAGCTCAGCGCCTTGGGCAGGGAGAGGACGTTGGTCAGCAATTCTCCGTTGGTCTTGAAGGAGTTCATCAGCGCCAGCAGCAGCGGCGCAAGCCAGAACAGCGCGCCGATGATCAGGACGAGGTGAACCAGGACCCCGCCAAGCCTTCTTCGCCTCTTCATAGCTCCGCCTCCCTCGACTTCATCACCCGCAGCTGGATGAGGGTGATGATGAGAACAATGACAAACAAAATTGTGGACTTGGCCGTGGCGTAGCCGTAGCGTATATTGCCGCGGAAAGCCTCCTCATAGATGTTCATGGCTACGGACTGAGTGGCGCGCCCCGGCCCGCCGCCGGTGAGGGCGTAGATAACATCGAATACCTGAAAGCCCGAGTTCAGCGTCCAAAATACACAGATGGTCACAGCCGGGAGGATGAGAGGCAGCGTCACCCTGAAAAAGCACTGCCTTGAGTTAGCTCCCGCGAGTTGGGCGGATTCTATCAGATCGGCCGGAACCCCCTGCAGCGCTGCCATGTAGATTATCATGAGATAGCCAACCGTGGCCCAGGACGCGACAATGATGATGGCAAAGAAGGAATACCTGGGGTCGCCTATCCAGGAGTGGTCCAGGAATTTCATGCCCCAGTTGTCGGCCATGTAGTAGAGCACCTTCGTGAAGATGAACATCCACATATAGCCTCCTATGACCATGCTTATCATGTTCGGCATGTAAAAGATAGTGCGGTATACGCCGCGCCCTCGCCTGCGGCTTTCTATGGCCACAGCCAGCGCCAGGGCGACCGCATTGGCCACCACAACCATGACGACGACATATTTCAGAGTAAACCATATGGACTGCCAGAAGTACTTATCCTTGAACGCCGCGATGAAATTGTCAAAGAGCACGAATTCGTAATCCTTGCTCAGGCCGTTCCAGTCTGTCATAGCATAGCCGATGCCCGCGACCGCCGGATAGAGCTTGAATACAAGGTAGACAACCAGCGCCGGGGCGCAGAATAGCAGCAGCTTCAGATTGGCTCTCTTGGTCCCGCTCAAGCCGAACACCTCCGTAGATAAGATTGAAGGGCGGGTATAAGCCCGCCCTTCCAGGAAATTCTTGTCATCCCGCTATGGCCTGAGCATACACCTCGTCGAGCCTTTGGATGATCTCGTCCTTGGTCACGCTGCCGACGTAGTATTCCTGAAGCAGCCTGCCCTGCTCATCGGTGACGGCGGAGGGCAGTACGAGGTCCTTGTAGCAGCGGCCCTCGGAGACATAGGCCGAAGCGTCCGCCACCCAGCTCGCCGGCTCGTATGTATGGCAGGTAGCCAGGGGGTTGAAGGAGCAGCTCTCGAAGAGTGCGGAGGAGTCATTGTCGTCCAGGACGTAGTTTGCAAACTTGAGCGCGAGGTCCATCTGGTCGCTCGAGGGATGCACGGCGAGAGTTGTAGACACGGAGAGATTGACCCTTGTGCAGTCCACATTGTTGTTTATGGGCAGAGCGAACACGCCGAGCTGCATATCGGGGTTCGTGGCCATGATGGTCCCGGAAGCCCAGGTACCCTGCACGAACATGGCGGCCTCGCCGTTTGCAAAGGCGGCCGCGCCCGCCTCGGCGCCCTGCTCCATGGCCCGGTCGGTGCCGTGCTGCATGATAAGGTCGATGACGTCAAATATCTCAGCCATCTCGGCGTAGGAACCCTCGCCTGCGTTCATCCTGTCCACCCAGTCGGGGACCTCACCGGAGACCTTGCCGCCGAGCGTCAGCGCGGTCATGAGCTGGGGCACCCACTGCTCCTGGAAGGCCAGCATAAAGGGAGTATAGCCGTTTTCTTCAAGTACTGCGACTACATTTTTGAGTTCATCCAGCGTATTGGGAACCTCAAGGCCGCACTCCTCAAAGATTGCCTTGTTGTACAGCGGACCCCAGGCCTGGCTCTCAATAGGCACGCCCAGCAGCTTGCCGTCGTAGGTCACCATTGCAGCCACGTCGGGATAGATCTTGCCCGCCAGCTCCTCGCCGGAGAGGTCGGCGAGGTGTCCAGCCTCATAGTAGGTGGCGATATTGTTGCTGTGCAGCGTGAAGAGGTCGGGCGCATCGTCGCCGGTGAGCCTCGTCTGAAGCACGCTCTCATAGTCGCCGGAGCTGGGCATTTCGAGGTTGATCGTGAGTTTGATGTTCTCTTCCGCAAGCATTTTTTCCTCAAACTGCTTGCAGTAGGTCTCCCACTGGTCCATGAACTGCGGGAAGCTCATCATGATGTCGAGCTCGGCCTCCACCGGCTCTTCGCTCACGGGTTCCCCGCTCTCGACAGGCGGCTCGGAGCTGCCGGAGGGCTCCGACGGCTCTCCGCATGCTGCAAGCGCCAGAAGCATGCAGAGCGCCAAAATCAATGCCAGGTACTTTTTCATTGTGTATCCTCCTTTTTTGCTTTGGCTGATTTCACTAATTGCTGATTAAAGAATACACAATTTTTGTGCAAATAGCATTAGCTACGATTGACCTGTTTTATTGTCTGTTTTTGACCCTGCGCGTATTTCACCCGGCGTCATACCGAAATATCGCTTGAAGCACTTGTAAAAATGCGTCTGGTCAACGAAGCGGAGCATCCTCCACACTTCCTTTATGGGGATGTTGTACTCTACCAGCAGCTGCTTTGCCCGTTCCATGCGGCAGGAGAGAAGATGGTCGGAAAAGCTCTCTTTGTATTCAGCCTTGAAGCTGCGGCTCAAGTATTCGCGGCTTACATGGAAGTGGTCGGCAACTGATTGTAGACTGAGATATTTGTCATAGTTTTCGTCTATGTACTGCCTGACCTGCCCCATGTCCAGACGACCGCGCTGTCTCAAGCGCTGCGCGGCCATGTCTGAGGCCTCGCAGAACCACACGCATACCCGATCCAGTACTGCGGCCATATCGTCCCCGCTGCCGAACACATAGCTGAGCTTCTCGAAGCCATCCAGACCGCTCTCCTGCATGAAGCCCTGCAGTACGGCGACGAGCGAGTAATAGCAGTATATCGTCTCCGGCAACCCGGCATCGTCCCCTATCCCCGCCTTGAGAGCGGCGAATCTCTCTCGGATCACCTTTTTGTCGGCGCTCCTCAGAAGCTCACTGAGCTCGTGCTGGAAGGCGCGGAAACGCACCAGCCAGGACTTGCCCGCAAGCGTGGTCTGCCATTCTGCATGCATTGGGGAGTCTGTGGAGCGCTGCGACACCGTCTGCGCGCAGGCTGCCAGCTGCTCATTGAGTTCCGCCTCCTTGATGGGCTTGAGCAGGTAGTCCGTGACTCCGCACTTAAGGGCTTGCCTCACAAGGTTGTAGTCGTCATATCCGCTGACAATGATGACCTGGGGAGGACAAGGCACGCTCTGAAGCCGGGAGGCGAGCTCAAGCCCGCTCATGCGAGGCATTTTAACGTCAGATATCACGATATCCGGTTTCAGCTGTGTGACCAGCTCCAGGCCTGCTATACCGTCCTCGGCCTCTCCGACAACTGTTATGCCCAGCTCGTTCCAGTGGCCCAGCGCCTTCAGGACATCCCGAACACATGGCTCATCGTCAATTATCACTGCAGTGCAGTTCATCCCTCTCCTCCTCTCCGCGCCTGTCCCTGAGCACCAGCTGCACGACTGTACCTTCTCCCTCCACGCTTTGTATATCAACGCCGAACGGGTCTCCGCCGTCGCGCAGCCTTATACGCATGTTGACATTGGCAAGCCCAATGTGTCTGCCGGAGCGCAGTGCGCTGTAGCTTGCGGTGTGCAGCATCTCCTGAAGTTCCGAGAGCTTGCCGGCAGGTATTCCGACGCCGTTATCAGCAACAGTTATCTCCAGCCGTCCATGATTGCGCACGGCTTTTATTGATATATCCCAGCACGCCTCTTTGTCAGGGAGCCCGTGGCGGAAGCTGTTTTCGAGTATAGGCTGCAATATCAGCTTCGGGACAGGGGCGGCGTTCAGTTCCTTCGGTACGTCTATGCTTATGTGCAGCTTGTCGCCGAAGCGCTGCTTCTGGATGGAGAGATAGCTTTCAAAATAGTGCAGCTCTTCTCCCAGGGCGACAGTCTCATCAGTAAAGTTCAGGCTGTAACGCAGTATGTCTCCAAGCGCGGTCGTGACGGAATAGATTTCAGGCGCATTCTTGCGCAGAGCCATGCCTCCGATGACTTGCAGGGTGTTGTATAGAAAATGCGGATTTATCTGTGACTGGAGGGCCTGAAGCTGAGCGCTGCGCCGGGCGATCTGGCTTGTGTACTCGCTGTCTATAAGCTCCTTGTTCTGCTTTTGCATGAGGTTGAAGCTGTCGAGCAGGAAGCCTATCTCGTCGCTGCGCTGTGATGGCACCAGCACGGCGTCCTCGATGGTGCTGCTGCGCATGGTGTTTGCCAACTCGACTATGGGGCGGCTTATGACGCGCGACATGACAGCGGAAAACAGCATCGAGGCGGCCACGGCGAGGATGGCCACGAATATGCCACTTACGAGCGTACCCTCTAGCGAACTGCGTATCGCGCTGTCGGGCATTGCCAGTATAATATTGAGCTTGCCTCCACTGACTGAGCGGTAAAACCAGTAACTGCCGCTTTCATGAGCATGACCGGAAACGGAGCCGGACAAGCGCTCTGCATAACCTAGAGTTTCTTCCGGGCTGAAGTCCGCCTGCGTGGACATGTCGGACTCAATAACTTCACCTTGGTCGTTGAAAAGTATGATGGACTCCTGCGGCGTGGACTTGATGGCGTCGAGTATGTCCTGCACGAAATAGGCCCTCAGCCGTACTATCAAAAGCGCATATGGCTCGCCATTTTCAAACCGGTGCATCTGGTGCACGAGAAGTATCTCTCTCCCGCTTCTGAGGAACACCAGATTGCTTTGAAGCGCTTCATCACGAGAGAGCCACTGCTCCAACCTGTCGTCAGTATCTGTGAAATACGTACTGGAACGCTCCGCGATCAGGGCCTTGCCCTGGCTGAGGCTGTACAGCTCTATGGCGTTTATGTTCTTATTGATACTGACGGTCTGATTTAATTCGGTAATAAGTTCGAGCTTGAAACTGTAATTGAGGTCATCCCCATGGGCACACCATTGAGCGAGAGCATTCCTGAAGTCTTTGTCGATTTCAAATTCGTAAAATGTGCGTGTGTAATCCTCAATTTCCATTTCAAGTCGTTCCTGAAGCCATTCTGCGCTCATTTGACTGTCGTATACAAGCTGCTGCTCCATTGCCCTGTAGGAGAGCATAAGCGAAACGCATAGTACGATCAGCACCGGCACGAGCGAGACCAGCGCCATGACCAAGAATAGCTTGCGATACAGCGGCCAGGCCCCAAAACCAAGCATTCTCCTTTTCAACGCCATCACCTCTGCGGTTAAAAATTCCTTTATAAATCTAATTTTATCACATAAGGCATCCACCTCCAACTATTATTACAGCAGGACGGCCCCTCGCTGAGTTTACCCTGCGTTTTCTTCGTACCGTGGCATTTGCCCTTGCGGCGCAGTACTTTCAGGCTTCCATTTACAGAGGCTTCTCGTAGACACAGCGGTAGTAAGTTCAATCTCGGCGTCACCTCGGAAATGTATGCTGAACTGTAAAGCTCAACAGAACAAAAGGTTGTAAAACGCGACCATTTGTTTTGTCCACGAACCTCAAATCCTCGCTCGTGGCCATTCTCTCCTTATTGCGCCGGAGTCGGGCATTTTGCAGTGCTCGAAGACGTGTCGCGGGCGGGGACGATGATGGAAGGGCTGATGGGCCAACAGTTTTTGTAGATACGAAACTTTGCGGTTTGGTCGCCATATGTCCTTCTCGCCGCGGTGACGGCGCAAATTCCGGTGTAGTTTGGACCGACTGTGCGCACCTGTTGCAGGCACTGCAGCTGACACGCTTACGCCAAATTCTGGGCTGCGTATAGGTAAAACGAAAGTGCGGGTACCAATTCCTGCACAACAAAGGCAGGAGGAAACTACCAGTCCATCCCCTCGCCCAAGGCCGAGCCGTTCAAGCTCTGGCTGGCGCAGGTGGGCCGCGAGCGCATCGAGGAGACGATAGGCCCCAAGCAGGCCATAGACCGCGCGCTGGAGACGTATCTCAAGAAGGGGTATAGTTAGGATTGGGTGCGCCAGCGGCTGCTGGCGATATACATCCGCAACGAGCTGACGGAGAAGGATGAGGAATTAACATCCATCACACCGGCGACACTCACGGACTGGAGGACCGAGGGCTGCAATAGAAATAAGAAAAGGTCGCGTTTTGCGACCTTTTATTTTTGCTGACGGTGTCGTGAAACGCGACACCGTTAATAGGGAGTTTCGAGTTTCGATCTCACATTTCCAATCAGGCGCTCAATGTGCTCTGCCAGTGTATACTCAGTCTTGTTTTTCCAGTCACATATATAACCGTCGGGATACTTGAAATCTTCCGCGGCGGGTGCTTGCCCAAAGGTGAACTGACGCGTATACCTGCCGTAGAAGCTGACCAGCGCATATATTTTCCCACCCATCTGCATAAATACACAAAAGTGCACGTTTTCCGGAAGCGCATACGCGAGCTTGTTCCTTTCGACGGAAATGCTTGGCAGGTAGTTGAACTCATCGTCGTTTTCCCCGCTCACGATCCACCGCCTGATCCCGTCAAAGGTCGGGTGCGCGGCGTATTCATACCCTCGCAGCCGCGCGAGCGCATTCATGCCCGTTTTGGCATATGCTCTGGCAATATTGCCGTTTTCAGTCAGGACGTGATTTTGTCGTATATGCTGGCTGCTACGCTTTAGCTCTCCGCTTTGGAAGCCGCCAAGTATCTTTCTGATTGCGTCATAGACCCTGTCACCACTCGGCCGCTCGCCGCTGCATGCTACAAATACCTTGCCGTCGTGCGCGCCTATGAGCAAATCCTCGGCCGCCATATCAGGGCAGGGCAGGAAAACAAATCTGCTCCGCGCTTCAAACTTTCGCAGTGCTTTGTCAACGCGCTTCATGATGAGGTCAGCGTCTGAACCGTCTTCCTGGGCAGATACAACTGCATTTTTAGCGCGCAAATACACTTGATCAATCAAGTACGGCTTTCCCATCGACAAGTATGACAGCGTGATTTTGCCGTCATCCTGCACGCCCACAGTGACGTTTGACTTTGAGTCCTTGCCCCGTCGGTCTCCAGGACCGAAAAAATATCTGTCGAGGGCCAGCAGAGAATCGTGCATCAACTCGCCCTCCATCGAAGAGAAGAGCTCGTTTGCCTGATCGGACACCCATCCCTGCGGCAGCGTCACGGTCCCGCCCAGCCCCGCCGGGAAAATATGCTCGCTCTTGTTATAGGTAAGGTTCGGCGCATCTCCAAAGTATATGCACATGGTCAAACTACCCTCTCCAAAACTCGTCGGTGTTACGGAGCTTCCCGAGCCGCACGAGCATTGACGCTATCGCCCCGGGCGTGCGCTTAAAGTGCTCGCAAAGCTCCTTTCTTGTAGCGCTCCTTTATTTTATTCAGGATCGCCTCGTCCGCCGGGCAGAAGTCGTAGCTGTCGATCTCGTCCGGCGTTGTCCAGCACAGGTCGTTGTGCTCTAGCAGCTGCGGCTCGCCTTCGGCTATGCGGGCGTTGAAGAGTGTGAGGTGCACAGTGATGTCGGGATAAACGTGCGTGACCTCGGTGAACACTTCCCCTACAGCGACTGTGATGCCCAGCTCCTCGCGGCACTCGCGCACGAGGGCCTGCTCCTTCGTCTCGCCGGGCTCGACCTTGCCGCCCACGAACTCCCACAGCAGTCCCCGCGCCTTACGCTCCGGCCGCTGACATATCATGAACTTCCCGCCCTCCCATATAAGGGCCGCGACTACTTCCGTCATGCGTTTTGCCTCGATTCGATGTGGATATGCAAATTATACCGCCTATTGTTCAATTATGCCATAATTTTTGAAAACATCAAGGATATCCCGCGCAGCATAGGAAAAGTGGCAGCCATTCGCCAAAGAGACAGCTATAGCAAACGGCGCGCAGATCATACCGAAGCAGCTTTCCAGTGTTCCAACCGAACACGCACTCATGAAAAACTTCGACAAAGAACGAAGAAGAAAGTGAGCCAAGCACGGGAGTTTAATGATCATCATTTCAAGCAAATTGTAGGAGACAAAATAATGGCTGTGATTTACTACTACACAAAATCTGCGGAGCGGATGAGTCTGGAAATAAAACCACTAATCAGGAGCACTTAAAAGCCGTAGCAGAACTGGCCATGCGGTTTGGAGAAGAGATCAGAATGCCCAAGCTGGAACAGCTCGCAGGCGCAACCGTTGATGAGAGAATGCTCCGCGTCCTATGCTCTTATCCTGCCTGGTGGACGCCGACTATACGACATCCTTGGGCCATCTCGATTCGGAGAGCGAAAGCTTGGAGCTGGAGCGGCTTCTTCGCGGACTTTTCAATCACATGCGGTCTCTACGTCAAAACTCCAGCTCGGATAAAACGCTCAACGGTATGCGCGATGAGGTTTCCGACAGTGCGGCGACGCCGGGGAAATGGCCCCGGGCCTCTTCACGCTGACGGCCCCGACGGGCATCGGGAGACCCATGGCTTTTTTGCATTTTGCCCTGCGCCACTGCGCCGCGCACGGTAAAATGCGGGTCATACTTGTGCTCCCCTTCCTAACGCTCACGGAGCAAAGTCAGCGGGAATACGAAAAGCTCGTTCCGCATATTCTGGCAGACCACAGCCAGAGCAGGCTGAGCGAGGAAGAGCGGGAATTGGCGAGCCGCTGGGACACGCCATTTATTATCATGACTTCGGTCCGCTTCTTTGAGAGCCTGTTTGCTGCCCGCCCCAAGGATTGCCGGAAACTTCACAGCATTGCCCAAAGCGTCATCCTGTTCGACAAAGCTCAGGGTCTCCCAACAGAGCTTGCCGCAGCCACGATGCGTTCCACCGCGGCCCTGTGCCCGGAATATGGCTGCACCATGGTGTTTTCCACAGCCACGCAGCCGGATTTTGCCTCCTTGCCGGAGCTTCAGGATTGGCGGCCGCGAGAGATACTTCTGGGTGGGAGAGCGCTTTACGCCGCACTGAGGCGCACAGGAGCGAGGTCATCGATACTATAAAGGCCCGGCTCTCAGTCCACCTGACCTGCCGTGTCGTGGCAACTCAGTGCATAGAAGCGGGCGTGGATTTGGACTTTGAGGCCATGTACCGCGCCCTTGCGCCGCTGGAGGCCATCATCCAGGCGGCGGGGCGCTGCAACCGCAACGGGACTTTGCCCGGAGGCGGGACAGTTATGGCGTTCATACCCGAGGACGAACACGAAATCTATCCGGGCAAAGCATACCGAAATGCGGCCGAGACAGTGAAACTCATGTGCGCGTCCGCGCCTCTGGACATACACGACCCGGAAACCATCGCAGAGTATTGCCGGCGTCTGTTACGCAGGGAGAAAGGCAAGGCCCCTTGCCCGATAACAGGTAGGCCCACCATTCCGACTGCTACGGTGCCGCCAATTTCCGGCCTGTCTGTCGTCGGATGACACGCTCAGGGAGACGCGCTCATCTGCTTTGATAAAGACGCATTCTGTTCTTACGGCCTGAAGCAGGCAGCCAACGCGCCTGTCTCCGAAGAGGCCTTCGCTGGCGTGAAAGCGGCGCTCGATGAGCTGCTGAAGGGTGCTCCGGTTTTGGCCGGAATGAAATTCGTCCAGCTTTGTGCGTAGGCCATGTGTCGGAGGAGATGTTCTCTACGAGCATTTCCTGCGGCGCTCTGTTTTCATATCTGCTCACCGGCGTATTGCAAAAGACTTGCGAAAGCGGCAATGGAGGTGGAGACACCGTGAAAAAGCTGCTGGACACCCTCTATGTTCTGACGCCGTACAGTTATCTGTTTAGCAGGAATGAGACAATTTGTGTCAAAATAGTCGATGAAGAAAAGGTGTCGGTTCCTGCATTGAGCATTGATGCTATGCATGGCATTGAAGGCGCAGCGGCTTCGATTCGTTTTTAGTGTTTCGACAGGATGCTCGGTATTTCCTGCCCATTCCGCTTTGAAACACGCAGCCGGCGGCCTCTCAAAAACGAGGTCAATGCAACTCTGTCTTTTGTACACACCCTCATGCGGCGTGAAGTAGCGTCGGCGCTTGAAGTCGTAGGCTTACCCTGCCGCAAGATATCTACACACATTGCGCCCTGGGAGGCCCTCGTTTGCACTGTATCTTATGGAATGACTGCGCGGGCCGATGTGCGACCGCTTCGTGTTGACCCTTCTCCGCCGGAAACAGATCTCAGCAACTCAGTTTGAGAGCTATGAAGAGGCCGTATATCTCAACGAAAAAGGCAGGCGCGCAGTGTTGTCTGCGTGGCAAAAGCGGCTGCGCAAAGTAGCTAAACTTTGTGAGCGGTATGGCCTAAGAGTTCAGAATTCGGTATTTGAGCTTCTTGTTGACGCAGCCTAGCTGGTAAAGTTAATGGCAGAGCTGGCAGCCACAATAGATCACAACCATGATTCTGTCAGGTTTTATAGTTTGGGAAACACCTATAAAAACCGAACAGATACTATGGGCCGAACTGATCCTGTCCAAACTGGAGAGCCTATTCTCTTGTAGTATAGCTTTTGCGCCAACCCCAGCAAAACATAATATCCCGACAGGTTCGCGCAATGATATTTCGGATGCTTTTGTTTAAGTCAGGCAAAACCACTAGTTCATTTTTAGCAGATTTTCCTATTATCCAATTATAGGAAAATGCTTGTGACCCTCACTTTTGCCGCTTTGCACATAAACACCAATTTGTATTTGTGTGAATTTGCCGACGCCCCCACGCGGGGGGCGAGAATTAGTGTTTATAAACGGAACAAACGCGCTCGTCTGTCTAAAAGCCACAAGCCGGGCATGGATGGCCCCGATTTGCAAGTACGTTCGTTGGGCTTCATCCCAAACCCATAAAAGCAAAACTCTCCCTGCCGAAAGGCCGGGAGAGTTTTTGCAGCTGCGTATCCTGCCTGCCCTAACCAACGATACCGGATCAGAAACCATCACTGGCATACTTTCCAAACCTATTCAACAGCTTGGCGGCACGCTCGGCGAAGCGGTGTGTTTTGACGGCATCCAGCTCGGCGAGAGCTATTATTTGGAGCTTTCCGTCACGGTCGAGGGCCGCGTCACGGACGAGGACCCGCTGAGGCGAGAGCTCTACGAGGAGCTAAAGCCCTTCTTCCAGGCCGGTATCACAAAGCGCGTGGCGAACCTGCTTGAGGCCCTGAGGCTCGAGGCCTGCGCGCCCGACCTGCCCATCAAGCGCGACCGCATCTGCACCGGAAGAGAAAATCTCTTCCGCGGCAGGCGCTCAGTATGAGGCCGAATCTTGTCAAAGCATCTTTTGCGCTTTACGGGCTCAATTCAAGGCCCCCGGAGCACACCGCAGGACAGAATATGTGAGATGCTTTATTTCTCCTACCTGCAATCATTTTACCGGTCTGTTGCGTTATACTTGGTGAGAGGATGCTCTCGGCGGGAGGTGGTATTTTGACGCGGGAAGACGAGCTCTTCAAGAGACTGCGCGAGGGTGACGCGGCGGCGCTGGAGGAGCTTGTAATAGGAGCCTATCCAGATATACTCCGATACTGTCTGTGGCACGCCCCGGACAGGCAGACTGCGGAGGATGCAGCTCAGGAGACCTTCCTGAAGGCGGTAAGGCATATCGACGCCTATGCGCACCGGGGAAAGTTCAGGGCATATCTGTACAAAATCGCGGCAAATACCTGCACCGACCTGCGGCGACGAAACGGGCGCACGGAGCCCCTCGAGCCGGAGGAATACATGGAGCCCGGCTTCGAACAAGTCGAGTCGGAGCTCAGCCTGACGCAGCTCATCTCCGCGCTGCCGGAAAAGCAGCGGGAGGTGGTCGTGCTCAGATACGTCCACGAGCTGAAGCTGAGAGAGATAGCCGAGGTCCTTGGCGAACCGCTCCGCACCGTGCAGTCGCGGCTGCGCGCGGCGCTGAAAGCCCTCGAAAAGACACTGTGAAAGGAGCCGCAAATGAGCAGAAAAGTTGAACACATCCTGAGAGCCGAACTCGGCTCGATGCCTCTGCCGGAGCCACGCGCGGAACATCTCACTGAGACGGCGACCCTCAGTCTCGCCGCTTACCGCTCGCGCAGACCGCTGCGGAGAATTGGCGTTCCCGAAATGGTCGTAAGCCAGATACGCTTCATTGCAGCTCCCATATGGGCTCTGCAGGCAGCGGTCGTGCTCTGCATATGCCTGCTGCTGCACCTGGCCTCCGCCGCGGAGAACTTAGAGGTCGACGGCCCGGCTCTGCTCAGCATGTCCTCCGTTTTTGTCGCCATGAGTGTACTGCCCTTCCACGGTCGCTCCCGCAGATTTAAAATGCGCGAGATCGAGGGCGTGACGAGGGCCTCCCATGGAAAGCTGATGCTGGCGAAGCTCAGTGCGGTCGGTTTGGGGGACGCTATATGCCTGGCGGTGATATCCCAGGTCTCTGCGGGACTGCTGGCAGGGGCTGTCGGCTTGGTGCTGTCCAGCATAGTCCTGCCGTTCCTGCTGTGCTGTACTGGCATCCTGCTTATTCTGGACCGTGCGAGAGGGGAGCAGGGGCTGTTCGCCGCGCTGGGCTTCGGCCTGGGGCTCGCGGTGGGATACCGCCTGCTGCAGGAGGAGCTTGGCGCCGTCCTTGCCGGGCAGGGCCGGAGCTTCGCCGCAGCCGCCTGCGTGCTCCTCACGGTCGTGCTGGCCCTCGAGTGCCGCAGGCTGCTGAGGCAGGCGGCCCGGCCTGATGCATATGAAGCAGTGGAGTTTCAGGAGGTGTGACATGGAGCTGGAGATAAGGAATCTAAGCAAGCGCTACGGCAAAAAGACTGCCGTGCGCGGCGTCGAGCTTTCGATAACGCCCGGCGTGTGGGGCCTCATAGGGGCAAACGGCGCCGGGAAAACGACACTGATGAGGATGATTGCGGGCATCCTGCCGCCCAGCTCGGGGCGCGTGCTCTATGACGGCGTGGATATCCGGGACCTGGGCGAGGCGTACAGGGACGCGTTGGGCTACCTGCCGCAGAGCTTCGGCTTCTACCCCGAATTCACGGTCACGGACTATCTAGAATACGTGGCCGCGCTCAAGGGCATAGGCAAACCGGAGTGCAGGAAAAAGATGGAGGAGCTGCTTGAACTGCTCAGCCTTACCGAGGTGAGGAAAAAGAAGATAAAAAAGCTATCCGGCGGTATGCAGAGGCGCGTTGGGATAGCGCAGGCCATGCTGAACGACCCGGATGTGCTTATATTGGATGAGCCGACGGGCGGCCTTGACCCCGGGGAGCGGGTGCGGTTTCGAAACTTCCTGTCGGAGTTTGCACAGGGGCGCATCGTGCTCATCTCCACTCATATCGTATCGGACGTCGAGTATATAGCTGCGCAGAACGTGATAATGAAGGAGGGAAGGATCATCTGCGCCGGCAAAACAGAGGAACTGCTTGTGGCCGTTGCTGGCAAGGTGTTTACGGCGGTGATACGGCAGGACGAGCTTCCGCGCTATGAGGAGGCGGTGCGTATCGTGAGCATGAAGGGAGAACGCGGTGGTCAGGTCGGAGTGCGATATATATCAGATACCCCGGAGATACCTGACTCGTGTCCGGCGGAGCCGCGCCTTGAGGACCTGTACCTGTGGCTGTTCAGGCGCGAAGCCGCAAGCAGGGAGGGAGAAATATGCTGAGAGCCGAATTAAAGCGTATCCTAAAAACCCGTTCGACCTGGTGCCTCGCGGCCATAGCCCTGCTCATATGTCTGAGCTCGGCCTTTTCGACCGTGAGACAGGTTGTCAAATACATAGACCACGACGGGTATACGGAGATAGTCCGGGGTATCGGCGTGTACGAGGAGAACAGACAGCGGTATTCCGTCATCCGCGGCGAGGTGACGCCGGAGCTTTTCGCCTCTGCCGTGGAGCTGCACCACGAGCTGCTAGCGAGGTATGGCACGGATTATGACATCCCACCGGAGCTGAGCGGCAGAGTGCTGGGGCCATATTCGCCCGTGTTCACCTGGATATTCAACGCATTTTCAGATGAATTCGGCGCTGCCCTGACCTCGGCGGACATCTCTCCCGAGCGCGCGCTGAACTATTACCAGGAACGGCTGTCCACTCTTGAGCGAAACCTGAAGGAGAAATACGAGCAGACGCCACAGGTCGTCGAATACACCATGTCCCGGCTCGGCAGAGAGAGCGGAAATTTCAATTACAGCTACGGTATAAGCGCGACGAGCGCCTTTGCCAACTTCGGTCTTTGCGCGTTTCTTGTGACGTTCATCTGCGTTATCATGGCCGCGCCAGTCTTTTCCTCCGACTATGCAAGCGGCGCGGACGACATTCTACGCTGTTCCAGGTACGGACGCGGGCGGCTTGCCGCGGCAAAGACGGGCTCAGCGCTCCTAATTGGCTCCGGCATCTTCTCGCTTTGCCTGGGCGCATTTCTGGTGGTCGTTTATCTAGCCTTCGGCTTTGACGACATCACCTCGGCGGAGCTGCTGCAGGTGGCCTTCAATCCCCGGGGCCTCGATGCGATGGGCGTACTGGGGTGGATCGTGCTGTCAGCCGCACTCTCCTTCCTTGCGACATGCAGCTTTTCGCTTTTTGTGTCGTCGCGTTTTAAAAGTCCGCTTGCCGCTCTGGCGCTGTCGGCGGCAGTAGTGCTCATACCCACGGTGATACGCATGTTCATGGCGGGCGGAAGCTTTGGCCGGGGCTTTGCGGCGGCGGAGGGGAATTTGCTCAACTGGCTCCGCATCTGTCTGCCGTCCGGGGGCGTTTCGCTGACGGGGGCGATGATGGACGAGCTGACGGGTCTGCGGTTTTTGTGGATAGGAGATTTTGTGATTTGGTCGCCGTATGTCCTGCTCATCGCGGCTGCGGCGCAGATTCCGGTGTGGTTTGGGCTCACTGTGCGCACCTATTGCAGGCACAACGGCTGACATGTTCGCGCCAATTTTTGGGCTGCGTATAGGTAAAACGAAACTGCGGATACTAATTCCTGCACAAAGAAATAAAGGCAGGAGGAAACTACACATGAAAGCCACCGGCATAGTACGCCGCATAGACGACCTTGGCCGTGTTGTCATCCCCAAAGAGATCCGCCGAACCATGCGCATCCGCGAGGGCGACCCCTCCCTGAAAACATTGTACCCCTGGGAACGCTTCTGCGCCGCCATGCTGGAAGTGGGGAGAAAAGTTACATAAACGTTGAGTTTTGAGGCAAAATGTGGTACAATTTAATCAGCTAATTGGGGGTACATAGTATGAGCAACGACGCGATGCAGTTATTTGAGGACCAGCCCATACGCTCCGCATGGGACGCGGAGAGGGAAGAATGGTATTTTTCAATCATTGACGTGGTCGGGGCGCTGACAGGCTCCGAGAATCCTCGCCGGTATTGGAGCGACTTGAAACGCAAGCTCAAATCCGAGGGCGCAGTTGAACTGTACGAAAATATCGTACAGTTGAAATTGAAGTCTCCCGATGGCAAAAAGCGTCTCACCGACGTCGCGGACACTGAGCAGCTGCTGCGCATCATCCAGTCCATACCCTCGCCGAAGGCCGAGCCGTTCAAGCTCTGGCTGGCGCAGGTGGGCCGCGAGCGCATCGAGGAGACGATAGATCCTGAACAGGCCATTGATCGTGCGCTCGAAACGTATCTCAAGAAGGGATACAGCGAGGAGTGGGTGCACCAGCGTCTGCTGGCGATACGCATCCGTAACGAGCTGACGGACGAGTGGAGCAAACGCGGCGTACAGAAGGGCCGTGAGTATGCGATACTGACGGACGAGATAAGTAGGGCGTGGTCAGGCATGACCACGCGGCAGTATAAGGACCTCAAGGGACTCAAAAAGGAGAACCTGCGCGACAATATGAGCGACCTCGAGCTGGTGCTGAACATGCTGGCCGAAGCCAGCACGACGGGCATCTCGCAGATTGAAAAGCCAGAGGGCATGGCCGAGAACCTGAGCGTAGCCCAGCGCGGCGGCCGCGTCGCCGGCAACGCGAGAAAAGAGCTCGAGCAGGAAATGGGCCGCCCGGTCATCAGCGCCGAAAACGCCAAGACGATGAAGCTGGTGACGGACATCATCGAGGGCGTGGCGGAGCTGACGGAGAAGGGCGAGGAATGAATAACGTCCTTGGCCCGGCTTGCATCTTAGGCAAAACATGATATAATAATATCAAGAAGCTGATAAGGAGATGAGGATATGCAGATCCGGCCTTCCTCTGCCCTGCGCAACGACTACAACGCCATATCCGAGCTCGCCAGGAAAACAGGTGAACCGGTGTTTATAACGAATAAGGGCGAGGGCGACGGCGTGTTCATGAGCGTCGAGGCGTTTGAGGAGCGCGAGAAGATGTTTCGCCACCGCGACGCCATCTACGCCGCCGAGCTCAGCCGCCTGAGCGGCGAGCCTGTCTGCTCCCAGTCCGAGCTGGATGAGCGTATGGAGGCGCTTTTCAATGCCGCCGAGAGCTGAGATAGTCTACCTCCGGCCGGCGTTGGAGGACATGGAGGAAATAGTCAAGTTCCACATCAGCGAGGTCGGCCCGGCCTCGGCGCGGAAGATATATGCGGATATGCGCCACAAGCTCGGGCTGCTCGCGGATTTCCCGCTCATGGGGCAGACGCACCCGGACCCCGTGCTCGCGCAGTCCGGCTATAGGAAGCTGGTGCTGACGCGCACCTATGTCGCAGTTTACCGCATAATAGACGGCGTCGTGACCATCTACCGCGTCGTGAACGGCAAAACGGACTATCCGCGGCTGCTGAAATGACACAATTGAGGAGGTGCCCGTATAAACATCTATCTCACCGGTGACACGCACGGGCGCTTTGAGCGCATAGCGTGCTTCTGCAAGGACAACGGCACCGGCCCCGACGACCTGCTCATCATACTCGGCGACGCGGGCATCAACTACTACGGCGGCCACCGGGACAAGAAGCTGAAGCAGTACATAGCGTCGATGCCGATAACGCTGCTGTGCATCCACGGCAACCACGAGCGCCGCCCGACGGCGGGCCTGGGATATGAGCGGGCGCGGCGCTTCGGCGGCGAGGTCATGGTGCAGCCGGAGTTTCCGAACCAGCTCTTCGCTCTGGACGGCGAGGTGTACGAGCTGGATGGGCAAAGCTGCATCGCCATCGGCGGCGCATACAGCATAGACAAGGAGTACCGGCTCATGCGCGGCGGCGGCTGGTGGCCGGACGAGCAGCCGAGCGCCGTCATAAAGCGCAAGGTGGAGTCGGTGCTCTCGAGCCGCGGCTGGCAGGCTGACATAGTCCTGAGCCACACCACCCCGCTGAGCCTCGAGCCGAGAGAGGCCTTCCTGCCCTTCATCGACCAGCGCACGGTGGACACGAGTACAGAGGAGTGGCTTGACGCCATCGAGCGCCGCCTGGACTATAAACGCTGGTACGCCGGGCATTTCCACACGGTCAAAGAGACCGGCAAACTGCGGCTGATGTATCAGGACTACGCGAGACTGGGGGAATGAGCATGAGAAAGCTTTTATCCTGCGAGTTCAATATCGACTCCGCCTGTGTAGAGCTGCGCTATACCGACGGCGAGACGCTCAGCCTCTACACGCCCGGCATAGAGGACAGTTTCGACACCACCCTGCCCATGCGCACTGAGATGGATTGGCTGATATACAACGCTCCGCTCGAGTACGCGCAAATGGCGCTCGACGGGACGCTGGAGCAGTATCTGCGCGAGGCAGCAGGGATGCATGGGCTGGAGGATTGAAAGGTACAATAGACGATAAAAGGTCGCATTTCGCGACCTTCTTGTTTTATTTTATTAATATGTAGTGAGAACTGTATTAATCTATTTCGTGATTGAATGATAAGGTACAATAAATATCTCAATTGCGAAACTTATTGTATCTCGGCCTCAAAGCAGATTCGTCATTTCAATGATTGCCACCGACATTGTTAGTTGCAATTCTGAGTTGAAAAACCTGTGTCGTGCTGAGCCAAAAGCGCCGTCCTTTGAGCCGTTGTATTGGTATATTATTGTGATAATGCTAAAAATTACTTGCAATTTTCGAGTGCAAAATCCCCGGACGGATTTTGCACGCCCGGGGAAGTAGAATTATAATACATTCTGGTTCAATGCGAATCAGAAGTGCATGGACTTAAAGGCCTTTGCGGCATCGACCACAGCATTTTCCGTGGGTATACGCTCGCCGCTGGAACCGGCGGCATAGCCGACGGCGTCGGTGTGGATTATGGAGTACTGCGCGGTTTCGACATCTGCAAATGGTCCGCCGTGAGTCAACACCATGACCTCCGGAGACTCTCTTTTCGCGGCCTCGACCATGGCCTGCACCTGCAGCACTGCCTTCTCCAGTGGGGTGACACTGCAGGCTCCGCTCATGCCGCCTCCTGTGACCCCGATCATAGCGCCGACAACGTCCGCTCCAGCGGCAGCCATGCGCGCTGCCTCCTCCGGGTTCATAGCCCATGCGACTGTGAAAATGTCCCGCTCCCTGGCCCGGCGTATCAGCTCAACCTCCCTCGAAAAGCCGATCCCCGCTTGTTCAAGCTGGGCAGCAAAGCTCTCGCCATATAGCCCACAGAAGGGTTCGTTGTTGACGCCGGAGAAGCCCAGCTCAAGGATGCGATCAAATAGCAGGTCAAAGTTCAGTGCCGGGTCATGCGCTCCGATACCAGCGATGCAGGGCGTGCGCTTTACGGCAGGCAGGATCTCTCCAGCCATTCTCAGCATGTGGCTGTTTGCGTCACCATAGGGGAGCCAGGCCAAAATCGAGGGCTGGCCCCGCATCCTGAATATGGCCGTGGAATAAACGCCTATGAGGTCTGCCCCGCCCTTTTCAGCGCATTTGGCAGTTAGCCCGATGCCGGCACCAAACATAAGCAGGGGCTTCCCGGCTTTGACCTGCGCCCTCAGTCTTTCCAGTACTTCGCGCCGGGTCATGACAGTGACTGTATCGGGCCTCCGCTATGAAGGCCCTTCTTCCAGCGGCCGTCCAGCATCTCCTGCAATATGCCGGACATGAGGTCCGCAAATTCCGGCTCGTTCATGTGCATATCCGCCACAAGCACCTCGATATTCGGCTTGCTTAGGTCCAGTGTCTCCTTCAGCCCAGCTATAAAGGAACGGCTGCGCAGCGACCACTCTGGACGCTCGGGGTCAGCTATCCAGGACGGCCCGGCGGAAGGCCCGGCCCAGCCGAGCTCCTTGTTCGGCTCCCTTATGTCGCAGGCACCCCAGCCGCGCATAGGTACGCATACAGCCACAGGCCCTGTCGCCACACTGAGCTTTTCACCAATCTGCCTAGCTATCTCCCGGGCCTCCTCCGGCAGGACGCCGACGCAGGTGACCGTCGGGTTGTGCTCATAGAGCGAGCGGCCAGGCAAGTGGGTCTGCTCCATATAGTGCGTGGGTACCGTATCCTTAGCTCCGAAGTTTATTAGGTCCAGCCCGCCCGGCGCAACGACCTGAGGCACGCCCTTCCTTGCCGCCGCCGTCAGCCTGTCCGGGCCTGCGCTCAGCACTCCGCCCAGCAGTTCGTCTATGAGCTCGTGAGTGGTGATGTCCAGAACGCCCTTTATGAAGCCGTCGTCTATCATCTGCTCCATAGACATGCCACCCGTGCCTATGGCGTGATTAATTATGACGTCGTAGCCCAGCTTCTCCATACTCTGTGAGGCACGCAGTACGCAAGGCGTTGTAACGCCGAACATCATGCATCCTATCAGCGGCTTGCTCTCCGCGGCTGGCAGCTTCGGTGCGGAGGCCATGCCGACTATGCCATAGGCTGCGTTTGTCAATATCTGCTTTGTCAGGCTGTTCAGGCCGGCCTCCGCTATCGGATACATCATGCAGATATCCTTAGTACCTACATATGGTCTGACCTCGCCGGAGGCCATTGTGGTCACCAGCATCTTCGGCACTCCAATGGGCAGAGACTGCATCACCGCAGAGGAAATGGATGCGCCCATGGAGCCGCCAAAGCCTATAATGCCATCCAATTTGCCCTCGCGCAGCATCTCGCCTGCCCGCAGTATAGCCGCCTCGGTGACCCAACCGGCGGCTTTGTGCCTGTCCACGGCATAGAGGTCGGCAGGCTTCTTGCCTATAGGCACGAGCAATTCGCTCAGCCCTATGTCCGCCCAGCCTGTTTCCTTACCCACGCTCAGCTCCATGACCGTCGGTTCGCCTCCGGCCTCACGGACGGCCTGAGCTATGAATTTGATCTCCTCGCCCTTCGTATCCAGTATACCGGCGATTACTACTTTCGGTCTCATAAACACCTCCTGTTTCTGTTTATCCGAAAAAGCGGGACGGGTTATCTGCGGAAAGCCCGTCCCGCTCGCACTTACTTTGCGCCCAGTTTCTGCGCCTTGAAGTCCTTTACCGCTTCCATGAGCGGCTTCTCTACCGGAATGCGCTCTATGCTCGACGCGCCGAGGAAGCCGACCGATTCGGTGTGTGCATAGATGTACACCGTGTCCGCAGGCGAGGATATGGGTCCGCCGTGGGCAAAGATAAGTACATCCGGATTGTGCTCCCTAGCCGCGGCAGTCATGCGGTTTATGAGCGCAGCACAGTTTTCAAGCGTCACTGCCTCGGAGTATTTGGAGCCAATAGCTCCGCCCGTAGTGAGGCCCATGTGGCAGATCATGACGTCAAGGCCAGCCTTGCCAACCATGGTCGCCTCTTCCTCGTTGAAGGCATAGCCTATCGTGAACATGCCCAGTTCCTTCGCCTTCACCAGCGTGGCGATCTCCTTGTCATAGCCCATGCCCGTGTCCTCAAGTTCCTGACGGTAGCGACCGTCTATCAGGCCAACTGTTGGGAAGTTCATGACCGCGGAAAAACCGATCTCAATAAGCTGCTTGAGGAAGGGACGCATCTCCCGCGTCGGGTCGCTTCCGCAGATGCCCGCTATCATGGGTGCTTCCTGGATCTGAGGAAAGACTCGGTTGGCCAGCTGGATGACTATGTCGTTTGCGTTTCCATAGGGCATTAGACCAGCCAGGGAGCCGTTGCCGTCCATGCGGTACAGGCCAGAGTTATACACACCTACCAGGTCAGCCCCGCCGCGCTCCGCAAACTTTCCGGAGATGCCCGTGCCAGCCCCTGCGATAACTACCGGCCGGCCTTCGGCTATTGTGGCTTTGAACCTCTTCAATACCTCATCTCTTGTGTACTGCTTTGCCATGGATGTTTCCTCCTTTGTCAATTATTGTTGTCCTTGCATTAGACTGCACCCGGGCGCTCAGCCCTTTAGGTCAAACAGTCCGCCTGTTCCTTCACTGTAGACGCCCCAGAGGTCGAGCGCGGTTTTGAGTTCCTCATGCTCCCGTGCTGCCTCTATCAGCGTACCGCCGTGTACCACAGCGTCTATGGCCTGCCGGAAGGCCCTGGCTCCGGCCGCCGGGCCCATCGGGTGACCATGTATGGCGCCGCCTGCCGCTATCATCACGTCCTTGCCGAACTTCTTGTATAGATCCTCAACATGGCCCTGGGTTGTGCCGCCGCCCGGCATGGGGAAAATCGGCTTTATTTTCCCCATGGGTGTCAGCATGCTGTAACCCGCACTCAGGAAGGTATCCATCATGATTGGGAACTTGCCGTACGGCGTGAGGGCTATGACCATGTCCAGGCCCGCAAGCCTGGGCAGCTTGCCGACTATCAGCATCGCGCTCATGCCGGACCAGGGCGACTCATAAACTGCGCCGGTGAAATCCGAATGGGCCAGGATGGGGACGTTTAT
The DNA here is from genome assembly GCA_004553625.1 of Clostridiales bacterium. Taxonomy (GTDB): domain Bacteria; phylum Bacillota; class Clostridia; order Oscillospirales; family Oscillospiraceae; genus Scatomorpha; species Scatomorpha merdavium. Next base: position 70,029 of record SFKX01000002.1, on the reverse strand, counting down.
CTCCGGGTCCTCAGTCAGCATACGAGCCGCATCCAACCCCGCCGTGAAATAGTTCAGCATCAGGCAGTTCGCGCCAGCGTCTATCGCACGGCGTGCATTATCCCTTAACTTGTCCACACGGTCAGTGATATTGAAGGCGTAGAGGGTCTTTTCTCCCTTGACCTCATCTGCACGTTTTACCGCCTCCATGACAGCCTTAACCCTCTGCTCCAGCGGGCAGTGCGGCGCGTCGGCGACCAGCTCGTCGTCCTTAATGATGTCCACACCGCCGACCGCGGCCTCATAGGCGAGCTTTGCGGTCTCCTCCGGGTCCAAGCCGGTGCAGGGCTTTATCATGTTATTCAGCAGCGGTCTGTCCCACACTCCCAGGAGCTCGCGTATACCATTAACACCAAACTTCGGCCCCTTGAACTGTCCAAGGAACGATTCCGGGAAGCTCAGGTCCAGCAGCTTCACCTTCCCGGAACTGGAGATATTGCCTATCACCGTGCTGAGCATCATAGCAAACTGGGCGCCAAAATTCGCCCAGGGATAGGCGATACGGATTATGAACTGCCGCTCGTCCACGCTCTTTGGTACCTCTATCTGGTAGGCCGGAGCCTCGTAGACGCCGACAACACGGCCTATGCAGCGCTCCCGCACCTCCGGAGTCTCCCCGGGCACCTGAAGCCAGGTACCGGTAGTCTGCTCTACCGCAAGGGCGGCTGCGAACTTCATCATGTTCGTCGTGGATTTTGCTCCGCAGTAGTAGGTCGCGATTACAAACCGCTCTCTGTCGATGGACTCATCCATCTGCATTATGATTGGGTCGATATACATTGGCTCTGCCTCCGTTCATATCTTGTTGCGCCTTTTCACCTGTTTTGGCTGTCGGGCAAATTCAGTATATTTGAATAAATGTCAAACTACAATAAGTAAAAAAATTTCAATATTGCACAAATGACATATTGGAATTGAAAAAATTCTCCCTATTTTCTTTGAGCGGTTTTTCCGTTATCATAGAAATAAATGGCCGCAGTATGCCATCACTCAAACAGCGGCCGCAAGGAGGTAAGGCATGTTCCGCTGCGATTACCACATACACACGGCGCACTCGCCCGACTGCTGTACCCCTATGGAGCAGCAGCTGCTCCGGGCGGCGGAGCTGGGCCTGAATGAGATTTGCATAACGGACCACATGGAGTTCGGTATGCGTAAATGGAACGGTGTTGAGACAGATTTTTCCGCCTGCCGCGACGAGCTGGAACTGTTGCGCCAGCGAAGTGGCCTGCCCGTGGTCAAATTCGGTGCCGAAGCAGGGGTTACCTGCGGCGAGGATGATTTCCTCAGACTCCGCAGCGTTCTGGCGGAGGGAGGCTTTGACTTTGTCATAGCCTCTGCGCACGCCATTGGCGATACTGACCCGTTTGAACCAGACTTTTATCGCGGCATGGACTTCCCCGCTGCGTGCAGGCTCTATCTGGAACAGCTGTACACCGCGCTCCTGAGACTGGACGTGAGCTGTTACAGCTGCGTCGGTCATGTGGACTTTCCCGTCAAGGGCTGGCTAAGGCTTGGCGCGGAGAGTGCTGAGCTCAGGTACGAATACGCGCCGGACGCACTGGATGCAATCTTTCGCTTGGCAATAGAGTCCGGCAAATGCATCGAGATAAACACCTCGCCTTTCCCGCTACTGCGCGGGCGCTGGCCGGAGCTGGGCTGGCTCAGGCGCTACGCAGAGCTGGGTGGCGAGTTTGTCACCATCGGCTCCGACAGTCACCTGCCGGAGCAGACCGGTCAGGGCTTCGAACTGGCCTGCGAGCTCGCCCTGGATGCCGGCATCCGCTACATCGCCGTCTACGATGCTATGGTCCCGCGCATGATCCCCATCCAAGGGACCTGAATCGGAGGAAGCAGTCATGAAGAGCGAAGTGTTCAACCAATCGCGCTGCGCAGTGCTCCGTGCAGCCAGCCTTTACTATTTGGAGGGCTGTTCGCAGAAAAGCATAGCCCAGCAGCTGGACGTATCGGTTCCGACCGTGTCCCGGTTGCTCAAAAAGGCCAGGGAGGACGGGCTTGTATCCTTTGTTATTCCCCGTCCGTATATGGAATGTCTTGAGCTTGAGCGTAAGCTCAGGGAGTGCTATGGCTTGGAGGAGGTCATCGTTGTGCCTCCGGACCCGAGCGGTGACGAAAGCACAATGACGGTGAAAAAGGCTGTCGCCCTGGAGGGAGCAAGATACGTCCAGAGGATCATACGGCCCGAGGACATCCTTGGCATCGCCTGGGGTGGCACGATGTATGAGCTTATTCAATATCTCAACCCATGCCAGCGCACCGAGGCCACATTCGTCACTCTTCACGGCAGCATCCGCTGCTGCAGCAGCAAGTTTGAAGTGAACACCCTGGTCAAGCGGATAGCAATGGCCTTCGGCGGCAGACAGTACTCCCTTTCAGCACCCGGCCTGCTCGGTAGCGCACAGGAGCTTGAGGCTCTGCGCGGACAGCGCGAGGTGGCTCACATCTTCTCCCTTTTCCAAAACATCAGCTTGTCTGTCAGTGGTATAGGTTCCTTCTACCCCAGGCCCACTTCCCCGCTCTCTCGTCTGCCATACCTCACCGAGGGGGAATACACGGCGCTCGTTAAGCATCAACCTTATGGGGACCTGATGCTCCGCTTTATAGACAGCAACGGCACGGAGTGTGAAAGTGAGCTGGTATCCCGCACCCTTGCCATAGACATGGAAAGCTACCTTCGCATACCCAGGAAGCTGATAGTAGCTTCCGGGTGCGAAAAATCCCACACGCTCAAGGCAGCGCTTAGGGGCCAACTGGCAGACGTACTCATTATCGACAGTGCCCTCGCCAGGGCTCTGTACGACATAGGCGGCGGCGTACCGGCATATGGCGAATGAGCCATACACCGGGCCCGGCCCATCATAGAGCCGGGCCGTTTCTGTATTTCAAGCTCATTCCAACCAAAGATGCATTGGTGTCCGCTACATCTGAAGTGGGCACCTTAGTCTTTTTTGCGTCACTTGCTTTTGCGGTGTGCAGACCGCCATCCGGGCAACCTCCCCGCTGTCAAACCGCGCCTCGCTGTCTATTTAGCTGCCGCTGTTGAAGCCGAGGCAGTATTCGAGAAAGCAACCCCGGTTCATGTTCGGGACGAAAACGGGCAGGCCGGTGTTGACGAGCTACTCCAGCTCGCCCGTGCGGTAGTGGAGGTCGCAGAGCCAGTCGCCGGAGCAGACACGTGTGCGCCTTTACATTGGGCAGTGGTCTTTACCTCCTGCTGCCTTTCGACACCGTTTCTTTGGTGCTTGCCCAAAGAAACCGGCGCAGACGCCCCCACACGGGGCGAGAATTGAAATTACCAGACGTATGCGGAGCAGATGTCGGAGACGCAGATGCCCCTCGTAGGGAGAAAATTAGTGTTTCTAGGACAGAATAAACGCACTCGCCGGTCTGAAAGCCGCAATGTCCGTGTCCGGACACTCACCCAACATGCTCAGGAAGGGAGCATGGCGGCACGGTGTTTTTGGCGGGGGATCGATGCGCCGTTGGCATCAGAACATATAACAGAAAAGGTCGCATGCCGCGACCTTTTGCTGTTTACCAAGGTGCGTTCCAATTTGGAACGTACCAAATTTCACATATTCTCCAGCAGCTTCAAAACAGCCTCACGCTTGGGATAGCGTTTCTCTCTGGCGCTGCTGTAAGCACTCCAGAGTTGAGCGGTATCGTTTTGTGCTGATGAGTAAACTTGAAAAAATACATTCGTCACAATTGTATCATCCACTTCCCCTGCTTCTCGGCCAACGCGGCGAACTTTGCCGCGCCGCCTCAGCCGTGATGCACATAGGTCACGAAATAATCCGAGCGCTCGAGCATCCAGCCGTTGCGCCGTTCGATGGCGTAGCGGGGATGGACGAGTTCCAGCCCCTCCGGGAACATCGTGTCCTCAAAGCCGGCTCCGGCGCCCTTCAAGTCACTGAGCGAAGTAGATCGCCTGAGGCTCATTGCCTTGAAGAATTGAAGAAGCGAATAGACAAAAGAGAAGAGCAGACATCCCAGGCAGTCTTGCACACCGGCCAGGGAGCTGTCTACTCTTCACGGGCTTTTTGCCGTCTGCAAGCCTCTGCTTGACGCCGCGCCAATAGGCGCAGAGTCATGGCTCCGCCGACCAGGGCCAGATCCGCCAGACCATCAGAGACAAAAACCTCCGCGCCATAGCCCAAAGCTTCGGCGTTAAACTGAACGAGGTCTTTTTGAACGACTGAGCGGAAAATTTTTACCTCATTGTAATAATCTTACTTGTTGCACAAATTCAGGCCATACAAATTGGCATGCTCCCAAGCAATATATGACAACCCACTGTAGGATTACAATACATATTGGACAGTCAAATAAAAAGGATGAAGGATAAGGCCTCATCGGTTATAGTTGGAGTTGCAGACCACAACTTGACGAGAGGGGGACATATCCTTCATGCGCAAGAGTATAACACAGGACATGGCATATCGGCAATCCCTGATGAAGTACGCGGAGAAATACGGCGTGAGCCGTGCCAGCCGGAAGTACAAAAAGAGCCGGTCGTACATCTACTTCTGGAAAAACCGCTGGGATGGAACTGTGCAGTCCCTGTCCTGCCAGTCCAGACGTCCCCACAGCCATCCCAACCAGCACACAGAGGCGGAACTGAAGCTGATCCGGGATATGCGCCGCCGCAACCCAGACTTGGGAATGGTGGAACTGTGGCACCGTCTGCGGCAGAGGGGCTATACCCGCCGCCCGGAGAGCCTGTTCCGCGTAATGCGCAAATTGGGGCTGTTTCCTGCGGCTGAAAAGAAAAAGACATACAAGCCCAAACCCTACGAGCAAATGACCTATCCCGGCCAGCGGGTACAGGTGGACGTGAAGGTGGTGCCCCGCAGGTGTATTGCGGACCCGGAACTGCGCCTGTTCCAATACACCGCCATTGACGAGTTCACCCGCCTGCGCTTCCTGGCTGCCTACTCAGAGCAGAGTACATATTCCTCTGCCGACTTCCTGAAAAGGTTGTTCAAGTGGTATGCACGCCGGGGCATCCGCGTAGGGTGCGTACAGACCGACAACGGTTTTGAGTTTACAAACCGTTTTTCCAACAGCAGGCGGGATCTGCCCACCCTGTTTGAAGCCGCTGCGGCCACGCTGGGCATCCGGCACAAACTCATACGCCCCTACACGCCCCGCCACAACGGCAAAGTGGAGCGCAGCCACCGGGAGGATCAGAAACGCTTCTATTCATGTCACAGTTTTTATTCTCTGGATGACTTTGCGAAATAGCTCGCCGTCCACACCCGCCGCTCCAACAACTTCCCTATGAGACCTTTAGACTGGCTTTCTCCATCAGAGTTCACTGTCCAATATGTTTGACAAACCTACACTGTAGAGGACAGAAACAGGATAAGCAATATCTTAACCCTCGAAAGTGGAAAAATGCCGTTCTATCATTCCATGCATCATAAGGAAAAGCGGGCAAGAAGTTTTGACCTCTTGCCCGCTTTCTGTCGCAATCCGCATGGCAACTACCCTGTTTCAGTTGATTGTCGCTACTTTTTTATGAGTAGCTACCATTTTGCGACCTTTTATTTTTGCTGACGGTGTCGTGAAACGCGACATAGTCGATATTGATCTTCGCATCCCTATGTTTCGTGCCCGGCCAGGCACCCGGTGTCCATGCCTCGCTCCTTTATCTTCTTCAGTATCGCCTCGTCCGCCGGGCAGAAGCCGTAGCTGCCGATTTCGTCCGGCGTTATCCAGCGCAGGTTCTTGTGCTCGAGCAGCTGCGGCTTGCCTTCGGCTATGCGGGCGTCAAAGAGCGTGAGGTGCACGGTGAGGTCGGGATAGACGTGCGTGACCTCAGTGAACACATCCCCGACGGCGACGGTGATGCCGAGCTCCTCGCGGCACTCGCGCACGAGGGCCTACTCCTTCGTCTCGCCCGGTTCGACCTTGCCGCCCACGAACTCCCACAGCAGCCCCCGCGCCTTATGCGCCGGGCGCTGGCATATCATGAACCTCCCGCCCTCCCAAATGAGGGCCGCGACCACTTCTGTCATTCGTTTTGCCTCGATTCGATGAGAGTAAAAAGACAGCAGCCGGATCTGCCGGCTGCCGCTTTTTTGCGCAAGAACATGAAAACATTTCAATCCACGTGCCTGAGTCAGCACGACAAGCACTCTGCGAGTGCATTTCATTTTATCATTTTATAGCCATCATGGCAATAACGCAAAGACACTTTGCATTTCCAGATTTAGCTTGACATTGCCTCATCTTGGTATCATAATTATTGCAATAACATTAAAACAAATACGAGGTGATGCTGACTGCTTATTGCACACAGGATAGAGGGCAGCGACGCCGAACAGTCTCTTACGGAGCACAGCAAAAATGTGGCGCGGCTCTGCTCTGAGGTCTGCGCGGAGGTCAGACTGGAGAAGCTGGGGTATCTCACTGGGTTAATACACGATTTGGGCAAGGGGGCACTCGACTGTCAGAGACGCGTCCGCGGCGAATCCGACAAACGGGTAAACCATTCCTCCGCCGGTATGCGCTGGCTGCTGGAAAAGGGGCAAGCTGGGAAGAGCAGCAAATATCTTGCCGCCCAGATGGCGGCGCTCGCCGTCGGCTGCCACCACGGCTGCAGGTGCGACATGATCTCGCCTCTCGGCCACGAGAGCTGGCGCGACCGCATAAGCTCAGATGACGCTAAGGAGCATTACGAGGAGAGCGTCCGGCGCTTTTTCGCCGATGTGCTGCCGGAGGCCGAGGCCCTGGAGCTGCTCGACCAGGCTGCGGAGGAAGCGAAGGCTCTCCACCAGTCGCTGAGGCGCTTTGACTCCGATCCGGCGCAGCGCGAGTTTGCCCGCGGTTTTGTACAGCGCCTGCTTTTCAGTGCTCTTGTGGACGCCGACTGGACGGACACGGCCTGCTTTATGGACGGGCAGCCGCTCCCAAAGCGTGACTGTGGTGAGGCCAGGGCGCAGCTCTGGGCAGAGCTTGCCGAAAGGGCCGAGACGCACATTAGCGCTCTGCCAGAGAGGCACCCCATAGATGCCCTGCGGCGTGAGCTCTCTGAGCGCTGCCGGGACGCCGGGGCCGGCGTGAAGCCGGGGATCTACAGGCTCTGTCTGCCCACGGGCGCGGGCAAGACCTATGCGGGCCTGCGTTTCTGCCTCAGGGCGGCGCAGGGCATCAACGCACGGCACATATTCTACTTTGCACCCTACAAGTCAATAACAGGCCAAAACGCGGAGCGCATCCGCGAGGCGCTTGGCATCGAGTATGTGCTTGAGCACCACTCGGATTTCATAGCCGACACCGGCGCGGAAGAGCCGCTTTACCTTGCCAGGAGCAGCCGATGGGAGGGCGCGCCTGTCGTTTGCACCACCATGGCCCAGCTGCTGGACACGCTCTTTGCCGCACCGCGGCAGAACGTGCGCAGGCTGGCAGCGCTGCCCGGTTCCGTGCTGCTGTTTGACGAGATACAGGCCCTGCCGCTCAGGCACACGTACCTCTTTAACCTCGCCGTCAACACCCTTGCGGAGCTGTTCGGCTGCGTCGTGGTGCTGTGCACGGCCACCCAGCCCGCGCTGGGCGGACTCAAGCACCCGCTCAGGCTTTCAGAGGGCTGCGACATCATCCCGGACTATCCTCTGCTGTTTGAAAAGCTCAAGCGCGTCCGCTGCGACGCCAGCCGCTGCAGGGGCGGCGCGGTCAGCATACCCGAGCTGGCAGAGCTGGTAAGCGGCCTGTCCGACGAACACCGCAGCGTTTTGGCCGTGATGAACACGAAATCCGGAGCGGTCAGGCTGTACGATGAGCTGAAGGAGCGGCTCGGCGGCGATGTGCGCATCTTCTGCCTCACGACCCGGCTCTGCCCGAGGCACAGGAGCGAGCTGCTTTGCGAAATTCAGGCGCTGCTTGACGATGGACGCTCGCGAGTCGTCTGCGTCAGCACACAGCTCATCGAGGCAGGCGTAGACCTGGATTTCGACTGTGCGCTGCGCTCTCTGGCGGGGATAGTCAACGCCGTACAGACCGCCGGGCGCTGCCACAGGCACGGCGGCGGCGGGAATGGCGTCCTGTATCTGGTGAAAGCGGACGAGGATCTCTCGTACCTGCCGGAGATCGACGAGGCCCGCATAGCTACGGACGACCTGCTGTGCATGATGCCGCAGGACACGGACTGGTTGGGCATATCGGCGGCAGACAAGTATTACGAGCTGTTTTACAACCGGAGCTTCTGCAAAAGCGAGATGGAGTATCCGGCGAGGGGCGCGGAGGGCTGCCGCGTCAGGCTCGCAGATCTGCTCTCGGAAAACGAGCAGGGAGTAAAAGCGCTGGCCGCCAACGGCAACGTACCGCCGAGATATTTGCTGCGTCAGGCTTTCGGCACGGCAGAGGGCATTTTTGAGTCCGTACCGGACAACGGTATAAGCGTGCTCGTGCCATACGGAGAGGGCCGGGAGCTCATCACGCAGCTGCTTTCTGGTGAGACTGCGCCGCAGCTCTTTCACACTCTCCAGGCTTATACGGTGCAGCTCGGCCACGGCGAGCTGAAGCGGCTTGGCGGTGCCGTGTACACCACGTTGGACGGCGCAGTGAACGTGCTGCGGGAGAACTATTATGATGGTCACGGCACCGGGGTGGTCTTTGACCCGTTGCCGCTTGAGGATATGTTTCAGTGAAGAAAGGAGGAGAGAATTTGCGGTTTTCTAATTCCGTCGAGCTGCGAATATGGGGACGTTACGCCCTCTTCAGCGAACCGATAACCAGGGTAGGCGGCGAAAAGTGCAGCTATCCCGTGCCCACATATCAGGCGCTCAAGGGCATACTCGAGAGCTGTTACTGGAAACCGACATTTATCTGGTACCCGGACGAGCTGCGCGTGATGCGAGCCATCGAGACTGAGAGCAAAGGCATACGCCCCATTCGCTATAACGACGGCAAGAACGACCTGTCGTTCTACACCTACCTTGTCAATGTGGAGTACAGGCTCAGGGCGCACTTCGAGTGGAACGAGCATAGGCCCGACCTCACCGGGGACAGGGACGAGAACAAGCACTATTTCATCGCGAGGCGTATGCTTGAGCGCGGCGGGCGGCGCGATATCTATCTCGGTGCGCGTGAATGCCAGGGATACGTCGAACCCTGCGCTTTTTCCGAGGGCGAGGGTTTCTATGACAATGCGCCGGACATGCCGCTCGGGCTCATGGTACACGGCTTCACCTACCCGGACGAGAGCGGCGACGGCATGCTCTATGAGCGGCTATGGCGGCCAGTTATGAAACAGGGCGTTATAACCTTCTGCCGCCCAGAGGACTGCCCTGTTGTGGACCCGATCAAGCGATCCAGGATCAAGACGTTTAATTCGGGGCGAAACTTTGAACCGGCCGCAGAGCTTGCGAAGGAGGTGGAGCGCGATGGGCTGGCTTGAGCGCTGCTATGAGACCTATGAGAAAAACCAGAGCGAAGTCGGCGCGCCTGCCATGCGCGGCGACAGAGAGGCGCCGATGCTGCTTCCGGTGGCGCACACCACGCAGAAGGCCCAGGTGGAGATGAGCCTCTCAGGCTCGGGCGAGTTCCTGTCTGCCCGTGTGCTGAGACCGGACGAGGCCACGACGGTCATACCCTGCACGGAGGAGTCCTCCGCCCGCACCTCCGGCCTTGTGCCGCATCCGCTGGCGGACAAGCTGCAATACTGCGCGGGCGACTACGCGGACTTCGGCGGTCAGAAGAAAAGCGATTTTGACAAATACATAGCCCAGCTGCGCGAGTGGTGCGCCTCTCCCTATGGCTGCAAGAAGGTCCGCGCTGTGCTCGCCTATGTGGAACGGGGCAGCGTGGCGGCTGATCTGGTCGGCCAGCGCGTGCTGGTGACCGATGATGACGGGAAACTCGTCACTGACTGGAAGAATTACGCCGGCGAAGCGCCGCAAATCTCAAGGCAGCTTTCCGACGAAACGGAGTGCTTCGTTCGCTGGCGCGTGGACGGGGCACCGCTGCATGAGGACGAGGAGACGCGACGCAGCTGGACGGGCTTTTACACGTCTAAGTTCACCGAGTGCGGCGTCTGCTATGTGACCGGACGGGAGATGCCGCTCTCACAGCTGAGCCCCTACAAGATACGGAACTCGGGTGACCGGGCAAAGCTCGTATCCAGCAACGACAGCGTAAACTTTACTTTCCGGGGAGAGCTCTTTTCGGACGCCGGGCAGGCACTGCACATCGGCTATGAGACGACGCAGAAGGCCCACAGTGCGCTGCGCTGGCTCATCGGCAGACAGGGGATCTCAAACGGAGGCCAGACCATACTCGTCTGGGGCACGGAAAACGAGCCGATCCCCGCGGTAACGGGCGACTCCGTCAGCTTTGCCGGCGAGGACGATCTGGCAGACGGGATCCCTGATGACGGCAAGATCAGCGTCGATACGGCGCGCACGGCCTTTGCCGAGTGTTTCAACAGAGCTGTCCGGGGCTATGCTGCAAAGCTCGGAGAACACTCAAAGATAAGCGTGATGGTGCTAGACGCCGCGACGCCCGGACGTATGTCGGTGAAATATTACCGGGAACTGTCCGGCTCGCGCCTTATGAAGAATATACTCGACTGGCACTCGACTTTTTCTTGGCAGCATAATTATCGCAGGCTCAAGTTGGAGAAGGACGGCAAGCGCAGGGAGCTGAACATCAGCTTTTACGGCGCACCTTCACCTGCCGACATTGCAAAGGCTGCCTACGGCGAGAGGGCGGACGAAAAACTGATCAACGCAACCGTCGAACGCCTGCTGCCCTGTATAACTGAGGGCAAGCCCCTGCCGCGGGATATCATGCTCTCCGCTGTTCACCGGGCGTCCAACGCCGCTTCCATGGACTATTGGGAAGCCGGCAAGACCAGAAGCATAGCCTGCGCACTCGTGCGAGGCTGCCATGACCGCAACATGAAGGAGGAGTACACAATGGCAGTAAAAGAGGGATATCAAAGCCGCAGCTATACGTTCGGGCGGATACTGGCCTGTGCGGACTACATAGAGTTCTGCGCCCAGAACGCAGGCGAAGTCAAGGCCGCCGAGCGCCGTCCGACTAACGCGCAGCGTATGGAGGTCGTGTTCACGCAGCATCCGGCAAAGACCTGCGCACTCCTTGAAAAGCAGCTCTCGCCATATGTCGCCAGACTCATAAAGAACGGCCAAAGCACCTGGGTCCACAGCAAAATGCTGGATCTTTTGGCCGAAATACCGATGGAGGACTTCAACGACAAACCTCTCGATGAGCTGTACCTGCTCGGCTACGCGAGCCAGCGTCAGGAGTTTTTCACATCCAGAAAGAACAAGACCGCCGGCGACGGCGAAGAAACCGACTGATTTAAGGAGGAGAAGAAAATGACTCTGCAGAACAAGATCGACTTTGCCCTGGTGATCGCCGTCAGCCACGCTAACCCTAATGGGGACCCACTCAACGGCAACCGTCCGCGTGAGACCTACGAGGGCCTCGGCGAGATCTCCGACGTCTGCCTCAAGCGCAAGATACGCAACCGCATGATGGACATGGGAGAGAGCGTTTTTGTCCAGTCCGATGACCGCTGCACCGACGGCTTCGGCTCTCTGAAAGAACGCGCTGAGGCGGTCAAGGAGCTGAAGACCAAGGATAAAGACGAGTTTGCCCGTGTAGCCTGCGAGACCTGGCTGGACGTGCGCAGCTTTGGGCAGGTGTTTGCCTTCAAGTCCGGCAGCAAGGACGACGGCGTCTCCGTCGGAGTGCGCGGGCCTGTCTCAATACACCCGGCCTTCAGTGCGGATCCGGTCATAATTGACAGTGTTCAGATAACAAAAAGCGTTAACAGCGAGCCCGCGGCTAAAAAATCCAGCGATACGATGGGAATGAAGCACCGCATCGGTTTCGGGCTGTACACGACTTACGGCAGCATTAACTGCCAGCTGGCCGAGAAGACCGGCTTTACCGACGCGGATGCGGAGGTCATGAAGGAGGCCCTGCGCACGCTCTTTGAAAACGACGTATCTTCAGCAAGACCCGAGGGCAGCATGGAGGTGCTGCGCCTTTACTGGTGGAAACACAACTGCAAGAACGGCCAGTATTCCTCTGCAAAGGTCCACCGCCTCCTCAAGGTGGAGAAAAAGGTCGAGGACCCGCGCCGCATCGAGGACTACGACATAAGCTGCGCCGAACTGCCCGGCCTGGCGGTTGAAGTGTATGACGGCGAGTGACGATTACCTTCAAATGTCCGGAATCCAGCACTTTAGTTTCTGCCGGAGGCAATGGGCGCTTGCGTACATGGAGCAGCAGTGGAACGAGAACCTACGTACTGCCGAGGGGCGATTGCAGCACGGGCGGGCACATGATGAAACGCTGAACGAGAAGCGGGGAGATCTCATCACAATAAGGGGAATGCGCGTAGTTTCTCACAGGCTGCGGCTCAGCGGCGAATGTGATGTCGTTGAATTTCGCGCAAGCGCACAGGGTGTCAAGCTGCAGGGCCGGGATGGCCTGTGGCTGCCGATGCCAGTGGAATACAAGCATGGCAGAAGCAAGGAAAACGACGCTGACAGGCTCCAATTGTGTGCTCAGGCGATGGCCTTGGAGGAAATGCTCTTATGCGACGTGCCGTCCGGCGCTATATTCTACGCTGAGACGCGCCGCCGGGAAACTGTAGAAATGACTCCGCAACTGCGGGAAAAGGCAATGTCCATGGCAATAGAAATGAATGATCTGTTTCGTCGGGGTCATACTCCAAAAGTAAGGCCTGGGAAGCATTGCAATGCCTGTTCGCTTAAGGAAATATGCCTTCCGGTTCTGTGCCGGCGCCGGGACGCGTCCGGATATGTAAAGGAGCGCATAAACGATGCGCTGGGAGGTGAGGCATGAGGACTCTGCTCAACACTCTTTTTGTACTGTCTGAGGACAGTTATCTGAGTCTGGACGGAGAGAATGTCGTAGTCAACCGAAATAAAGAGGAATCTGCCCGTTTTCCCCTGCACACACTTGAGGGCATTTTGTCCTTTGCTTATGCGGGGGCATCCCCGGCGCTTATGGGAGCCTGTGCACAGCGCGGGGTAGACTTGGCGTTCTTTACTCCGCGCGGCAGATTTCTTGCCCGAACCGTTGGCGAAACACGGGGCAACGTACTGCTCAGGCAGGCGCAGTACAGGGCTTCGGACTCGCCGTCTGAGAGCATAAGGATGGCAAAAGGCTTTATTCTGGGGAAGATCTACAATGCGCGTTGGGTGCTTGAGCGTGCGACGCGCGACCATCCTATGCGGGTGCCGGTGGAGGATATAAAACGATTGTCATCACAGCTGGCAACGTCGCTTGCGAGCGTTGAGACCTGTGAGACATATGGCGAATTGCTTGGGCTTGAGGGTGAAGCGGCACAAAAGTATTTCGCCGGGTTTGACAGTCTGATTTTACAGCAGCGTGAGACATTTGCCTTTACAGGCCGCAGCCGGCGCCCTCCGCTCGATCCTGTCAATGCCATGCTGGGCTTTGCCTATTCCCTCCTTGCGAGGGAGTGCGCTTCTGCGCTTGAGGGTGTGGGGCTTGACCCATATGTAGGCTTTCTGCACCGCCCTCGCCCTGGTCGAAGCAGTCTGGCTCTGGATATTATGGAGGAGCTGAGATGTGTTTGTGCTGATCGCTTTGTGCTGTCGTGCATAAATCAAAGAATACTCACAGCTGAACATTGCAGGCGCCAGGAAAGCGGAGCTGTGCTGCTGACAGACGAAGGGCGACGAGCTTTCCTGAGTGCGTGGCAAAAGCGCCGACAAGAAACGCTCACACATCCTTTCCTCGGAGAAAAGATTGCATGGGGACTTGTGCCTTATGTGCAGGCTCTGCTGCTGGCGCGAACTCTCCGCGGGGATCTTGAGCGGTATCCTCCGTTTTTCTGGAAGTGAGGACATAATGCTCGTTCTGGTGACTTATGATGTAAATACCGAGACCGCCGCAGGGAAACGCAGACTGAGAAGAATTGCAAAAGTTTGCGTCAACAGTGGGCAGCGCGTGCAGAACTCGGTGTTCGAATGCCTGCTGGATGCGGCGCAATATGTTGCATTCAAGGCTAGATTGGCCGCAATTATTGACCCTGAGCACGATAGCCTACGCCTATATCAGCTTGGCAACAGTTACAAGAACAAGGTCGAGCACATAGGCCGTGCCCCAGAGTGGGGTCAGGATGACATACTAATACTCTAGTGCGAATGTCAAGCTCTCACGAAATCCCAAACACCTTCGCACCGGATTTGTCGGCATAATATGCCATTTCAAGGGAAATATTGAGAAGCACTTGCCAGGTGCTTCAATAGTTTTAGGCAAGTATACAAAACAGATTGTTTGATTTGTCACACTTTGCTGTCGTACCCCGCACGGGGTACGTGGATAGAAATGTTGATGCCAGGGAATTCTTCTTTGAGTTCTGCTGTCGTACCCCGCACGGGGTACGTGGATAGAAATAATCAGTTTCATGTTTCACCACTTCCAGGCTATTGCCTATTACTGGTCGTACCCCGCACGGGGTACGTGGATAGAAATACCGTCTCGACTGTCGTGGACGGGAATATCGTCGAGTCGTACCCCGCACGGGGTACGTGGATAGAAATGCGTAGCGCTGATATATCCACGTATAAAGCGATGCGTCGTACCCCGCACGGGGTACGTGGATAGAAATAACGCTTACAGCGGCTTTGTAATCCTCGAAATCCGGTCGTACCCCGCACGGGGTACGTGGATAGAAATATCGAGCAAGCCGCCACCGCCCTCTCCACGCTCCGTCGTACCCCGCACGGGGTACGTGGATAGAAATGCCAATATACGTCGTCTGCTCCCGATTCTTCCAGAAGTCGTACCCCGCACGGGGTACGTGGATAGAAATACTCCGAGCACCGAAAGCACGGCCAGCACAGTCGTCGTACCCCGCACGGGGTACGTGGATAGAAATGCTGGACACCGGATTTTCTACGCAGATATGCGGACGTCGTACCCCGCACGGGGTACGTGGATAGAAATATGATATTGGCGAGCAAAGCGAGCGTATTAATTCGGTCGTACCCCGCACGGGGTACGTGGATAGAAATATTTTCAAGCTCCTGCGAATACGCGGCCAAAAACGGTCGTACCCCGCACGGGGTACGTGGATAGAAACACTAATGAAATATCGTGCAAGCAATGGGAGTGTCCGGACACTCACCCAACATGCTCAGCGCGGGAGCATGGCGGCACGATGTTTATATCGAAGGCTTGATACACCGTTGACGTCAGAACATATAAAGCAAAAGGTCGCAGTAAGCGACCTTTTTAATGTTTACCGAAGGGGTCGCGTTTCTGCCCCATTTTGCAAAAGCGCTTGTTGAGACTCCGTCCCAAACCCATATGAGCAAAACTCTCCCGGCCTCGTGCCGGGAGAGTTTTGCTCCAATACAGGTGTTGGCGTCTTAAACACAGCTGCGCGCTGTATTCACAAATTGCGCATATTGTCGCAATTTGTCGAGCGATTTTTGTTGATTTTATGTCCTTTCTGACCGTATAATCAGTGCATATTTTGGCATTTGCCGAAGCAGTTTGCAGAATGGAGGCAGCTTATGCAGAAAGTTGGGAAGGGGCCGAAGGGCTTTATCGTCGTCTTGCCGGGCGGCATCATCGAGATACCGCAGGACTCGTATCTCTCGTGGCTCACTATGTTTTATCTCTTGCCTCAGGTGTTTGTTGAAAAGTGGCCGCCGGCGCTGGAGATTCCTCGCCGGCCGTTCGAGGCGCTGCGCTCGCAGAAGTGCCTCGACATCATAAAGCAGGACAAGTTCGCCGAGCTCGTCTGGGACTGCTGGTCGTGGTCGGCCTGGCAGTTCTTTCAGGTCAAGGACAGCCGCGGCAACTACAGAGAGATACCCGGCAGCCGCGCTAAATACAGCGGGCACTTTCCGCTTTGGAGGCTCTCATATACCATACTCCTGTACTTTCGCCGCGAGATCGAGAGGAACCACACATCGTTTCAAGAGCTTTATACCATGCAGCCAGACTGTGAAATGGAATGGTTGAGCTACGAGGATTTCGGTGAGCTGGTCGGTATCCTGACCAACATGGTCATCGAGCAGGAGCATTGGCAGCCCATGATCGACGCCATCTGGGAAAACCGCACCATTGAGGACTACGAGGCCAAAAACAGCACAGTTCGCAACGATTTCATGCGTCACTGGAACCACGGCCCCAGCAACAAATCGGTCTCATTAGATGAGATGGTTGAAGAGGGCGGCGACATCATGGACATCGCCGACCCGCGTGCAGATTTCGAGAACAAGGTGCTCTCCGAGGGCAAGGTCGAGGCCTTCAGGAGCCGGCTGACCGAAAAGGACTGCGAGATACTGCGCCTGCGCATGGAGGGCCGCACTGAGCAGGAGATAGCGGACGCCGTGGGTTTCAAGACCGCCAGTGCCGTCCACAAGCGCATCGCCAAACTGGCCGAAGCGTATGATGACTTTATCACGAAGGAGTACCAGAGCAGCCTCGAATAAAAAATTTGAAAAAATTTTTTGATTTCAGGAAAAATTCGGCCCTTCAAAATCCATGTATAAGTAGAGGGGCAGCCGCAGCCCCGAAGAAAGAGCGTTTGCCGCAGAGCAAACGCTCTTTTCACATCTACTTTAAGGAGGAATGCGAATGACAAACTACAGCGTGCTGAGACACGCGGCGCCGCTGGAAGAGGCGGCGGAGAGGTATGGGACGGTACGGCGCGGATTCATGCGCTGCCCGTTCCATGAGGACAGGGTGCCGAGCCTGAAGCTCTACGACGACCACTTCCACTGCTTCAGCTGCGGCGCGCACGGGGACGTGGTGGACCTCACGGCGGGCCTGCTCGGCTGCTCGAAGGCCGAGGCGGCGCGGCGGCTCGAGGCGGACTTCGGCCAAGGTGCGGCGCACCCGCGAGGGCTCGCGGCCTGCAAACGGGAGCTGGAACGCTGCCGCCGGGCGCTCGCGCCGAGGGCGATGGGCGAGGAGCCCAGGGAAGAATATGCCGAGGCCTGCCGGCTCGGCGAGTGGACGGGCTACCTGCTCGATGTTGGCGCCGGCGGCGCCGAGACGCGGCACATCGAGCGGGAGACCACACGTTTGATGGAGGCCCGCGATGGTTGAGTTTCCGGAATGGTACGACGGCAAGACCGTCAATGAGGTCAAATTCTGCGAAGAGTTCCTCAAGACCCACCCGATGAAGAGCGTGAACGGCACTTTCTTCACCGTCGAGGGCCGGGTCACGGACGAGGACGCGCTCAGGCGCGCGATCTACGAGGAGCTCAAGCCCTTCTTCCAGACCGGGCTCACGAAGCGCGTGGCGAACCTGCTCGAAGCCCTGCGGCTCGAGGCCTACGCGCCCGACCTGCCCATCCAGCGTGACCGCATCCACGTCGCAAACGGCACGCTCTTTCTCGACGGGCGTTTTCTCGCGGAGCGCGAGTTCTGCCGCAACCGTCTGCCCGTGGCCTACAACGAGGGCGCGGCGGCGCCGGAGACCTGGCTGCGCTTTCTCGGCGAGCTGCTCTACCCCGAGGACATCCCGACGCTGCAGGAGTTCATGGGCTACTGCCTGCTGCCGACGACGAAGGGGCAGAAACTGCTGATGCTCATCGGGCGCGGCGGTGAAGGCAAGAGCCGCATTGGGCTGGTGCTGCGTGCGCTGTTCGGCACGAACATGGCAACGGGCAGCATGGCGAAGGTCGAGACCAGCCGCTTCGCCCGCGCCGATCTGGAGCACGAGCTGGTGATGCTCGACGACGACATGAAGCTCGAGGCCCTGCCGCAGACGAACTACATCAAGGCCATCGTCACCGCCGAGCTGCCCATGGACCTCGAGCGCAAGGGCCAGCAGAGCTACCAGGGTGACCTGTACGTCCGCTTCCTGGGCTTCGGCAACGGCTCGCTCAAGGCGCTCTACGACCGCAGCGAGGGCTTTTTCCGGCGTCAGATCATCCTGACGACGAGGCCGAAGGCCGCGGGCCGAACGGACGACCCCTTCATCGCCGAGCGGATGTGCGCCGAGGCAGAGGGCATCTTCCTCTGGTGCCTCGAGGGCCTGAGGCGGCTCATTGCAAACGGCTACAGCTTCACGCTCAGCGAGCGCGCCCGCGGGAACATGACCGAGGCGGTGAGCGACGGCAACAACGTGGTGGATTTCATGCGCAGCGAGGGCTACATACGCTTTCGGGCCGACTCCGAGGCGAGCAGCCGCGACCTCTACGCCGTGTACCGGCTATGGTGCGAGGACAACGCGCTCAAGGCGCTCTCGGCGCGGAGCTTCAGCCTGTACGTCTGCGAGAACCTCGAGCTCTACGGCCTCGAGCAGAGCAACAACATCTACCTGCCCGGAGGCCGCCGCGTGCGCGGCTTTGTAGGCGTGGAGCTGATCCAGCGTGCGGCGTGAGTCTGCGGCGCAGAGCTCGCGTACATGCGTACGCTCGTACATGAAGAATTGAATTGAAGAAGCCAGATCAGCCGGAAGCGGGCCGGGAAAAGAAGAATAAATCCCGCACAGACCGCGGAAACTATTGCCAAAGGAGCTGATTTGCGCTTGCAAATAGATGTATTGGACAACAAAAAGATCGTGGCCGTGTGGCTGACGAGGGCAGAGCACGCGGACGAGGCCGTCAGGGCGCGGATAGAGGGGCTGTGCCGGGAGTACAAGCCGAAAAAGTACCAGGTCGCCGTCTACAAATCCGGCAGCGAAGACCTGCACACGAGCGTCCTAGACCTGCTGGCCTACAACAAGCGCCGCGCCGCCGAGCTGCAGGTGCAGCGCGAGAGGGCCGCCAAAGCGGAGCACGCCGCGCAGGAGAGGTAAGATAAGATAAGAAGAAGCCCGCCGGTTCACCACTCACCGGCGGGCGCTTTGGCTGCGTTACACTTCACCCGTCAGCCAGCTTGTGAGCTCAAGGGACTTGATGCCGTCATAGGACGGCTGCAGGCCCGGCTCGAGGGACAGGACGAGCTTTTCATAGTTGTCGCTTATCTTCTGCAGAGGCGCGAGCTCGCGGCGGCGCACATCCTCGCTCATCATGGATTCCGTGACCTGCACATACAGCTTCTCACCGGACTTGACGGCGACGAAGTCCACTTCCGCCTTGTCCACCTTGCCGACCGCCACGTCGTAGCCGCGGCGCAGGAGCTCAAAGTACACCACGTTTTCCAGCGCGTGCCCGCTGTCGCGCTCCCTGAAGCCCAGCAGATAATTCCTCAGTCCTATATCGACGATGTAATACTTGCCGAGTGTTCTGAGAAACTCCTTGCCCTTGATGTCGAAGCGCTTTATCTCATAGAAGAAATAGGACTCGAGCAGCGCGTCGACATAGGCATGCACCGTGTGGACGCTGGGCGCGCCCCTGCGCTTTTCGCCTTCAAGCAGGCCCTCGCTGACCAGGGTGCGGCCGATGGAGGACACCGAGACGCTGCTGCCAATGTTGTCGGCCAAAAACAGTATGATCTTCCGCAGCAGGGCAGGGTCTGTGATGTTCTTCTGCCCACGGCGCTTCTCCCGCTCAAGGATGTCGCGCATGACCACGGTGGAGTAGATGCCGTCGAGCAGCACAAGGGCCTTTTCCTGATCCAGACCGGCCTCGGCTATGCCGGGCATGCCGCCCAGGCGCATATAGGCCCCAAAGACCTCGCGAAGCTCATAGCGCTCGCCGTTTTCGTCCAGGGCCTGCAGCCTCGACGTGCCCAGAGGGCTCTTGCCCTTCTGCAGCGAAAAACCGTTGAAATACAGAAACTCGCTGAAGGAGAGGGGCAGCATCCTTATCTCCACGCATCTGCCCGAGAGGTAGGTCGAGTACTCCGAGGATAGCAGAAAGGCGTTGGAGCCGGTGACGTAAATGTCGCAGTCGAGATCGACCCTGAGGGAATTGACCGCGCTCTCCCAGTTTTCAATGCGCTGCAGCTCGTCGAAAAAGAGGTACATCCGCTTCCCGGGCAGGGCCCGTGCCTTGACGTAGTCGTAGAGCCCGTCGGCGGACAGCTTCATGAAGTCATGCGATTCAAAGTTCATCTCCACTATCTGCTCATCCGCAATGCCCGTGTTCCTCAGATGCTCTGCCATAAGCATGAGCAGGCTGGACTTTCCGCAGCGGCGTATGCCGGTGACGATCTTAACCGGCTCGGTGTCCTGAAAGGCTATGAGCCTGTTCAGGTACAGGTCGCGCTTTTTTAGTTTGTGAGCAGTTATCATGTGCACGCACCTCCCGACAGCAACAGGATAGCACAAACCCGGCAAAAAATCAAGTTTGTGCACTCAAATGCAAAAACTTTTAAGATTCGACAGATTCGTGCACTGGAGTGCAAAAAACATGATGACAATGCCCCTTGCGGAAAGGTGAGGGGCGTGTTACAATGTAATCAATTAATAACGCCATATTACATATTATTATTGTACTATACGCAAAGGAGGAGACCGCTATGCCGGACAACTTGTCTATCCGTATCGCCGGCTATTGCCGCATCTCCGTTGACGAGGAGCTTGACCGCGACAACACGTCCATCGAGAACCAGAAGGCCATCATCTCCGACTTCGTCGAGCACAAGTTCCCCGGCGCGGAGCTCATATTCTACGAGGACCGCGACCGCTCGGGCTACACCTTCGAGCAGCGCGAGGGTTATCAGGCCATGCGGCGGGAGCTCATGGCGCACAGGCTGGACATCCTCGTCGTCAAGGACTTTTCCCGCTTCTCGCGCCGCAACAGCCGCGGCCTCGTCGAGCTTGAGGACCTGCGCGACGCGGGCGCGCGCATAATCTCCATCGGCGACAATATCGACTTCCCCAACGACGACGACTGGCTCAAGATACAGTTCCAGTTCCTCATAAACGAGATGCCCGTCACCGACACGAGCAAGAAGGTCAAAAGCGTCATCCGCCGCCGCCAGGAGGACGGCAAGTGGATTTGCGCCGCGCCCTACGGCTACATCGTGAACAAGAAGCAGCAGTTCGAGGTCGTGCCCGTCGAGGCCGAGATCGTCCGCCGCATCTACCGGCTCTACATCGACGGCTGGGGCTACAAGAAGATAGCCAACTCCCTCACCGACGAGGGCGTACCCACGCCGCGCATGGCCGAGCGCGAGCGCAAGATAGCCGAGGGCGAGGAATACCGCCGCAGAGTCAAGAGCGCGTGGAGCATCGCCACCGTCCAGGGCATACTCGACAACGACTTCTACATCGGCACGCTGCGCCAGGGCAAGTACACCCGCGCCAAGATAAACGGCCAGGACATCCTGCGCGACGAGGTGGAGCAGATCGTCATCGAAAACCACCACCAGCCCATCATCGACTACCGCACCTTCGCCACCGTCCGCGCCCTGCGCGAGAAGCGGGCGAAGTACAACTACCGCGGCGTCAAGATAAACGAGAACGTCTACTCCGGCTTCCTCGAGTGCGGCGACTGCGGCGCGCCCATGTTCGCGCTGAGCCGGCGCGACCTCAAGCCCGCCTACACCTGCGGCACCTATCACCGGCGCGGCACCGCCGGCTGCACGACCCACCACATCCGCGTGGACAAGCTCGACGAGCTCGTGAAGCTCTATGTCCGGAAGGTGCGCGACAACTCCGCGGAGATGCTCGAGCGGCTCAACGCCGAACTCGCCCGCGAGCCCGAGGACGTGGCGGAGACGGAGCGCAGCGCGGCGAACTTAGAGGACGTGCTGCTCGACGCGCAGGAGGAGCTCAAGGCCACGAAGCGCCAGCGCGTGCGGGACATCATGCGCCACCCGGAAAACGAGGCCGTGCTCGAGGCGACCTACGACGAGCTGGAAGCCGACCTCATGCGGAAGATAGAGGGCCTGCAGAGCCAGATAGAGCACGTCACGGACAGGCGCAACACCATAATCCGCGCAAACCGCGCCGCAAAGACGGCGATGGAGGTCTTCGACGACATCATCACGAAACCGCACCTCGAAAAGCAGGACCTGGAGCTCATAATCGAGCGCATCTTCGTCTATGAGGACCACGTCGAGATACGGCTCAAGGCCGACATCGACACGCTGCTGCGCCGCGGCGAGCTGCCGGAGCCGGACACGGAGCCCGTGACGGTGGTGCAGACCTCGACCCACCACCCGGATAGGGCCATCAGCGCCAATGTTATCAGTGAGGGCGACCCCTTGGAGATTTTCACGGATAAGGATGGGGAGGTCATCTTTAAAAAGTACTCGCCCATCGGCGAGCTCTCCGATTTTGCGGCGCAGATATGCGACTCGCTCCACAAGTCAACGGACTGTATCGCCGCCGTCTGCGACAGGGACGCCGTCATCGCCGTCGCCGGAGGCGGAAGGCGCGAGCTTTTCGAAAAGCGCGTCTCCCCCGAGCTCGAGCAAATTATGGAGTCCCGCCGAGTCTACCGCCATGAGTCCGGCGGCGCTACGGTGCCTGTCACCGACTCCGAAAGCGGTTTCTGCGTCTCCGTCGCCGCCCCCGTCATATCCGAGGGCGACCTCATGGGCTGCGTCATCTTCGCCTCGCCCAAAAATGCTCCGCCCTCCGGTGACGTCGAGTTCAAGCTCGCCCAGACCGTCGCCGCATTCCTCGGCAAGCAGATGGAAAGCTGAGCTGCTCCCGTATACGCCACATAAAAGCCGCAGCGCACTCAATGCGCTGCGGCTTTTGCCTTGTATGGAACGTCCCTTTGCTGTATAATGTCACCGAAAGGTGGTGGCCGACATCGAGCTTAATCAATTTTTCCCGGTCTGGGACAAGCTCTCCCCCGAACAAAAACGCGAGCTGGAACACGCCGCTTCGCCGCGCACTGCCGCCGCAGGCGAACTAATCCACGGCGCCGGAGCCGAATGCGTCGGCCTCCTCGCCATAAGGTCAGGCAGGCTCCGCGCCTATATGCTCTCCGAGTCCGGGCGTGAGATAACGCTGTACCGTCTTTTCGAGCGCGATATCTGCCTCTTCTCAGCCTCCTGCATGGTGAAAAGCCTGCAGTTCGACATTTGCATCGAGGCTGAGACAGACTCAGACTTTCTCGTCATCTCTCCGGAGATATACCGCAGCCTCATGGACCGCAGCGCCCCGCTCGCCAACTACACGAACGAGATCATGGCCTCGCGTTTTTCAGAGGTCATGTGGCTGGTCGAGCAGGTCCTCTGGAAGAGCTTTGACCGCCGGCTTGCTTCCTTCCTGATCGAAGAGGCCGCGCTCTCCGGAGGCGACGCGCTCTCCCTCACGCACGAGCGGATCGCCGCTCACCTCGGCACAGCGCGCGAGGTAGTGACCCGTATGCTCCGCTACTTCCAGTCTGAGGGGCTGGTGTCTCTCGCCCGCGGGGAGGTTCGTATCCTGGACAGAAAGGCTCTCAGCCGCCTCGCAGGGTAAAATAAAAAGGCCAAAGCCCGAGGGCTTTGGCCTTTTTTATTCTTTTCAGTTCTCTTCGTCCTCGTCCTCTTCGTCCTCGAGAGGTTCGACGCCTTCGAACTCCAGGGTCTCGCCGCAGTTGGGGCACTCAATGGCGCCGAGGCTGAGCACGTCCTCGTCTATGGTGATCGTGTTCTCGCAGGCCGGGCAGGTGACCTCGTAGAACACGGGCTCCTCGTCCTCGTCCTCTTCGTCGCAGCAGCAGCCGCAGCACTCGTCCTCGTCGTCCTCTTCGTCCTCGTCATCATCCACGTCGTAGACGATGTCCTCGATATCGGCGAGGTCGTCGCTCACCTGGTCTATGGCCTCGCCCAGCTCCCAGGCGTTTTCCTCGAGGTCCTCGATATCGTGGGCCAGGTCCTCGAGTATGTCGATGACGGAGTCCAGTATGCGGCCTTCCTTCGTCTCCTTATCAACGCCGAGGCCCTCGGCCAGGCCCTTCAGATAGGCCACTTTCTCGGAAGTTGTCATTTGATGCTCCTCCTTACAGGGGAAATATAGCGGCTATCAGCCCTTTGCGCGCTCAAGATATTCGCCGGTGCGGGTGTCTATCTTGATCTTGTCGCCCTCGTTGATGAACAGCGGGACCTTGACTTCGGCGCCGGTCTCCAGCGTAGCGGGCTTGGTCGCGTTGGTGGCGGTATTTCCGGCAAAGCCGGGGTCCGTCTGGGTGACCTCGAGCTCGACGAAGTTGGGCGGCTCCACCGCGAACACGCTGCCCTTGTAGCTCATGACCACGCAGACCATGTTCTCCTTCACGAACTTGAAGCTGTCTCCCAGGAGCGAGCCGTCGATGGGGATGAGCTCATAGCTCTCAGGGTCCATGAAATAGTAGAGGTTGCCGTCCGCGTAGCTGTACTCCATGCTCTTGCGCTCGACCGTGGCCTCCTCAAACTTGGCCGTGGGGTTGAACGAAGTCTCGGTGACAGCGCCCGTCATGACGTTCTTCATCTTGGTACGGACAAAGGCAGCGCCCTTGCCGGGCTTTACGTGCTGGAAGCTGACGACGGTCATGACCTGCCCGTCCATCTCGAAAGTGACGCCGTTTCTGAAATCGCCTGCTGTTATCATAAATCCTGTCCTCCTGTGGCTTATTGTTTATATAACCAACACATTTTACACTACATATCTTATTTTGGCAAGAGCAAAACAAGATTTCCGGCATTTTCCGGGGCAAAACGCCGCAGCTCAGAGTATCAGCAGCTCCTTCGGCGCCTTTGTGATGTTCTCGCAGCCCTCGCCTGTGAGGTAGAGCACGTCCTCTATGCGGACGCCAAACCTGCCGGGCAGGTAGATCCCCGGCTCGGCCGAGATCACCGCGCCCTCCGGCATGGGCTTTTCGTTCGCCGGGGAAGCCACGGGCTGCTCGTGTATGTCCAGGCCCACGCCGTGGCCGAATCCGTGGCCAAAATAGGCCCCGTAGCCCGCGTCCGCTATGACCTTCGCCGCAGCGCCATGTATCTCTGCGCCCGTCGCGCCCGGGCGCGCCTTGGCTATTCCCGCCTTCTGCGCCTCGAACACGGTCTGGTATACGTTGCGCATCTCCTCCGTCGCGGAGCCAACGGCGACCGTCCGCGTCATGTCGGAGCAGTAGCCGTCCTTGATGCAGCCGAAGTCCATCGTTACAAAGTCCCCGGAACTTATCACCTCGTCCCCGGGTACGCCGTGGGGCATACTGCTCTTGGCGCCGGTCACGACGATGGGGTCAAATGAGTTGCCCTCCGCTCCGTGCAGGCGCATCCTGTAGGTCAGTTCCGCGGCTATCTCGCGCTCCACAGCGCCCGGCTTCAGCATGGGCAGGACCTCCTCCAGCGCCTTTTCCGCTATGCGCTGGGCGGCGACGAGGCTCGCCAGCTCCTCGCGGGTCTTGCAGGAGCGCAGCTCCACCAGCAGCGCCTGCGCCGGCAGCAGAGAGCGGTCCAGCGCCTTCTCCAGGCGCAGATACGCCGCGTGGCTGAGCTTTTCCTCCTCTGCGCCCAGCTTTTCCACGCCGAGCTTGTCAGCCAGCTCGCGCAGTATGGACATGAGCGGGCGTTCCCTGGTCGTCAGGATGACCTCCACACCCGGCGCGGCCTGTTTCTGCGCCGCCTCGATGTAGCGCGAATCCGTCACCAGGAAGGCCGCCCCGCCCGTTATGAGCGCGGCGCTGTCCGTCGGCAGAAAGCCCGTGGCGTAGTAGATGTCCCTGTCGTCCATCAGCAGCAGCGCGTCCAGTCCTGCACGGGCAACGGCCTCTTTTACTCTCATCGTGTTTGCCATTTCAAAAGCCTCCAATGCTATTCCTCTTCGGCATATGCCGACAGGATGATATCTCCCTCGTCTATCGAGCGGCCCAGCCTCTGGCCGAGCAGGTAGAAGCTCACGCGCTCCACGCCCTCCAGCGCGCAGAAGCTGAGCGCAGCGCAGCACTCGGCCACCGTCTTTTCAAAGCCGCTGAGCTCTGCCCACTCCGGGCTGACCTCCAGCTTCAGCTCCGAGCCCTCCAGCCGCCAGCCCAGGATGTCCGCGCCCTCCGGCGCGGCGCGCTCCAGCCCCGGCTCGTCCGGCGTGGAATTGAACGCCGCGACTGCTCCGGGTATGAGCCCCGTCCCGGGGGCGAGGCGTTTCGTCTCCGGCAGGGCAACGGAGCCCTCCCCGCTGCGCCAGACCGTCACCTCTATGGTCTCTCCCGCACAGCCCGCCAGGCCCAGCGCCAGGCACAGGGCGAGGACAAGCGCAGCCAGTCTCCTAAGTCTCAAGTTTGCCGCCTCCCTCCTCCGGCTCCGGGAAGCTGACGGTGAAGCGCGTGCCTCCGCCCTCCCGTGCCGCGACCTCTATGCTGCCGCCCAGGGCGGCCACGGCGTCGTGTACGATGGAGAGGCCCAGCCCGCTGCCGCCGCGCTCCCGCGAGCGCGCCTTGTCCACGCGGTAGAAGCGCGAGAAGATGTTGGGCAGGTCGGCCTCCGGTATCCCGATGCCACGGTCCTCGACCGTGAGGAGCACATTGCCGTCCTCCCGGCGCATGGAGATGTCCACCGAGCCGCCCTCGACGTTGTATTTCACCGCGTTCTCCGCGAGGTTAAAGACGATCTGGTACACCTCGTCCTCCGGCGCCGTGATGACGCAGCTCTCGTCCGGCGTACAGGCAAGCGTCACGCCCAGCTTTTCCGCGAGCGGGGACAGCAGGCGCAGAGTCGAATCCGCCACCTCGGCCAGGCTCACCCGCACACAGGGCGCCTTGACGCCGTCGTCCCGGCGGGAGAGGTCCAGGAGCTTTTCCGTCGTGCGCTGGAGTCTGTCCGCCTCCGTGCCGATATCCGAGACGAACTCGCGCATCGTGGCCTCGTCCATATCCTCGGACTGCTCGATGCTGTCCGCCAAGAGCCTTATGGCGGCGAGCGGGGTCTTGAGCTCGTGCGAGGCGTCCGAGACGAAGCGGCGGCGCTGCTGCTCGGTAGTCTCGAGCGTCTGGGTCATGTTGTTGAACTCCTCGCAGAGCTCGGTGAGCTCGTCGTTGCCCTCGGGCTTGAGCCTGTGCTCATAGTCCCCGCCGCGGACCACGCGGATGGCCTCCGCCAGGCGTGTTATCCGCCCCGTCAGCGCACGGGAGAATACGACCGTCAGCGCCAGGGCCACCGCGCTCGCGCCGATGGAGATTGTGACGAGCCGGTTGAGGATGGAGAGGATGAGCTCGGCCTGGGCCTCGTTGTATTCGTAGACGCAGACGGCGCCGAGCGTCACGCCGCCGCTGCGGACCGGCAGCGCCGCCGTGGAGAAAAAGGCGCCGTCTGCAAAGCGCGAGCCGAACATCTGCTTGCCGCCCAGCGCGTAGCGGACCTCGCTCAGGAGGGCATACCTGCCCTCGTAATCCGGCTTGCCGCTGTCGTAGAGCACGAGTCCGGCGGAGTCCGTCACCATGACCCGGCTCGAGGAGCTCAGCTCCAGCAGGTCGATTACCTGGCCGACGGAGTCCGGCGTAAGCCGGTCCAGGCCCGAAAGCGAGGAGGAGATGACCGCGGCCTGGCTCAGGAGCGAGCTCTCCTTTTCCTTGAACACGAGGTCGCGCGAGGTGGCGATCGGGTAGGTGTTGAGCAGCACCAAAAGGCCGGCCACGAGCAGCGCAAAGGAGAGCACGAACTTGAACTGGACGCGCTCCGTTATCCTTCTGCGTTTTTCGTTTTTCCGGCCTTCGTTGCGCATGGTCTCCCGCCTCACTCGGCGAAGTAGTAGCCCACGCCCCACTTCGTGATGATGAGCCTGGGCGAGGCGGGGCGGTCCTCGAGCTTCTCGCGCAGCCTGCGGATGTGGACGTCCACCGTCCTGCCGTCGCCCTGGTAGTCGTAGCCCCAGACGAGGTCGAGGAGGTTGTCGCGGCTGTATACCTTGCCGGGGTTGCGCAGGAAGAGCTCTATGAGGTCGAACTCCCGGGCCGTCAGTTCAACGGGGACGCCGTTTTTCCTGGCGGTGCGTTTTTCTGTGTCTATCTCCAGGCCGCCGCGCTCCAGCACGGAGGCGGAGGGTCCCGCCGCGGGCATGGAGGCGCGCCGGAGCAGGGCGCGTATGCGCGCCTTGAGCTCCAGGATGTTGAAAGGCTTTGTGACATAGTCGTCCGCGCCGGACTCGAAGCCCAGCAGCTTGTCCGCGTCCTCGCTCCTGGCTGTGAGCATGATGATGGGGACGGTGGAAAATCCGCGGATCTTCTGGCAGGCTTCCAGCCCGTCCAGCCCCGGCATCATGAGGTCCAGGATAATGAGACTGTAGTCTCCCGAGGCGGCCAGCTGCACGGCGCTCTCGCCGTCGTAGCAGGCGTCCACGGTGTAGCCCTCGTTTTCGAGGTTGAATTTGATGCCCTTTACGAGCAGTTTTTCGTCGTCCACGACGAGTATCTTCATGAATCGTCCTCCTGAGTATCCACGCAGACATAGTCCCGGAAGCCCTCGAGCGTCGCCTCGCCCAGGCCGGGAACCTCGAGCAGCCCGGCTACGTCGGAAAAAGGGCCGTGCTCCAGCCTGTATTCAAGGATTGCAGCGGCCTTGACCTCGCCTATTCCGGGCAGGAGCCGGAGCTCCTGCGCGTCCGCGGTGTTGACGTTCACCGGCAGCGGCTCCGCGCCGGAGACTGGAACGCCCTCCCTTCCGCCGCGCAGGCAGAGAGCGCCCAGCGTGAAAACGAGCGCCGCCGCGGCGCAGGATATCGCCGCAAGACCCGGCCTGCGCATCCGCCCCACCCCTTCCGAGGGATTTTTTGCTGTTGCTTTTCGCAGGAAGCACTTGTATAATAATGAAAGCCCCTGTACGCTATGATAACACATTATTGCGGAGATTGATATGAAAAAAATACGCTTGCTGCCCATATTTTTGATAGTCGTCCTGCTTTCCGCCATGCTGGCGCCCCAGGCCCTCGCCCTGGAGCAGCCGGAGGTGAGCAGCAAGGCCGCCATCCTCGTGGATACGGATTCCGGCCGCGTGCTCTATGAGAAAAACGCGGATGAAAAAGCATACCCCGCCTCGCTGACGAAGGTCATGACGGTCCTCGTCGCGGTCGAGGCTGTCGAAAAAGGTGAGTTTTCGCTGACGGACAGCGTCACCGCCAGCCAGACCTGCCTTGAAGGCATGGTGGACGACGGCAGCACCGCCGGCATCGTCCCGGGCGAGACCATGCCGCTCAAGGACCTGCTCTATTGTGCGCTGCTGGCCTCGGCAAACGAAGCCTGCAACATCATCGGCGAATACATAAGCGGCTCCGTTTCCGCCTTCGTGGACAGGATGAATTCCCGCGCCGCAGAGCTCGGCTGCACCGGGACGCACTTCGCCAACACGCACGGCCTGCCGGATGAGAACCACTATACCACCGCCAGGGATATGGCCCTCATCTACCGCGAGGCCCTCTCGCACGACCTCTTTGCGGAGATCAGCGGGACCATCAGCTACACCGTCCCCGCGACGAACGTCGCCGGGGAACGCCAGCTCTCCAATACTAACGGCCTAATAAACCAGAATACCCAGCTCTATTCCGGCAACTACTACGAATACGCCAAAACCGGCAAGACCGGCCACACCAGCGCCGCGGGTTACTGCCTCGTCTCCTCCGCGGAGAAGGACGGCGTCCGCGTGATCGCCGCGGTGCTCGGCGGCGAGGCTACGCAGAACAGCTCCGGCGGTTACGACTACTGGAACTTCATAGACAGCCGCAGCCTCTATGACTGGGTGTTCCAGAACTTCAGCGTCCGCGAGATCCTCAGCTCCTCCGAGCTCATAACCGAGGTAGACGTGGCCATGGCCGCCGACGACGGCAAGGTCACGCTCCGCCCCAACAGTGTCCTCACGGCGCTCATCGCCAACGACTTCGACACCACCACGCTCGATAGGGATATCGTCATCTACAGCCAGCGCGACGGAGAAACGCTCGAGGCACCCATCGCCGCCGGCACCGTCTTGGGCGAGATCACGCTCAGCCTTGGAGATGACGTCTACGGGACCACCCAGCTCATAGCCGGCAGCGCGGTCGAGCTCTCCAAGCTGCAGTATATGAAGAACCAGGTCGCCAGCGTCTTCAGCATGACCTGGGTCAAAATAGTTATCATCGCGCTGGTCCTCGCTCTCGTGAGCTATGTAGCTCTGGTCATCCGCTACAGGGTCCTGCACAAGCGCCACATGCGGGAACTCCGCCGCGCCAGGCTCGAGCGTCAGCGCCGCATGGAGGCTGAAAACGCCACCAGGGTGTTCGTTGAACAGCAGCAGCCGGCCCAGCGCCAGCGCGAACCGGTCACGACCGCTGCCCGCAGGCCGCAGGCGCCTCCGTCCCAGCAGCCCAGGCAGCAGCCCGACGAGGAAAAGCTCCGGGCTCAGGAAAAGGCGCGGCGCGACTACTTCGAGGAGTTTTTCAAGAATAAGGACTGAATCTTTCAAGGCCCCGTCCCCGTGGGATGGGGCCTTGTTTTAGTGCGCTTCGGCCTTTTTGCATATGGCCGAGGCAGAATTTTGATTCCCGGGGGAGATGCAATGACGGACCTTGAACTCATCCGGCTCTGCGAGGGGGCGGACTGCTGGCACACGCGGGCCGTGCCGGAACTTGGCCTTAGCCCGCTCATGATGGCGGACGGGCCTCACGGCCTGCGCAAGCAGGAGCGCGCCGGGGACATGCTCGGCATGAACCGCTCCAAGCCTGCGACCTGTTTTCCCACGGCGGTGCTCACCGCCTGCGGCTGGGACGCGGAACTCATGCGCTGCATAGGCGCCGCCATAGCGCGGGAGGCGCTGGCGGAGGGAGTCGGCCTCGTGCTAGGCCCCGGCGCCAACATAAAGCGCAGCCCGCTCTGCGGCAGGAACTTCGAATACTTCTCCGAGGACCCGCTGCTCACGGGCGTGCTTGCCGCCGCCTTCATCGAGGGCGTGCAGGCCGAGGGCGCGGGCGCCTGTCTCAAGCACTTCGCCTGCAACAACCAGGAGTACAAGCGCTTTTCCTCGGACAGCACGGTGGACGAGCGGACGCTCCGCGAGATATACCTGCGCGGCTTCGAGCTGGCCGTGAAGGAGGCAAAGCCCGCCGCCGTCATGTGCGCCTACAACAGCCTGAACGGCGAGCATTGCTCGGACAGCCGCCGTCTGCTCACAGACATCCTCCGCAGCAGCTGGGGCTTTGACGGCGCAGTCATAACGGACTGGGGCGCTTCGAACGACAGGATACGCGGTTTTGAGGCGGGCTGCGACCTCATGATGCCCGGCGGTTCCGGCTATATGGAGGAGGACTGTCTCCGCGCCATGGAAAGGGGCGAGCTCAGCCGAGAGGCCGCAGCGGCCTGCGCCGGGCGCGTGATAAAGCTCATGAAAACGTACTCCGGCGCGGCCTCGGAGGGCGGCGCCTGTGATTACGGGCGCAGTCACGAGCTTGCAAGGCGCGCCGCCGCGAGCTGCGCCGTGCTCATGAAGAACGAGCGCGGTATCCTCCCCCTCAAGCGCCGCGCGGGCGTGGTGTTCATAGGCGACATGGCCGCGCACCCGCGCTACCAGGGCTCGGGCAGCAGCCACATAAACCCGAGAAAACTCACCAGCGCCGCAGGCTGCTGCGGGGACATAGCCTGGGTGCAGGGCTGCCTGGCGGACGGGAGCACCAGAGGTGATCTCATCTCCGCGGCGGAGCGAGCGGCCGGGCGGGCCGAGACCGCCGTCGTGTTCGCCGGGCTTCCGCCTCAGTATGAATCCGAGGGCTTTGACCGCGCGGACATGTCCATGCCCGAGGGACACATACGGCTCATTGAGGCCGTGGCCGAGGCGAACCCGAACACGGTGGTCGTCCTCTTCTGCGGCGGGGCCGTGGAGATGCCCTGGGCGGACAAGGTGCGCGGCATCCTCTATATGGGCCTGCCCGGCGAGGCCGGGGGCGAGGCCGTGGAACAGCTGCTCTTCGGGCTGGCGGTCCCCTCCGGCAAGCTGGCGGAGAGCTGGCCGCTGCGCTATTCGGACTGCGCGGTCTCTGAGCACTACGGCGAGCGCGACCCAGCCTACCGTGAGGGGCTCTATGTCGGCTACCGCTGGTATGCGAGCGCGGGCGTACCCGTACGCTATCCCTTCGGCCACGGCCTGAGCTATACGAGCTTTGAATATTCGGACATTGCCGTCGAGGACGGCCGTGTCAGTTTCACGCTCAAAAACACCGGTGAGCGCGCCGGCGCGGAGGTCTCGCAGCTTTACTTTACGCCGCCGGAGGGCCGCTACTACAGGCCGCAGCTGAACCTCTGCGGTTTTGCGCGGACCTGTCTTGAGCCGGGCGAGAGCCGCCGTGTGAGCGTGGACATCTCGAGGGAGAGCCTCGCGGTCTGGACGGGCGTGGACTGGCGCGTCCCCGGCGGGGTCTACAGGCTGAAACTGGGCTCGAGCAGCGAGGACATAAGGCTCGAAACCGAGCTCGCCTGTCCCGAGGTCCCTCTCCCCGCGCCGCCGGAGACGCCGGAGTGGTACTTCGCGCCGCAGGGCAAACCGCGCACCGCGGACTTTGAGCGGCTGCTCGGCAGGAAGCTCCCGGAGCGCCGGAGTTCTAAGGGCGCGTATACGATGGAGAGCACGCTCACAGACCTCTGCGAGAGCAGCGCTCCTGCCCGGGCGATCAGGCTGGTCCTGGAACAGGTCATAGCCCGGCACTGCGGCGGGGACAGGAACTCGCCAGAGTATAGGATGATGTTCTCCTCCGCGGCGGACGCCTCGCTGAGCGGGATGCAGATAAACGGCGGCATACGGGGTCCCTGGCTCCGCGCGCTGCAGGAGTTGGCGAACGGCAAATATATAAGCGGCCTGGGCAAACTGCTGGGGGGCGCGGCAAAGGCGGTGAAGAAATGAGACTGCCGTTTTACAACAAGGTCGAGGAGCTTGCGGCCACGGCCGCGAACATGTACCGGCTCGGCTGGCACGAGCGCAACGGCGGTAACATCAGCATACTCCTGGACTCCGGGGAAACCGACGGGCTGGACTTCGTCGAAGCACAGCGCAGGTTCGATACGGGCTTTGACGCCTCGGCGCTCGCGGGCAGGTATCTGCTCGTGACGGGCACGGGGAAATACTTCAAGAACCTTGAAAAATATCCCGAACGGGACCTGGGCGTCATCCGAATCAGCAGAGACGGCGCAGCGGCGGAGCTGGTCTGGGGCTATACGGACGGGGGCCGCTGCACCTCCGAGCTGCCGAGCCATCTGATGGGCCATATCTCGCGCCTGGCTGCGGACGCGGAGAACCGCGTTGTGATGCACAGCCACCCGACGAACCTCATCGCCATGACCTGCGTCCACGAGCTGGACTCGCGCGAGTTCACGCGGACGCTGTGGCGGATGAACAACGAGTGCATCATGGTCCTGCCGGACGGGGTGAACGTCCTGCCCTGGCAGCTGTGCGGCACGTCAGACATCGGCGTAGAGACGGCGCGGGAATTCAAAACGGCTCGGGTGGTGGTCTGGGCGCACCACGGCGTCTACGCCTGCGGCGCGAGTCTGGACGATGCCTTCGGCCTCATAGAGAGTGCGGAAAAGGCCGCGGAAATCTATCTCAAAATCGCGCATCTGCCGATAAAGGGCCTCATCGAAGACGAGCAGCTCAAAAAGCAGGCCGCCCACTTGGGCCTCCAGGTCCGCCCGGGCTACCTGGACTGAAGCGCGTATATGATAATATGATATGAAAAAGAGGAAGGCCCCCGCCGGTTTCGGCGGGGCCTTCCTCATGTCGTTTTATAGGCAAACCCTCAGTTGGAAACGGAGATGACGAAGATGCAGCGGGCATACATGGCGGAGTCGTCAAAGGCCTCCACTTCCAGCACGCTTATTTTCTCCGTTCGCTTTATCACCTCGCTGGAGAGCATCAGCTCTGTAGGCGAGCACTCGTCCAAAACATAAAACGTACCGCTCTGCAGGCCCCGGCTTGTCCCCAGCAGCTCCTCCGCGTGCCTCCGTCCGGCGGAGAGCAGCAGCGAAAAAAGCTGCTCCGCGTCCGTCTCGCCCACCCCAGGCAGCTTTGCCAGATATACGTTGCGGAGCTTGTCCTGCCTGTCCCTGTTCAGCAGTTCCAGCGCAGGTGACGATTTGCCCCTGTTCCCAGCTGCGGAAAGGCAGTATTGATAATATCTCAGCATGTCGTTCGTCGTTATCATGCCGCTCAGGACCTTACCGCGGGTTATATATGCAGCCGAACTCCCCTCCGTTATCATACGGTCCGCCAGCTCGTCCATCGGCGTGTCCTCGTCCGCCGTGAAGCAGTCGGTCCCCGAAGTATAAAGACTGGACACTTTTCGCGAGGGCGTGGACGACAGCGCCGCCACCGTGTCCAAGGTCCCGCAGATATTCAGGTCGTCGTCCACCACCGCGCACTTGGAGTTCATGGACAAGATCGGCCTGTACAGCCTGTGCCAGTCCGCAACGAGGTCGTTGTAATACACATAGAGCGGCATCCGCATCCAGTTCCGCACGCTGTCCGCCGGGACGGAGCCCACGCTCTTAGCCAGCTCCGAGCACAGCAGTCCATAAACCGTCAGGCTGTCCTGCTCCGAGGACAAAACACATGAGCCCCTTTCCATGGCCATCACCAGCTGGACGGTGTTCACCTGAGTTCCGCTCGTAGCAATGATATTCGCGCCGGCATCGGCCGCGCGCTGCAATATCTCCAGCCTGTCCCCCACGAGACACAGCGGCTTGCCGGGCGAGGCCATCAGCCGCGCCGAAAACTGCTCCGCGCTTCCGTCCCCCAGGATTATCTCGCCTATTGGTACGTTCGCATATCTGGCCCCGCAGAGGACGGTGAGCCCCAGGCGTTCTATGACGTTCGAAAGCAGCAGCCCCTCCGGCCCGGTTTCCCGGCACGCGTCGTCCGAGCGGAAGGTCCCCGAGCGCGGCACCACCTGTACAAGTCCCAGCTCCTCCGCCAGGCGCACGGCCTTGTGCGCCGTCCCAACGCTGACGCCCAGCTCCTCCGCCAAACCGCGGACCGAAACCTTGCTTCCCGGCGGTAGTCTCCTTATGCTGTCAACTATCGAGTCTCGCTTGACCGTCATTTTCTCCACTCCTCCGACGTCGCTGCATGACACATTCTTACATCCATCATACGACAGTCCCGCTCCATTTGCAACGGCAAACTGTAATTCTTTGCGCTGTTACAGTGCGGGAGTTATTCAACGCATGGGCAAACGAGTGTAAATTATTGTGTCACAAAACCAAATGATACAGATTTGGCAGCTTGTTGCCAATCACGAAAATTTTTTGCCGCACTGTTATTTCGTTGACAGTTTATGCGGCATAATGTTATAGTTTTTACGGTAGAAAGAGCGGTGTTTTCGTCGTTTTGCTGCGCTTTGCCCCGAGCCATATATAACAGGGCCATCGCGGATTGAGACAGAGCTGAAAAACTGTTCACTATTTATGTTTTGCGCGCCGCACACTGTAACACTTTGCCGGATCCCGGCAGGTTTGGCCGGGAGGCATCAGGCCGGTCCCGGCGCCGTATATGTAAAACAGGGCGCGCGGGCAACGAGGGTGCAAGAGACATGAGTACAGCGATATTCCCGGGCAGCTTCGACCCGCCTACGCATGGACATGTGGACGTCATCAGGCGCTGCGCCGCCAGGTTTGGCGGCGTTGTGGTCTGTGTGATGTCGAACGGCGGCAAAGGCCGCGGCCTCTTCGACGTTCAGGAGCGCGTGGAGCTCCTGCGCGAGGCCACGGCGGACATACCCGGGGTCCTGGTCGAGGCATACGGCGGCCTCCTGGCAAACTATGTACGCCGTTTCGAGAGGCCTGTCATCATACGTGGTCTTCGTGCGACGAGCGACTTTGACTATGAGTTCCAGATGGCCTCCGTCAACAGGACCCTGAACCCCGAAGCGGAAACGCTCTTTTTGGCGGCGGACAGCCGCTATGCCTTCCTGAGTTCGAGCGCGGCAAGAGAGCTTGGCGCATTAGGTGCGGAACTCGGCAGCTTTGTCCCGGGCTGTGTGGAGAAGGCGCTCAGGCGCAAGGTCGCCCAGCACATCCAACCCAGACCGGTAAGAAGGCGCGGCAGAATCCCGGCCTCTTGCAGGGAGCTGCCGTCGGTCAGTCCGGCCGCGGCGGAGGACACATTCAGGAGGTAAGATGAACGCAAGAAGAGTTAGCGCAATGTATTTCAGCGCCACGGGGACGACCAAACGTATCGTCCTCGCAGTCGCCGGGCGGATAGCCCGGGCCTGGGGCGAAGAGCTAAGGCTGGAGGACTTCACGCTTCCGCAAGGCAGGGAAAAGCCCCGCTGTTTCGAAGAAGGAGACCTCGTGGTGTTCGGCGTCCCGGTCTATGCCGGGCGGGTCCCGAACGTGCTCCTCAGCTACATACGCAGTCTCACAGGCGGAGGCGCCCTGGCCGTCCCCGTGGTGTGCTACGGAAACAGGAATTATGACGACGCGCTCATCGAACTGCGCGACCTGCTGGAGGCGGCTGGCTTCAGGACCGTCGCGGCAGGGGCATTTGTGGGCGAGCACTCGTTCTCCCGCATCCTCGGCGCCGGCAGGCCGGACGCGGAGGATATCGCAAAGGCAGAGGAGTTCGCAGAACGCATCCTCCAGCTGCCAGAGCCGCCCGCGGAAGGCAGGCAGCCGGTCGAAGTAAATGGCTGCAGCCCCTACAGGCCCTACTACGTCCCCAAGGACAGGAACGGTCAGCCCGTCAACATCCTCAAGGACAAGCCGAAAGTCGGCGAGGGCTGTACGAATTGCGGGCTCTGCGTCCTGCTGTGTCCCATGGGCTCGATAGTCCCGGGGAACGTGGGGGAATACCGCGGCATCTGCATAAAATGCGGCGCCTGCGTCAAGGGCTGCCCGGCAGACGCCAGGTATTACGACAGCTATAACTACCTCTACCACAAGGAAGAGCTGGAGCTGGGCTTCACCAGGAGGGCGGAGCCGGAGCTGTTCTTCTAGGCCATCCCCAAATCAGGATTCATGCGCTTTCACGGCTCTGGTTCCAGGCCCGGCAGCCGAAACGCATAGATCATAGAAAATCGCGGTGCATACCGCCGTAAGGATCAACTACCAGGAGTAAAGGAGGAAAAATCTATGGCACTCATGACGAAACAACAGTATCAGGACAGCATTCGCGCCCGCAAGCCCATGAACGTGTGGTTCCTCGGCGAGAAGATCGAGGATCTGACCACATATCCGCCCCTGGCAGCCAGCTTCAACGCCATCTCGAAGATATACGAGCTGCAGCATAACCCCAAGTGGGCCGACCTCATCACGGTCAAGTCCCACCTGAGCGGCGAGCCCGTCAGCATCTACAACGCCCCGCTGAACTCCGCGGAGGACGCCAACCGCAAGACCCGCGCGGCCCGCGCCCTTGCCGAGGTCATCGGCTGCTGCACGCACCGCTGCACCGGCTCTGAGGCGTTCGCCGGCCTGGGTCCCTGCACCTATGATATGGACCATGACCTCGGCACGAACTACTACGAGAGGTTCATGAAGTTCCTGCGCTACGTCCAGGACAACGACCTGAGCTGCACGGTCACCGTCACCGATACGAAGGGCCTGCGCACCCTGCCGCCCAGCAAGCAGGCGGACCGCGACTGCTACGTCCACGTTGACGAGATCCGCGACGACGGCATAGTCATCAGCGGCTTCAAGTGCAACCAGACCGGCATACTCTTCGCTCATGAGGTCATAATCGTCCCGACGACGAATATGAAGCCCGATGAGAAGGACTTCGCCGTTGCCTGCGCCGTCCCGGCTGACGCCCCGGGCATGACCTTCGTACTGGGCCGCACCCCGCAGGATAAGCGCTTCTTTGAGATGGGCGGCGATATCGAGGGCATCGACCTCGGCAAGCTCTACGCCGACCACCAGGCCATGGTCTACTTCGACAAGGTCTTTGTCCCGAACGAGCGCGTCTTTATGTGCGGCGAGACCAACTACGTCGGCCGTCTGCTCTCCTACTTCACCGCGGTGCACCGCCTTACCGCCGGCGGCTGCAAGGCCGGCGGCTGCACGGCCCTCTGCGGCGCCTCCAGCCTCATCGCCGATATGGTCGGCGTCAGCAAGGCTGGCCACATCCGCACCAAGCTGACCGAGATGGCCATGACCGCTGAGACTGTCTATGGTCTGTCGCTCGCGGCCGGCACGGAAGGCTTCAAGCATCCCAGCGGATTCTGGATCCCGAACCCGCTCATGTCCCACACATGTAAGTATACCTGCACCAAGGCCCCGTTCGAAGCCGTGCGCTATGCGCGCGACATAATCGCTGGCTTCGGCGAGACCGCTCCGTCGGAGCTCGATATGCGCTCTGAGGGCGTCGGTGCGATAGTCCAGAGGGCCTTCAACCCCGGCAATCCGGAGTACGATGCCTTCGACCGCCTGCGCGCCACCCGCTTCATAGAGCACATGGTCCGCGGCTCCAACTGGACTGCTATGGCCCTGCACGGCGGCGGCAACCAGGAGGCCTCGACGGTCATGGCCCGCAGCTTCACCGACTGGAAGTACCTCCAGAACATCGTCAAAGCCGCAACCGGCATCGAGAAGGATCCGGCCAAGTGCGACGATATCATCGACAGCATCGGCGCCCGTCAGGGCCGCATCTGCGACTTCAAGGATCTGCCGAAGGTCGACTGAGTCACAGATAAATTCCAAAACGCCTAGGAGGGACCCGCTTGGGTCCCTCCTTTTTTGTGTTTGCCGTCAATATCTACAGCGTTATGCGTGGAATAATGAAATATTTTAGTGAATATATCCAGCATTTTGTTGACGCTGGTCTGCACTGCGGCTATAATTGAGGCAGAGAGAGGTAAAAACCATGCAGACAGGGAGGGAGTTATGGAAGAATTTGAGCTTTATAGGCAGGTGCTCCGTCAGGAGCTGGAGCTGGCAACAGGCTGTACGGAGCCCATAGCTATCGCCTACGCGGCGGCGCTGGCGCGCGAGACTCTGGGCTGCGAGCCGGAGCGGCTGAACGCCGCCTGCAGCGGGAACATAGTAAAGAACGTAAAGAGCGTGGCCGTCCCAGGCACCGGCGGTCTGCGAGGCATAGAGGCCGCGGCGGTCATCGGCGCCGTGGGCGGGGACGCTGCCGCGGGCCTGAACGTGCTGCACGGCCTGGAGGATACCCAGCTCACGCGGGCGAAGGAGCTGCTGGCGGCAGGTATATGCAGCGTCAGCCTGCTGGAGACGAACGAGGTGCTGCACATCCGCGTGGAGGCGGAGGGCGGCGGACACCGGGCGCTGGTTGAGATACGCGGCTCGCACACAAACGTCTGTTCGCGCAGGCTGGACGGGGTCGAGCTTGCGGGTTCAGGCAGAGCGCAGGAGGACGAGGAGCCCGCGCCGGAACCGGAGATGAGCTTTGCCGGCATATTCGACTTTGCCGAGGGGACGGACCTCTCGGAGGAGCGCGGATTGCTCGAGCGGCAGATCCGCTGCAACAGCGCCATAGCGGATGCCGGCATTGCCGGGGACTTCGGCCTGGGTGTGGGAAGGAAACTGCTGGAGCGCAGCCAAGACGAGTTCACGCGGGCCAGGGCCAAGGCCGCGGCAGGCAGCGACGCAAGGATGGGCGGCTGTCTCATGCCCGTGGTTATAAACTCCGGCAGCGGGAACCAGGGCCTCACGGTGTCCCTGCCCGTGGTCGAGCTGGCCCGGGCCTGGGACTGCGGAGAAGAGAGGATGCTGCGCGCCCTGCTCATCAGCAATCTCACCGCCCTGCATATCAAAAAGCACATAGGCAAGCTCTCGGCCTACTGCGGGGCCTCGAGCGCGGCCGCGGCGGTCTCCGCGGCGACAACCTGGTTGGCGGGCGGCAGCCGCGAGCAGTGCGCCGCCGCGCTCATAAACACCCTGGCTGCCGTCTCCGGTATGATCTGCGACGGGGCAAAGGCCTCCTGCGCCTCGAAGATCGCCGCCGCGCTGGACGCCGGCTTCCTGGCCCACGAACTGGCCATGTCCGGCAGACGCTGTCAGGGCGGCGAGGGCATCGCCGGAACGGACGCCGAAAATTCCATAGACAAGGTCGGCGAGCTGGCCGCGCGCGGTATGTCCGGCACGGACCGGGTCATCCTGGAACTCATGCTCTCCTGAGCCTCAGAGCCCCAGCTTTGTGAAGAATACCTCACGGTCAGCTGAGGCGGGCCGGTTGAAGCGCGCAAGCTCAAGCAGACCGCCGTCCCCGACGCTGAGCGTGTTCACGCTGTTCTCACAGGTCAGGACCAGGGCGTAGCCCCGCTCTCGCAGGACCTCCGCCGCCGCCTCACAGTGGAAGCCGAAGGGATAGGCGAACACCAGCGGTCTCGCGCCCGTCGCGGCCTCTATGCCGCTCTCAACGGTCTCGAGGTCCGCGTTCAGAGCCGCGGCGTACTGCTCCGGCGTCTCCCCGCTCCGGGGAAGGCATCCCCGTCGCGGGCTGCTCTCCTCGTGCATGTCCTGCGTGTGGCTGGCTATCTCGAAGCGCCCTGAAGACGCCAGCTCTGCCACCTCGGGCCAGGTCATGTACGAGTACTCGGGACTGCGGTACTGCGCCCCGGCCTCCGCGTCGCAGTAGGCCCCGACCACGGCGGCCACGGCGCACATGCCGTACTTCTCCAGCAGCGGCAGGGCGTAGGCCAGGACGGAGAGCTGCCCGTCGTCAAAGGTCAGGAGGACGGGCTTTTCCGGCAGTTCGCCCCGGCCCGCGCAGTAGTCTATGACCTCCCGCGCGCTTACGGCGGTGCAGCCCCTTTCGCTCAGCCAGCGCAGGTCGCCCTCCAGCTGCTCCGGCGTCACCACATAGTCGCAGGCCCGCGCCGGGTCCTGTGAGATGTGGTGATACATGACCACCGGCAGCCGGACCTCCGCGCGCGCCTCCGGGGCTGGAAGCAGCGCGGCTATCAGCAGAAAAAGAAATATTTTACGCATAAAAACCACCCCAAACCGAGTATTCCCGGCCGGGGTGGTCATATTTTTGAAGTTTTTGCCGCTTTAACCGAAGAACTTGTTGTGTATCGCCTGGACAGCCTGGTCCGCATAACCCTTTTCGATCAGGACGGAGACCTTGATCTCGGAGGTGGAGATCATCTGGATGTTTATCTTCGCGTCGTAGAGGGCCTCGAACATGAGCGCGGCGATGCCGGATGCGCTCATCATGCCCGCGCCGACGATGCTGACCTTGCAGACGTTGGTGTCCACGCTCAGGT
Organism: Clostridiales bacterium; assembly: GCA_004553625.1. GTDB lineage: Bacteria > Bacillota > Clostridia > Oscillospirales > Oscillospiraceae > Scatomorpha > Scatomorpha merdavium. The sequence goes on along the minus strand of SFKX01000002.1, from coordinate 28,991 downwards.
GGTCGTAGCCGATGGACTCCTGCAGCTCCGAGAGCGCCTCGGCAGCGGCGTCGGCGTCCGGCAGCGGGACGGTGAAGCTGATGTCGTTCGTACCCTTCTTGCCGTAGGACTGGAGTATGATATCGACGTTTATCTTTGCCCGGGCCATGGTGTTGAACACACGGAAAGCTATGCCCGGCTCGTCAGGCACGCCGACGACGGCTATACGCGCCACATCGTTGTCTTTTGCAATGCCGCTTATCTTCATCTCTTCCATCTTTTTTGCGACCTCCTTAACTTTTGTACCGGGCTTCCGCACATAGCTGGAAAGCACCTCAATAACGACGCCGTAGCGCTTGGCCAGCTCCACAGAGCGGTTCATGAGCACCTGAGCGCCCAGGCTGGCGAGTTCCAGCATCTCGTCGTAAGTTATCTCGTCAAGTTTTTTTGCCTCTTTTATCTTGCGCGGGTCCGCGGTGTAGACACCCTCTACATCCGTGTATATCTGGCACTTATCCGCGTGCAGGACAGCCGCTATGGCCACGGCCGTGGTATCGGAGCCGCCGCGGCCCAGGGTAGTTATGTCCTCGTTCCTATCTATGCCCTGGAAGCCCGCTATCACCACGATCCTGCGCTTGTCGAGCTCGCGGCGGATGCGCTCCGTCGAGACCCGGACTATTCTGGCAGAGCCGTAGGAGGTGTTCGTCTCGAGTCCGACCTGCCAGCCGGTGAGCGAGACGACGGGCAGGCCCATGGCCTCCAGCGCCATGGACATCAGCGCAACGGACTGCTGCTCGCCAGTGGAGAGCAGAACGTCCATCTCGCGCTTGGACGGGCGCGGGTTGAGTTCGCGCGCCTTTTCGATGAGGTCGTCCGTCGTATCGCCCTGCGCGGAGAGGACGACGACCACGTCGTGTCCCTCGGAGTAGGTGTCCGCTATTATCCCGGCGACCCTCTTTACCTTTGCGGCGTCGGCCACGGAGCTTCCGCCGAATTTCTGTACTATGAGCATGGGGTATGTCCCTCCAAATGCAGATTACCTCGTTTCAGTATATGCCGTCAGTCCAGGACGCGGTATCTCGCGCGCACGTCCATGCCGGCGGTCCTGGCGGAGAGCTCCTCGCCGGGCATATACGGCGTGACGAAGGCGTATTCGTCCGGCTCGGCGTTGGGCGCAGGGATGAAGCGCACGCCCTGGAAGGCCGCGCCTATCTGCGCCAGAGGCGCGACGACGCGCACCATCCACTTGCAGGAGAGCTTCTCCGGCCCCGTGACGTAGCCCGGCTCCGAGGGCCACCAGCCCATATATGTCCTGGTGGACGGGTCCCGCACGCAGTCTATGATGTCGCCCGCAACGGCGCTGGCCGTCGGGTGAGCGCCGGCGCCGGGACCGAAGAACATCGCCTCGCCCACAGCGTCGCCCTTTACCGAGATACCGTTTATAACACCGTCCACGTTCGCCAGCGGGTTCGACTTGGACACCAGGTGCGGCGCCACAAAGGCGGAAACGGAGTTCGGCCCCGTGCGCATCGCCCTGCCGAGGAGCTTTATCTTGTAGCCCAGTATCCTCGCACATTCGATGTCCGCTGGCGTGATGTGCGTGATGCCCTCGGTCGTGATGGAGGAGGGCGGCACGTTCTTGCCGAAGCAGAGGTCCGCCAGGATGCAGATCTTGCGCCCGGCGTCGATTCCCTCGACGTCCGCCGTGGGGTCCGCCTCGGCGTAGCCCTTCTGCTGGGCCTCGCGCAGCGCCTGAGCAAAGCTCTTGCCGCACTGGATCATCTCGGTGAGTATATAGTTGGTAGTGCCGTTTAAAATGCCGCAGACCGAGCTTATCTCGTTTGCGGCCAGGCACTGGCAGATCGGCCGCAGAATGGGTATGCCGCCGCCGACGCTCGCCTCAAAGAGGAAATTCACGCCCTTTTTCCGGGCGAGGGCCGTCAGCTCCAGGCCCTTTTCCGCCACAAGCTCCTTGTTGGAGGTGACGACGTTCTTCCCCGCCTCCAGGCAGCGGCGGTCATATTCATAAGCCAGCGTCGCCCCGCCGATGCACTCCGCCACGACCTTTATCTCCGGGTCGTTAACGACGGTGTCTATATCGTGGACGATGAGCTCCGCAAAGGGGTGGTCCGGCCTCGCCTTGCGGCAGAGGATGTATTTGAGTTCTATCTCCTGACCCGCTCTTCGCGCTATGAGTTCCCTGTTCTTTGTAAGCACCTCCGCCGTGCCTCCGCCGACGGTACCTATGCCCAGGATCGCTACTTTTACCATCTCTTTCTCTCCCCCCGCTCTCAGCCCGCCAGCGCGTCGAAGCGGATGACCCCGTCCTGTCCGCGCGCCTTGGCGATCAGCTCGTCCACGCCTATGGGCATGTTCTCCGTCGTAGCGGAGATCGTGACGAGCGCGGCTCCGTTTGTCGGTATGCTCTGGTTTATCGTCAGAATATTAGCGCCCGTATCGGCAAAAATAGCTAGGAGCGAGCTGAGTATCCCCTTCTTGTCGCGCAGAAGCGCGTTAAAGGTGACGATCCCGCCCTGCTTCATGTCCCGGAAAGGGCGGACCGAGTCCTTATACTTGTAATAAGCGCTCCGGCTTATGCCAATCCGTTCGACGGCGTCCGCCACGGTCTTGACCTCGCCGGTCTCAAGCAGCTCCTGCACCTGCGTCACCTTGACGAAGACCTCCGGCAGCACACCGGCCTCCACAAGCAGGTATTTCGGGACAGCTTTCTCATCCATTTGATGCGCCTCCTTCGCGCGCCCCCGGTGTAGCCGGGAAGCGGCCGAATGTATTTACCCGATGCACACAGTTATAACATATCCACGTCTCGCGCACAAGTGGTATTTTCCCAAAAACACCGCTTTTCGCAGGCGGGCTATTCATCGTTTTGACGAAAGGCGGCTTTTTCACATGCTAGGCTTTATATTCTGCGCCCTTGCGGGCGCCGCGATGAGCGTTCAGGGCGTCATGAACACCCGCCTGGGCGAGGGAATCGGCACGATGGAGGCCAACACCCTCGTCCAGTGTACTGCGGCGGTCCTGTCCGTCCTGGCCCTCTTTGTCCACAGGACGGGGAGCTTCTCTCAGCTCGGCAGCGTGCCATGGTACTATATGCTCGGCGGGGTCCTGGGCCTCGTCATCACGGTTACCGTCATGCTCGGCATAGGCGCGCTCTCGCCCACCGTGGCGATAAGCGTAATCCTCATCAGCCAGCTGGCCGTCGCCGCGCTCATAGACGCCCTGGGCCTTATGGGAGCAGAGCGCGTCGCCTTGGACTGGCAGAAGGGCCTCGGCCTGGCGCTCATGGTCGGCGGAGTGCTGCTTTTCAAAAGATAGGGCTGTCGCGCGAGGGAAATATGTGTTAAAATAGTTTTATACTATTATTACACGAGGAGCCGATATGTACACACATATAGAAGAGAACATCTACAGCATCTTCGTCCCTCTGCCCGGGAACCCGCTGAAAAACCTGAACGCCTACCTCATCAAAAGCGAGAGCGGACGCAACCTGCTCATAGACACCGGCTTCCGCCAGGACGAGTGCAGGCAGGCGCTGCTCGCCGGCCTGGATGAGCTGGGCGTCAGCATGGAGAACACGGATATCTTCCTCACGCACATGCACTCGGACCACACCGGCCTCGCCGCGGAGCTCGCCGCTCCGGAGACGAGGGTCTACATAAACCGTGAGGACGGAGACAGGCTCGAGAGCTTCCGGGTAGCCAAGAACACGCTGCGCATGGAGGAATACAGCATGCTCGGCTTCTCCCGGGAGGAGATGGACTTTTTGCAGGACTCGCCCATGCGCAAGTTCAGCAGCGTGAAAAAGGCCGAGTTCACGCACATCTCCGATGGAGACACCCTGGAATACGGCGGGCGGCGCCTGCGCGTCATCGAGACGCCGGGCCACACGCCAGGCCACGTCTGCCTCTATGACCGCGAGAACAAGGTCATGTTCCTGGGCGACCACGTCCTCTTCGATATCACGCCCAATATCACAACCTGGCAGGGCTTCGAGGACCCGCTGGGCAAATACGTCCACAGCCTTATGGATATCAGCATCTTCGACGTGCGCCTGCCCCTTCCCGCGCACAGGACCGTCAGCTGCACGATGGCCGAGCGTATCGGCACCATAATTGAGCACCACGGCGCGAGGATACGTGAGCTCATCGGCGTCCTGGAGCGTGAGCCCGGGCTGACGGCCTATGAAATCGCCGGGCGCATGAGATGGAAGGTCCGGGGCAAGAGCTCCGCCTGGGAGGACTTTCCCCTGCAGCAGAAATGGTTCGCCGTCGGCGAGGCCGCGGCGCATTTGGAATACCTGACGACACGTGGCCGCGCCCGCAGGGAGGAATCCGGCGGTCTGTGGCGCTTTTACCCCTGATCCATACCCGGAGGTGCAAAAATGGGAAAGAAACTGCTCAAAGTTCTGCTCATCATCGTCATCGTCATCCTCGTCGCGGCTGGCGGCCTCGTGGGCTTCCTCTCGGCAACGGAATATAAGCCCGCCGCCGTGGAATACATAGACGCCCAGGCCTTGGGCGAACCTGAGACCCCGGGCGAGAGCATCCGCGTCGTCAGCTGGAACGTAGGCTACTGCGGCCTCGGTGAAAACGAGGACTTCGTCATGGACGGCGGCAAGGGCGACGGCAAGCCCGAACTTGCGGATTTCGACGTCTACTTCAACGGCGTGCTGGACACCCTGGACGAGCTGGACGCAAACATCTACCTGCTCCAGGAGGTGGACGAGGACTCCACCCGCAGCTACGATACGAACGAGATGAAAACCTTCTCCGAGGGCCGGAATGCCCACAGCTCGGTCTATGCGCTCAACTACTCCTGCCCCTTCGTCCCGTTCCCCTGGCCGCCGATAGGCAAGGTGAACAGCGGCATCCTGACGACCTCCGACTACGCTGTCGAGGGCGGCTCGGCCGAGCGGATTGCTCTGCCCTGCCCCTTCTCCTGGCCGCTCAGGACGGCGAACCTCAAGCGCTGCCTGCTCGTGAGCCGCTACGCCCTGCCGGAAGTGGAGGGCGAGCTCGTCGTCGTGAACCTCCACCTCGAGGCATACGACGACGGAGAGGGCAAGGCCGCGCAGACCGCAATGCTCTTTCAGATACTCGAGGAGGAATATGCAAGGGGCAACTACGTCATAGCCGGCGGGGACTTCAACCAGACCTTCCCCGGCACTCTGGAGAAGTGGCCCATAGGCGAGGGCGACGTCTGGGCTCCCGGCGTTCTGGAGGCGGAGAGCCTGCCCGAGGGCTGGAGTTATGTATATGACGACTCCTCCCCCACCTGCCGCTTGCTGGACGCGCCCTACGACTCCGGGACCAGCCAGCACTACGTCCTGGACGGCTTCATCGTCTCGCCCAACGTGGAGGTCCTGAGCGTCCAGACCCAGGACCTGGGCTTCAAATATTCCGACCACAACCCCGTGGTCATGGAGATAGGCTTTAAGGAGGCATGAACATGAAAGTCATCATGATAAGCGGCAGCCCGCACAAGGAGGGCAGCTCCCGTCTCGCCCTGCGCGAGATGGAAAAGGTCTTTGCAGCTGAGGGCATTGAGTCCGAGCTCATCGAGGTCGGCGCCGGGCCGGTCTCCGGCTGCACAGCCTGCGGCGCCTGCAAAAAGACCGGCGTCTGCGTCATAGGCGACAGGGTGAACGAAGCCATAGAAAAGCTCGCCGCGGCGGACGCACTCGTCGTCGCCACCCCTGTGCATTACGCCTCTCCTGCGGGCGCGCTCCTCGCCTTCCTGGACAGGATGTTCTACGCCGGCGGCTCAAAGTTCGCCCACAAGCCCGCCGCAGCCTTCGCCAGCGCGCGCAGGGCCGGGACCACGGCCTCGCTCGACGTTATAAACAAGTATTTCACCATCAGCCAGATGCCCATAATCTCCTCCACCTATTGGAACATGGTCTACGGCTCATGTCAGGCGGACGCGGCGCAGGACGCCGAGGGCCTGCAGACCGCGCGCAATCTCGCCCGGAATATGGCCTGGCTGCTCCGCTGCATTGAGGCCGGCAAAAAGTCCGGCATAGAACCGCCCAAGAGCGAGCGCGGGAACATAACGAACTTCATAAGATAACTCGACGAACGCAAAAATGCGGCATGGCCAAAAGGCCATGCCGCATTTATCTTTTTATGGATTAAGGACTCACTCGCTCAGACCGAGGGGGATGATCTTGCAGTAGTCCTCTACCGTGCCGCGGTTTTTGAAGCACTCGAGGATCTGGCGGCCGACGGGGTGGAGCTCCTCCGTGTCGTAGACGGCGAGTTCCTTCTCGAAGAACTTGTAGAGCACCTCGGCGCCCTTGTCGTAGCCCTCCTCGCCCAGGGATTCCTGAAGTTCCGGACGCAGGAAGCGGCTGGAGATGCGCTGGCCGTCAACCTTCATCTCGTTGAGCGCGTAGCCGAAGAGCGGGCAGCGCGCCGGGGAGAGCCTATCCATCTTCATGTTGACGCCGCCGCGGCGGGCAAGGTACTCCCTCGCTATCCACTCGGCTGCAAAGCCGACCTTGTAGCTTCCGATGTGCTGGTTCGGGATTAGGACGTACCTGGTCTGCGTGCAGTTTATTATCTGCTCAAGCAGGAGGTTCGCCTGGACGACCCGCTTGCCGGTGGCAAAGGGCCAGTAGGAGCCGACGCCCTCGCTCGCCAGGGGGCTGCCGCCGCTTATGCTCGGATTCTTGAAACCGCGCGGTGCGACGAGCCGCCAGAGCCAGGCCAAAGCCGGCGGGGTGATGTGCATGAGCCCCATGATGCCGTAGGTCGGCTTCTTTGCCGTAGCGGGCGGCATGCGCACGCCGAAGGAGCGCACGTCCACGTCCACGGGAGTGGAGACGATGTTCTCTATCATCCGGCGCGGGACGATTATCCTCGGGTTCGGGCAGGGCTTGCCGTCCGAATCCGGAATGTGCTCCCAGGGGAGGCAGGTAGCACGGGGCACCGCCTCGAGGTTGAAGAACATGAGCGGTTCCTTCGAGTGTATGGCGATGCGCTCATACATCGGGTCGCAGCCGTAGGAGGTGATGCCGTCCACGCGGACGAACCAGCCGTCCTCGCCGTCCACGAGGCTGAGCTTGCCGCCGTTTTTCTGGATGCTGGGCGGGCACATGGCCATATCGTCCGTCACGGGGGCTATCGTACAGGTGTCGCTCATGCTGATATAGCGCTCTTCGCCCGTCACCAGATCCACGCCCAGAAGGACGCGGCCGTCCGCGCAGCGCATGACGTCCTGCAAAAGCTCGCTCTTGCCGCCGCCGGAGGCGCCCTCGTGCATCATGACCATCTCGTTCTCATAGGGCGTGATGATGCGCGCCGAAGAGGCGTGGGCCGTGACCCAGCCCTCCTGCTCGCCGATGTCCAGAAGCACGCTGTAGATGCCCTTCTTGGCGGAGGGACCGGGGTAGAGGTTATAAGAGAAAACCTCGTGCAGGTCCTTCATCCTGTTGTAGACGACAACCTGCTTGCCGTTGAAGTGCGTGTGACGGAAGGGCGGCGCGGCATAGACCACCGCGCGGGGCTTGAAGTGGTCCACCGTCCGGATGTCCACGAAGGCCTGGAGCTGCGCCATCGCAAAGCCGAAGAAGGCCGCGTTCCTCGGGCAGACCAGCACGGCCTCGTAGCCGTAGTCATAGCCGCCGGCCTTGAAGGGGACCAGGATGAGCTCCTGCTTCGTCAGCCAGCGGAGCGTCTCTATCCTGAGCTCGTCGAACTTATAGCCGTAGACCTCCTCGAAGCGGGGCTTATCCGTGGGCAGGTCGTCTGCGATGCGCATGCAGTCCGGGTCTCTCCTGCGCATATAGTCCTCCGGGTAGTTGACGGCCGCGCCGTTGCGGCAGCGGACGACCTCGGCCTCCTTCACGACCTTGCCGTGTATATCGTAGAGCACCTCGATCTTCCCCGTGTGCTCATTGCCGAAGATCAGCTCGAAGAGCACCTCTTTGCTTGTGGGGATGATAACGCTCGGGCTGTTGTAGATAACCCGACTGAGCTGCTCGGGAAGGGAAAATCTTTCAAAAAGTATGTTCATCTACCTACCTCACTTTCCGCGCCGGGCAGGGGGCAACGGCGCATTCGCTATAACATACTATACTAATTTATTCCCGCTGCGCCGGTTTGTCAATAATTAAACTTTTGGCTCAGTCCTCCGGCGGCCTGTTGGCATGGCCCTGCTGCTTCATCCAAACCTTCATGACGAGCCTGTGCGGCAGCAGTTTTACGAGCAGCACCTGGCGGCGGACCCTGTGGCCCAGGATCGAAACGTCCTTGCCCTTTTTGTAGTCGCGCATCGCCCGCTTCGCCACGTCCGCCGGCTCCCAGAGGACGTCGTAGTACGTCACGGCCCCGTTGTCGGATACAGCGTGGTCAAAAAATTCCGTCTTTACCCAGCCGGGAGACACCGCCATGACCCTTATCCCGCGCGGCTCCAGCTCCACGTTCAGCGCACGAGAAAAGCTCAGGACAAATGCCTTCGTCGAACCGTAGATGCACTGGTACGGCACCGGCTGGAAGGCCGAAAGCGAGTCCAGATTTATCACCCGCGAGCCCCGCTTCATCCAGGGCAGGCTCAGCTGCGTCATGGCGACGAGCGCCTTGTCGTTCAGGTCTATCATGGCGAGGTTCACGTCCAGCTCCGTCTCCGTGAAAAGCGCGAAACGGCCGAAACCCGCCGCGTTGCAGAGCGTGGAGATGAGCGGCTTTTCCGCCTCCAGCAGCTTTTTGTATTCCTCAAAGCTCTCCGGCCTGCCCAGGTCCAGAGTCAGGATGCGCGCCGGCGCCCTCAGCTCCTTCGCCAGGGCCTCCAGCCTGTCCCCGCGCCGCGCAATTAGCCAGATCTCGTCCAGCGTCTCCTCAGCGTCTATCGCCTTGGCAAATTCCAGGCCCATGCCGGAGGATGCGCCCGTCACAACGGCTATCTTCATTGTATATTCCTCCATTCAGTATTGTATATACTTTCAATCGCCTCGGCGGTCTTCTCGGGACTGAGGCAGGTAGTATCCAGCTTGAAGCTCCGCAGCCCGGCGTAGAGCGGCAGGTATGCCGCGGCGCGCTCGAGCACGTCCGGCTCCCGGAGCCCTGCGGCGATATCCCGCTCCAGGCGGCGGCGCAGCTCCGCCTCGGTACAGAGGAGAGAGACGGCTATCGTCTCGCAGTCGGGCAGCTTCCTCGTCAGCTCGTCGAGGATCTCCTGCCTGTGCATGACCCAGGTTAGGACGACGTTCTCGTATTCCGAGCAGCGCAGGAAGTTCTCAAGGAGGAAGCGGATGTTCTGCAGGACCATGGCCTTTGTCTCCTCCGTCACGACGAAGGGCCGCGCGTCCCAGCACCAGTCTCCGTCGAGGTAGACGCTGCGGGGCAGCCTGTCCCGCAGGAGGCGGCCGGCGCGGCTCTTGCCCACGCCCATCGGCCCGCCTATGAGCCAGAGCCGCTTCATTTCCCCGCCTCCGCGGCCGCTATGACCGCCTCTGCGCAGCGCATCCCGTCCACGGCGGCGCTGGTGATGCCTCCGGCCCAGCCTGCGCCCTCGCCGCAGGGGTAGAGACCGCGGACAGCGGAACAGCAGCCTTTGTCCCTCGGTATGCGCACGGGAGAGGATGAACGGGTCTCCGGCCCGGTCAGGACAGCGTCGCCGGAGTCGAAGCCCCGGAGCTTCCGGCCCAGGAGCGGCAGCGCCGCAGCCATGGACTGCGTTAGGAGCTCCGGCAGGACCTTTCTGAGGTCGCCCCAATATACGCCGGGCTTTATGCTCGGCTCCACGCGGCCCGGTCCGTCGGAGGCCCGGCCCGCCAGGAAGTCCGAGACGAGCTGCGCCGGGGCCAGATAGCCGCCTGCATATTCAAAGGCGCGGCGCTCCAGCTGCCTCTGCCACTCAAGCCCGCCCAGCGGACCCGGGCAGGGGAAGTCCGCCGGGGAGACGGAGACCAGCAGGGCTGAATTCGCGTTCCGCCCCGCCCGGCCGGACCAGCTCATGCCGTTCGTCACGACTCCGCCCGGCTCGCTTGCCGCGTTTATGACCACGCCGCCCGGACACATGCAGAAGGTGTAGACCCCGCGCCCGTCCGGCAGGTGTACGTTGAGACCGTAATCCGCCGCAGGCAGCCGCTTCCCGCGCGGCGCGCCGTACTGTGCAAGGTCGATCTCCGCTTGCAGGTGCTCGATCCTTGCGCCCATAGAAAAGGCCTTCGGCTCCAGCGGGAGCCCGGCCTCAAGCAGCATTTTGAACGTGTCCCTCGCGCTGTGTCCGGTGGCCAGGATGAGACGGTCGGTGGATAAATATTCATCCGTCCCCTCCGAGCTGAGCCGTATGCCCCGGAGCTCGCCGCCGCGGATATCCAGGCCGTCCAGGCGGGTGCGGAAACGCAGCTCGCCGCCCAGTGCCTCTATCTCCCGCCTTATGTTCACGACCACGCGGGAGAGCACGTCGGTGCCGAGGTGGGGTTTGGCGTCGTAGGTGATGGAGGGCTTCGCCCCGTGCTCGACGAGGGTACGGAGCACCCAGGCGATGCGCCTGTCGTGCGTGCCGGTGCCGAGCTTCCCGTCTGAGAAGGCCCCGGCGCCGCCCTCACCGAACTGGACGTTGGCCTCCGGGTCAAAGTCGCCGCCGGCGCGGAAGGCTTCGACTGCCCTCTGCCGCTCTGCCATCTCAGGGCCGCGCTCCAGGACCAGCGGCTCAAGCCCCGCCCGAGCCAGCACCAACGCGGCAAAAATGCCCGCCGGTCCGAAACCCGCGACCACCGGGCGGGTCCCCTCGGCGGTGAGCCGGGGTATCTCGTATGTCTCCGCAGGTTCCTCCGGCTCGCCCCTCAGGCGGACTAGCACGGAATACACCCAGCGTATGGCCCCGCGTCTGCGCGCATCCAGGCCCCGGCGGAGGATGGTGAGCTCCTCGATCTCCCGTGCCGGGACGTTCAGACGTTCCGCCGCCAGGGCATAGAGCCTCGCCTCGTCCTCGCCGGGACGGAGGCTTAGGTCCGTTATTTTTCTCATTATTGCGCAAGCCTCCCCGGCTCGATTTATCGGCCCAGTCTCCCCGCCAGGGCGCCGCTGGCCCAGGCCCATTGGAGATTATAGCCGCCGCAGTCTCCGTCTATATCCAGAACCTCGCCGCAGGCGAAGAGCCCCGGGCAGAGCCGGCTCTCCAGCGTGTCCGCCCTGAATTCGGCTGTCCTGATACCGCCCGCCGTGACCTGCGCGGAGGCAAAGCCCTCCGTGCCGCGGACGGGCAGGCGGAAATTCTTGCAGGCCGCCGTCACGGCCCGGAGCTCCCGCGCCGTCAGCCCGGAGAGGGGCCGCGCCGCGTCTATGCCCGAGTATTTTATCAGCATCCGGCCCAGGCGGTTGTGGACGCTGCCCGTAAGCAGCTCGGCCGCTGCCAGCTCCGGCGCGGCCTTGGCCCTAGTCTCCAGGTGGCGGAGCACCTCCTCCGCGCAGTAGTCGCGCAGGAAGTCGAGCTCGAGCTCCAGCTTTGCGTCGCCCGCCGCAGATACGGCACGGGAGACGTCAAAGGCCGCCGGCCCGGAGACGCCTGTCTCCGTGAATAGCAGCTCGCCGCAGCTTTCCGCCAGGACGCTCCCGCCGCGGAAAAGGCGCAGCGCGCAGTCCGCCTTGATGCCCTTGAGCGAGCGCGGATAGGCCGGGTCGGTGGTTATCTGCACCAGCGCGGGGCGAAGGGCGGTGCGCGTGTGGCCAAGGGCCTTCAGCAGCTCATAGCCGTCCCTGCCGCCGCCGAGCTTTTCCCCGGCAAGCCCGCCGCAGGCCACGATGACGGCGTCAAAAGTAAAGCGCTCCCCGCTCTCTGTGGCGAGGGCGTAGCCGGAACCGCTGCGGCGCAGCTCGCTTACCCTGTCTCCGGCCGTGAGGGCCACGCCCGCAGCCTCCAAGCCCTGGCGCAGCACGTCCACGACGCTGTTGGCGGAGTTCGACAGCGGGTAGACCCTGCCGCCGTACTCCTCCCGGGTGAGCAGGCCGAGGCCGCGGAAGAAGTCCAGGGCCTCCGCCGGGCCGAAGCTCTCCAGCGCGGGGCGCACAAAGTCCGGGGCCTCGCCGTGATAGTTCCGAGGCCCCGCCTGAGTATTCGTCAGATTACAGCGGCCGTTGCCCGTGGCCATGAGCTTGCGCCCGACCCGGGCCTGCCGCTCGAAGAGCCGGACCTCGTGGCCCAGCCGCGCCGCCGTCAGCGCGGCCGTCATGCCGGAGGCACCGGCGCCGATGACCGCCGCCCTCACTGCTCGTAGATCCCGCCGCCGATGAACTCTCGCACCAGCGAGTCCGGCGCGACGAGGTCATTATCTATGTGGCCGAAGAGCTGGAGCGCGGGCAGGACGGTCTTGAGCTCGTCATATCGCTCTATCCCCTCGGGTATGGAGGAGAAGAGCTCCGTGGCGATGTGGTTCATGACGGGCAGCTCATATTCGAGCGCCGTGTCCAGCATGAGGTTGGCCTTGTTCTTGAAGGGGCTTATATAGAGCTTTTCCCCGCGCCGGACGTTCGCCCACATGGCGATGGTGTTGGCCGGGTCGTAGGCGCGGAAGAGCTTGTCCCGCACCGTCCGCCGGACCAGCCGCATCCAGGTCCCCTTGAACACAACCTTGCCACTGAACTCAACGTTTGAGCGTGCGGAGATGTAGAGCTTGAAGGCCTCCGGGTGCTTGGAGGTGATGTCGTCGTTCAGGGCGTGGATGCCCTCAAAAATTACGATCTCGTCCTTGCGCAGTTTGAGGGATTTGGACGGCTCCAGCACGCGCATCTGCCGTGCGAACTCGTACTTCGGGACGAGTATGCGCTCGCCGCGCGCGAGTTTGGTGAAGTGCTCATTAAGGAGGTCCATGTCCATGCAGAGCGGACTCTCGAAGTCGATGGCGCCCTCCTTGGTCCTGGGCGCGGTGTCCGGGTCCACGGTGCGGAAGTAGTTGTCCATGCTGATGGTGTAGGTTCGCACGCCCCTCTTCGTCAGCTCTTCCTCGATCTTCTGGGCAGTGGTGGTCTTGCCGCTGCCGGAGGGGCCGGAGAGCAGGACGATGGGGCTTATGCTGAGATTCTGCGTTATCATATCCGCCGCGGAACGGATCTTCCCGGCGTATCTCTCGTCGCACTCGGCCATGAACTCGGCCGGGTCCGCCACGGTGCGGTAGTTTATGTCCTTAAGGCTGAACGCCATAGAATTCACCGATCCTTTCCTTCCCGGCGGCAAAGCCGGGGGCGGCGCTGATATATTCCTGGGGGTATTTGGGCGCGATCATGCGTTTTATCCGCCTGCCTCCGTCCGAGACGAGCTTTGTGGAGCCGCCCGCGCCCATTGCTATGATGCTGCACAGCTCCTCCATGATGCAGATGTTGTAGAGATTTTCAAAGCCCGGCCGCGCCCAGCCGGTGTTCTCAAAGCCGCCGGCCATGTTCTTCTGTCGGTAGAGGTAGTAGGGCGCGTATCCGGCAGCGCGAAGGCGGGCCATGGACTCGTCCAGCATGAGCCGGACCTCCTCCGCCTCCGGCAGGCCACGGCCCGCCAGGGCCAGGCCCGAGCCGCGCTTGAGGCTCAGCGTGTGGACGGTGACGTTCTCCGGCGCCAGTTCCAGCACCGCGTCCAGCGTCCGGGAAAAGCCCTCCGGCGTGTCCGTGGGCAGGCCCGCGATGAGGTCCATGTTCACGGCGAAGCCGCCGCAGGCGCGCACCAGCTCCAGCGCCTCCAGGATGTCCTGCGCCGTGTGCCTGCGGCCTATCGCCTCCAGGACGCTGTCCGACATCGTCTGGGGGTTGACGCTCAGCCTGTCCACGCCGTGGGCGCGGAGCGTGCGGAGCTTTTCCGCGGTTATCGTGTCCGGCCGCCCGGCCTCAACGGTGTACTCCCGCAGGGCGGAGAGGTCGAACTGGCGCTCGAGCTTTCCGCAGAGCCTGTCCAGCTGGGCGGCGGAGAGCGTTGTCGGCGTCCCCCCGCCCATGTAGAGGGACACCGGCCTCAGCCCGGCGCGGCGCAGCTGCGCGGCCGTGGCCTCGATATCCAGCATGAGCGCGTCCATGAAGGGCTCTATGAGCTTCATGCTCTTCTCCACGGACTGGCTCACGAAGCTGCAATAGGCGCAGCGCGTCGGGCAGAAGGGGATGCCCACATAGAGACATACGTCCCGCGCTTCCAGGCTGCGCTCTGCCTCCCTCGCCGCGAGGGCCGCGTCCAGGCAGAGCCCGGCCCGCGCCTCCGAGACGAAGTATTCCCGCATAAAGCGCCCCTTCGCCGCGCGCGGGGAGAGCCCCTCGCGCAGGTAGGCGTCCACGAGCTTGGCCGGGCGCACGCCGGAGAGGCTGCCCCACTCCGGCTTCGGCAGACCGGAAGCCAAGGCCGCGCGGTAGAAGGCGAGCTTGACGATCCGGTTAGTATAACCCTGGGTCTCGAACTGCCCGCTCATTCGGGAGTTCTCGACACGCGCCTGGGCGCGGAAGCCCTTGCCGCCGCGCACGAGCAGGCAGGTGCAGACCGTGTACTTGTCCCCGCGCTTGACCGCGAGCTCGCAGCGCTCTCCCTCGGGCTCGCCCTCCGGGTACTCGGGCTTTTCGCCGGGGAAGAGCATGAGCAGCGTCTGTTCCGCCGCATAGCGGCAGTCGTGACCGGAAAAGTAGAGCTTCATCACACAACGGTCATCAGCAGCTCGCCCGCCTTGACGCTGCGGCCCGGCTCTATGAACACCTCTCCGATCTTTCCGTCCATGAGCGCGACGACGGAGGTCTCCATCTTCATGGCCTCGATGATGGCGACGACCTGATTCGCCTTCACCATGTCGCCGGGCTTGACGCTGAGCTTGGAGACCATGCCGGGTATAGAAGCGCCGATCTGGCCGCGGTCCTCCGGGTCCGCCATGCGGACCTTGCGGGAAGTGTCCGGGGCCTGCGGGTCCGGCACCGCGACCTCGCGCCGGGAGCCGTTGAGCTCGAACTGGACGTTCCGCGTGCCGTCCTCGTTCCTGTCGCCCAGGCCGAGGTATTTGATGACGAGGGTCTTGCCGTCCTCAATGTTTATCTGCGTCGTCTCGCCGACGGCCATGCCGTTGAAGAACACGTGGCTGCCCATGCGCATGATGTAGCCGTATTCCTTGCGGTGGGTGAAGAAGTCCTCCAGGACCTTCGGGTACATGGCGTAGGAGATGAGCCCCTTGCGGCTGGGGTCCGGCGTGTATTTCTGGACCTCGGCGCGGACGGCGTCCCAGTCCACGGGCGGCAGCAGCTCGCCCGGGCGGCAGCTTATGGGTTCCTCGCCCTTGAGCACAACGCGCTGCAGGTCCTCCGGGAAGCCGCAGGGCGGCTGGCCCATCATGCCCTTGAAGTAGCTCACAACGCTGTCCGGGAAGGCCAGGCTCTCGCCGCGCTGGACGATGTTCTCGGGCGTCAGGTCGTTCTGGACCATGAATATCGCGAGGTCGCCAACCATCTTGGAGGAGGGCGTGACCTTGATGATGTCGCCCAGCATGTCGTTGACGGTGCGGTACATCTCCTTGACGTCCTCGAACCTGTGGCCGAGGCCGAGCGCCTCCACCTGGGGCTGCAGGTTCGTGTACTGGCCGCCGGGGATCTCGTATTTATATATGTCCGTCACAGGGACGCGCAGGCCCTTGTCGAAGTTGGAGTAGCGCTCGCGCACGTCGCTCCAGTAGTCGGAGAGCTTCTGCAGCCTGTCCGGGTCGAGCCCGGTGTCGCGCTCCGTGCCGCGCAGCGCCTCGACGAGCGAGTTCATGGAGGGCTGGCTGGTCAGGCTCGAGAGCGGGCCAATGGCGCAGTCCACTATGTCCACGCCCGCCTCCGCCGCCAGGAGGTAGGAGGCGATCTGGTTGTCCGTGGTGTTGTGGGTGTGCAGGTGGATGGGAATGCCGATCTCCTGCTTTAGCGTTTCGACCAGCTTCTTCGCTCCGTAGGGCTTGAGCAGGCCGGACATGTCCTTTATGCAGAGCGTGTGAGCGCCGCGGCGCTCCAGCTCCTTGGCGAAGTCCACGTAGTACTTGAGCGTGTAGCGGTCCCTGGCGGGGTCGAGTATGTCGCCCGTGTAGCAGACCGTGGCCTCCAGCAGCTTGCCCGTCTTGAGGACGGCCTCCATGGCCGTCTCCATGCTCGGTATCCAGTTGAGCGAGTCAAACACGCGGAAAACGTCTATGCCCGACTTGGCGCTCTCGTCAATGAAGGCGCGGACCAGGTTGTCCGGGTAGCTGGCGTAGCCGACGAGGTTCGAGCCGCGCAGCAGCATCTGGAAGGGGATGTTCGGAATCTTCTCCCGGAGCATAGTCAGCCGCTCCCAGGGGGACTCGTAGAGGAAGCGGTAGGCCGTGTCAAAGGTCGCGCCGCCCCACATCTCCAGCGAGAAGCAGCCGGCGAGGATGTCCGCCGTCCCCTCCGCACCCTTGACCATGTCGCGCGTGCGCATACGGGTGGAGAGCAGGGACTGGTGGGCGTCGCGCATCGTCGTGTCCGTTATGAGCAGGCTCTTCTGCGCCAGGACCCATTTGGAGACCGCCTCCGGCCCCTGCGTATCCAGGAGGTATTTGAGCCCCATCTCCGGCGTGACCTCGCGCTCGGCCTGGGGATAGCGCGGGGCGGGGTATTCCCGGCGCTCCGCATCCGGGTTCTGTACCTGGAGGCCCGCGATGTATTTGAGAACGCGCGTGGCCCTGTCGCGGGAATCGGTGATGTCAAAGAGCTCAGGCGTCTCGTCGATGAACTTGGTGTGGCAGCCGCCGGCGATAAAGGTCGGGTGGTTTAGGATGTTCGTCACGAAGGATATGTTTGTTTTGACGCCGCGGACGTGCTCCTCATTTATCGCGCGGCGCGCCTTGCGGCAGACCGCCTCAAAGGTGCGGTCCCAGCTCGTCACCTTGACGAGGAGGGAGTCGTAATAGGGGCTTATCTCCGCGCCCGCCGCGGCGTTGCCGCCGTCAAGACGCACGCCGAAGCCGCCGCCGGAGCGGTAGGAGCTGATGCGCCCGTTGTCCGGGGCAAAGTTGTTCTTCGGGTCCTCGGTCGTAACGCGGCACTGGATGGAGTATCCGTCCACGCGCAGATCGGACTGCTTGGCAAGACCGATCTCGGGGTGGGAGAGCGGCGCGCCGCCCGCTATGAGGATCTGCGCCCGGACGATATCTATGCCCGTGACCATCTCGGTGACGGTGTGCTCGACCTGGATGCGCGGGTTCATCTCAATGAAATAATGCTTGCCGGACTTGTCTACCAGGAACTCAACCGTACCGGCGTTCACGTAGTGGACGGCCTTGGCGATCTTGACCGCGTCCTCGTGCAGCCTTTCGCGTATCTCCTGCGGTACGCTCCAGGCCGGCGCGTATTCGACGACCTTCTGGTAGCGGCGCTGGAGGGAGCAGTCGCGCTCACCCAGGTGGCGGACGCAGCCGTACTCGTCCGCGAGGATCTGGACCTCGATGTGCTTGGGCTCGACGAGGTACTTCTCCATGAAGATGCTGTCGTCCCCGAAGGCCTTGCGCGCCTCGTTCGAGACGAGCTCGAAGGCCGGGGCAACGTCCTCGGGCTTTTCGCAGAGCCGCATACCCCTGCCGCCGCCGCCCGCGGCCGCCTTGAGGATGACGGGGTAGCCGAACTCGGCGGCCTTTTCCAGGGCCTCCTCGGCGTTTTTCAGCGGTTCACGCGTGCCGGGGATGACGGGGACGCCGCAGGCCACGGCGATCTTCTTGGCCTCGAGCTTGTCGCCCATGCGGGCGAGGACCCGGCTCGGCGGGCCGATGAACTTGATGCCCGCCTCCTCGCAGGCCAGGGCAAAGGCCGCGTTCTCCGAGAGGAAACCGTAGCCCGGGTGGATAGCGTCCACACCGCGCTTCTTCGCCAGGGCGATGATCTCGTCTATGGCGAGGTAGGCCCCCAGGGGGCTCAGGTGCTCGCCTATGAGATAGGCCT
This sequence comes from Clostridiales bacterium, assembly GCA_004553625.1. Classification (GTDB taxonomy): domain Bacteria; phylum Bacillota; class Clostridia; order Oscillospirales; family Oscillospiraceae; genus Scatomorpha; species Scatomorpha merdavium. Next base: position 11,112 of record SFKX01000002.1, on the reverse strand, counting down.
CGTCCGCTTTCGTGCGGAAGAGGTTCATCGTGTCCTCCTTGGAATAGATGGCGAGCGTACGTATGTCCAGGTCATAGCAGGCGCGGAAAATGCGTATCGCTATCTCGCCGCGGTTGGCGGCCATGACTTTTTCAAAGGGTCGGTGATCCATTTCGTGCTCCTTGTGTCTGTATTTTTATAAGCTCCGGGCGGCCGGCCCGGTCGGCGGCTGCGCAGAGGGCTCAGTTCCCGGCAGCCAGCTCCTTTGACCTTCTCTTGTTGGCCCTGAACCCCGCCTTGACGGCCTCGGGCAGGCCCAGCTCCGTCATGGCCTTTATCGCGGCCTCGGTCGTGCCCTTCTTGGAGGTGATGCGCCGCCTGAGCTCCTCGGGCGGGACGTCCTCGGCCTCCAGCTGCCGCGCCGCGCCGATGAGGGTCTGCTTTGCCAGCATTGCGGCCTTCTCCGGGGCCATACCGTCCTCAATGGCGGCGTCCCGCAGGGACTCTATGAGCAGATACACATAGGCCGCGCCGCTGCCCGAGAGCGCCGCGACTTCGTCTATCTCGCTCTCCTCTATCTTCACGGCGACTCCGCCGCAGGCGAAGATCTCCGCGACCTTATCCACATCCTCCGCCGTTGCGGTCTTTCCGGGCGCTACGCCGGAGGCCCCGCAGCCCACGGACATGGCTATGTTCGGCATGACGCGCACCACCCGCGCCTGCGGGAAGGCGGCCTCCACCGTCTGCGTGCCTATGCCCGCCATGATCGTGACGACCAGCGCGCCCGGCGCGATGAAGTCCCTGTAGTCGGGCGCGGCCTCCGGGAAGCTCTGCGGCTTCACGGCTATGACCACCGTGTCCGCCTCCCGTATCGCTTCCGGCGCGGACGGGACGGCGCCGTACATTTCCTGCACCTCGCCGGTGCTCTTGGGGTTGCGCGGGTTCACGACGAGGATGTCCTCGCCCGGCACCCCGTGCCGCACCAGCCCGCCGATTATCGCCCGGGCCATGCTCCCGCTGCCTATGAACGCTGTCTTGGACATACGCTGCACCTCCTCAGGGCCGCACCTGGCCCGTGCCGAGGACCAGGTATTTGTAACTCGTTATCTCCTCAAGGCCGAGCGGTCCGCGGGCGTGGAGCTTCTGGGTCGAGATGCCCAGCTCCGCGCCGAAGCCAAACTCGAAGCCGTCCGTGAATCGGGTCGAGGCGTTCCAGTCCACGACCGCCGCGTCCACGTTTTTGAGGAAGTAGTCCGCGTTCTGCGCGTCCGCCGTGACGATGCACTCCGTGTGCTTGGTACCGTAGTGATTTATGTGCTCGACCGCCTCCTTCACGCCGGAGACGACCTTCACCGCCATGGCCAGGCGCAGATACTCGTCTGCCCAGTCGGACTCCGTGGCCGGGATCATGCCCTCGGTGTAGGCGGCCGCGGCCTCGTCGCCGTGGAGCTCCACGCTCTTGCCCTTGAGCGCCGCGAGCAGGCTGCCCAGGTGCTTTTCTGCCCAGGACTTTTCCACCAGCAGGCTCTCCGCCGCATTGCAGACTCCCGTGCGCTGGGTCTTGGCGTTTATGACTATGGCCTCCGCCATTGCGTAGTCCGCCGTCGCGTCCACATAGACATGGCAGTTGCCGGTGCCGGTCTGCAGGACGGGTACGGTGGAGTTCATGACGGCGTTGTTTATGAGCTTTGCGCCGCCGCGCGGGACGATGAGGTCTATATATTCGCGCAGCTTTAGCATCCTGTCCACAGTCTCGTGGCTCGGGTCCTCCACGAGGCAGACCGCGTCGGGCGTGACGCCGCTTTTCTCCAGCGACTCGCGCATGACGCGCACCAGCGCCGCGTTGGACTCATAGGCCGAGGAGCTGCCGCGAAGCAGCATGGCGCTGCCCGCTTTGAAGGCCAGGGCCGCTGCGTCCACCGTGACGTTCGGCCGCGCCTCGTAGATGATCCCGATGACGCCCATCGGCACGCGGACCTTGCGGATGACGAGGCCGTTCGGCCGCGTCCACTCGTCCATGACCCTGCCTATGGGGTCGGGCAGGTCTGCGACCTGGTCCAGGCCTTCGGCCATGCCGGCGATGCGGGCTTCATTGAGCATCAGCCTGTCCAGCAGGGACTCGGGCATGCCGCTCTCGCGGCCCTTCTGCATATCCTTTTCGTTTGCCGCCAGGATCTCCGGCGTCCTTTTGAGCAGCGCCCCGGCCATTTCGCGCAGGGCCTTGTTCTTCTGCTCAGTCGTGAGCTGAGCTATCTCGAGGCTCGCGGCCTTTGCCGCCTGTGCGGATTCGACGAGTGTTTTCATTCCGATCCCTCCTGTTCAGTGTGAGCCCAGTTATCCTGGTGTATTACCTCCGGCGGCCTGCCGGGGCAGCGCGCGGCGGCCTCTGCCGAGGACAGCCCGGCTATGGTCTTGAGCTCCGAAGAGCTGTAGTTCACTATTCCGCGGCCCAGGAGCGCCCCGCCGCCGGAGAGCCAGACCCTCACGACGTCGCCGGGGGCGAAGTCCCCCTCCGCCGCCCGCACTCCCGCAGGAAGCAGGCTCTTGCCGCGTCTGCACAGCGCCTCCGCCGCGCCGGGGTCGATATAGATGTTGCCCTTCGCCTGGGCGTAAAAGGCCATCCACTGCAGGCGCGTTTTCATTCCGCTGCCCGCTTTGAAATAGGTCCCGCGCGCCGTACCCTCCACCGCACGGGCGAGGATGTCCGGCTCTGTCGAGCGGCATATCACCACAGAAACGCCCGCACCCGAGGCGAGCTTCGCACCTTCGACCTTCGTCGCCATGCCGCCCGTGCCGTTGGCGCTGCCCGCGCCGCCGGCCAGGGCCTCCAGCTCCGGCGTCACACGCTCCACCCTGTCTATATGCTCCGCCGCCGGGTCCGTCCGCGGGTCCGCGGTATACAGCCCGTCCGTGTCCGTCAGCAGGACCAGCAGGTCCGCGTGCAGCATCGCCGCCACCTGGGCCGAGAGCATGTCGTTGTCGCCCAGCTTCAGCTCCGCTATGGACACCGTGTCGTTTTCGTTTATTATCGGTACGGCCCCCCGCGCCAGCAGGACCTCCAGCGCGGAAAAGGCGTTGTGATACCTCCGTCTGTCGCGGAAATCGTCCCTCGTGAGCAGGAGCTGCGCCGCAACGTAGCCGCGCTCCTGCAGGCAGCGGGTGTATTCCTCCATCAGCAGACCCTGGCCCACGGCGGCGCAGGCCTGCTTCGCCGCGACGGCCTTCGGCCGCTCGTGGTAGCCCAGCAGAGTGTAGCCCGCGGCTATCGCCGCGCTCGTCACCATGACCACCTGATGCCCCTCGTCCCGCAGCCCTGCCACCTGTGCGGTCAGCGCCCGCAGCCGTTCCGGCGAGAGCCTGCCGGATTTCTCCGTCAGTGAGCTCGTCCCTATCTTCACAACTATCGTCTTTTTCCCAGCCACAGCGGACCTCCGCAAACATTAATAATTAATTATTATATCATACCTCCACGCATTATCAAGCTGTCCCCGGGGCGAAAAGCGTGATATAATGTCCCCGAAGGGGGGCCTCGATGTGAAAAAACGCATACTCTTCATAGGCACCGGCGGGACCATCGCCTCCGAGATGTCGGACGAGGGGCTGCTGCCCGGCGTGGGCGCCTCGGCCCTGCTCGGCTATGTGCCGGACGTAGCGCAGCTCTGCGACGTGGACAGCGTCCAGCTCTATGAGCTGGACAGCACGAACATCGGCCCGGAGGAGTGGCTCGGCCTTGCCAGTACTATCCGGAATAACTACACTCGCTTCGACGGTTTTGTCATCAGCCACGGCACAGACACCATGGCCTACACCGCCGCCGCCCTGAGCTATCTCGTCCAGCTCAGCCCCAAGCCCATCGTCCTCACCGGCGCGCAGAAGCCCATCGGCTTCGACACAACCGATTCGCGCCAGAACCTGCGCGATGCCTTCGCCGTCGCCTGCGACGCGGGGATGCACGGGGTCTGCATCGTTTTTAACGGCCGCGTCATTCTCGGCACACGCGCCAGAAAGACACATTCAAAGAGCTTTGACGCCTTCTCCAGCATCAACTACCCCAACATCGCGGATCTGCGCGACGGAAGGCTCAGCCGCTACATAGAGCCCGAGTGTCTGACCGAGCCCAGGTTCTATTCCGAGCTGGACACGCGGGTTGGGCTGCTGAAGCTCATCCCCGGTACTGAGCCGGAGCTTCTGGACTATATGCTGAGCCGCTGCCGCGCCCTGGTGATTGAGAGCTTCGGCGTCGGGGGACTCCCGGAGCGCGGTGGGATGCACGCCGCCGTCAAGGCCGCGGCACGGTCCGGCAAGGCCATAGTCATGACCACCCAGGTGCAGAACGAGGGCTCGGACCTCGCGGTCTATAGCACCGGCAGCGCCCTGGCCAAAAGTCCCGGCATCCTGGAGGCCTACGACATGACGACCGAGGCCGCCGTCGCCAAGCTCATGTGGCTGCTGCCCCTGGCTTACGGCCCCGGCGACGTCCAGCGCATGTTCTACACGCCCATCTCCCGGGACATCCTGCTCTGAATACCGGCGCAGGGTCCGGGACCGCGAACGCCAAAATACCCTCCGACGCGCTCGGCTGAGCCGCGTCGGAGGGTGCTTCATTTTTATTTCTCAGTCCAGCTTCGCGTCGAGCAGCCTGTACAGGCCGTAGAGCGCCGCGATGCAGAGGGCAGCTGCCAGCGCATGTATCTCAAAAAGTGCGTATTTTATAAACACATTCGCACATGTACACGCCAGCAGCAGCACAAATATGAGCGCAAACAGCAGTGCCAGCTCCCGCTTTTTCGGCTTTCCTCCCAGCTCGAAAGCGTGTTTCGATACCGCCCCCACCAGCATGAACGCCACAGCCAGTATCAGCAGCGCGCTCACGGCATTCCCCACCGTGACCGTCAGATACGGCAGCGTCCCCGGCTTTATCAGCTGCTCCAGTATATCGAACGCCAGCCAGATCGCAAGCAGCACCACCGCAGAAAGCAGTGTGTCCCTCAGCTGCGAGAGCAGCCGCTCGGCGGGGCTGAGCTGCGGCAGCTCCGCTATCACGCTGTCACAAAACGCCTTGTAGTCGCCGCCTATTATCTCCTCAACGGACTCGCCCCGGCGCTCTCCGTCCGCGATCATCTGCCAGATGTCCCTGCGCACCAATTCCTGGTTATAAGTGCTGATGTTTGCGGAGCGTATGTACACTATCATGTCCGTCAGCGCCGCGCGGGCAGCCTCGTCCCGGATCTGCTCCTCGAGCTCGTTATTCTCCCGCAGCAGCTGCTTGGCTCTCTTGCTCATTGAGCTCTCCTCCTTTTACGGCACGCAGCAAATGCTCGACCGCCGATGTCAGCTCGGCGTAGCTGGCTATGAACTCTTCCAGCGCCAGCCCGCCCTTTTCCGTCAGCACATAGTATTTCCGCTTCGGCCCCAGCTCCGACGCCTTGTAGGTCGCGCTTATGAGCCCGCCCTTCTCAAGCCTCAGCAGCAGGGGGTAGATCGTCCCCTCGGCCACCCGGCCAAAGCCGTGCGCCTCCAGCTGCTCGGATATCTCGTAGCCGTAGGTCTCCTTCATCCCGATTATCGCCAGCACGCAGCCCTCGAGCGTACCCTTCAGCATCTGCGACGGTATCACCGGATCACCACACTATCTTGTTTTGCATAATAGCTAACTATATTGTAATACAAGCTAGCCTCCCTGTCAAGCTTGAATACGGATAAAGACAAAAAGCTCCGCCGAGGCGGAGCTTTTTCTTTAGGCTGACATTCAGTTTTTGCTCTTGCCAAGCCTGGGCAGGATGGCGAGCGAGAGGGCGCCGCCGATGAGCGCCGTCAGGCCCTGGGGCCAGGAGAACATGATGGAGATCATCTTCACCTGCTGCTCCGGCACGCCGGAGAGCAGCCCCAGCACGGCCGGCACAGCGATCCACAGGAAGGCGCACTTCACAGCGGCGGCGATGACGGCCGCAAAGGCCCAGCGCCCGAACTGCCAGTCCTTGCCGTGCAGCAGTCCGACGAGCAGGGCCAGCACGGCGTTGCCGCAGGCGATGACAGGCGTCACGGCCGGAACCGCCGGGCCTATGCCCACGAGCGTCGCCAGCACGGACGACAAGATGCCTATCGCCACGCCGGACCAGATACCCGTCGTGGCCGTGAACACGAACAGCACACAGTTCACGAGTGAGCCGGTTACGAGCTGCGTCACCGAAAACGGCCCTGCGATCGCCGCGCCCGCGGGGATGACCTTGCCTAGCAGCTGAGCCACGACGACGAGGGCAACGCCCAACGCCGTCCTGGTTATCCAGTGCACAGCGGCATCTGAACGAGACATTTTACTCTTCTACCTCCTTGAGGCGGTCAACGTACTCGCTTTCGAGCGAATTCTGGCGTTCCGCCTTGGCTTTGTATGCCCTGACGTTGGAGGTGGCGTTGAGCACGGGCGTAATGGTGCCTGCGCCGGCCACACAGCCGCCGGGACATGCCATGCCCTCGAGCAGGTAGCCGTGGCGCTTGCCTGCCTTGGCCATCATCAGCATACGGCGGCACTCGCGCAGGCCGTCGCCATACTCGACCTCGATCTCGCGGTCCGGGGCTATCCGGGCGATGACTTCGGCCACCGCTGCCGCAACTCCGCCGCCCACGGCGAAACCTCGTCCCGCTCCGGTGCCGGACTCGAAATCGGTATCGCAGTCGTCGGGCTCGAGCGTGGCGAAGTCTATCTCCTTGGCGTCGAACATGCCCTGCAGCTCCTCAAAGGTAAGGACGAAATCCACCTCGGAGCGGACGCTGCGGCGCGATGCCTCGAGCTTTTTGGCCGCGCAGGGTCCCACAAAAACTATCCTGGCATTGGGGTGTTCCTTCTTCATGAGGCGCGCGGTAATGACCATGGGCGTGAGGGCCATGGAGATGTTGTCCTTGAACTCGGGGAAGAGCTTCTTGGCCATGACGCTCCAGGCGGGGCAGCAGGAGGTACCCATGAAGTCGAGGTGCTCCGGGACGTTGTCGAGAAAGTCATGCGCCTCTTCGACGGTGCAGAGGTCGGCGCCGATGGCAACTTCGACGGTGTCCGCGAAGCCGAGCAGGCGCATGGCCTTTTTGAGCTTTCTGGGCGTGGCGTCCTTGCCGAACTGGCCCACGAAGGCGGGCGCGACGCAGGCGATGACCTCGTCGCCCTTGTTGATGGCCTGGATGAGCTGGAAGATCTGGCTCTTGTCAGCGATGGCGGCAAAGGGGCAGTTCACGAGGCACATGCCGCAGGACACGCACTTGTTGTAGTCGATCTTGGCGCGGCCGCGCTCGTCGGAGCCGATGGCGTCCATGCCGCAGGCCTTGGCGCAGGGTCGCTCGATACGGCTGATGGCGTTGTAGGGGCACTGGGAGAGGCAGCGGCCGCATTTAATGCATTTCTCCTGGTCGATCTGGCTTTTGCCGTCCCTGCCGACGGATATTGCGCCCTTGGGGCAGACGTTCATGCAGGGGTGGGAGAGGCAGCCCTGGCAGTTGGAGGAAACGCGGATCTCCTTGGGCGGGCAAGCGTTGCAGGCAAAGGGGATGATGTTTATGAGGGGCGGCTCATAGTACTTTTCCGGCTTGGCCGCCTCTTCGATACCGTCGGAAGCGAGGCTCATTTCCGCCGCGGTGCGCAGGGGCAGACCGCAGGCCAGGCGGAGCCTTTCTGTGACGATGGCACGCTCAAGAAAGACGTCGTGGCGGTACTGCGCAACCTCGCCGGGGATGATCTTGTAGGGCAGGGAATCGATCCTTGAAAAGTCGCCGCCCTCGTAGGCGAGCCGGGCGACCTCTGTAAATACGCTGCGTCTGATATCATCGACGACGCTGTGGATACCTCTCATAATATAGCCTCCTGTAGATCTATTTGGCTTTGTTATTATACTATCAAACAACTAAATATGGAATAGGCAAACAAAAAAATTTGCGCCTGACGTATTTTCATCCGGCGCAAAAGGTAGTAAACTACAGTAAATATATGGGTTTTGCTGAAAAAACCCGGAAATCACTTGGACCGCTCCGCGGGACCGCGGCGTTTAATATTGACAGAAAGTTCCGAACGGTGACAGAATTCGCGGTTCCCGCAGGTAGCGCAGCCCCTGCCGCAGCCGCGTTTTTGCGCCTGGTTGGTCTTGAGAATAATGATCACCGGCATTCCTATACAGAGCGCCGCCAGCAGAATATACAGCACGATCATCACACATCCCCCCTCTCAGTATAACACATCTCTATCCCAAAGAAAATAAAAACCCGCCCCCCGAAGGGGGCGGGAAAACATTTAGTTTATTTGTTGATGTGAACTATTCCGCTCAGGTGTTGGCCGTCCACTCAACGAACACAACAGCGACATTGTTGCCAGCAGTCACAGCGCCGGGGACCACAGCGAAAGTGAAGCTGTGATCGGAATCAGCGTTGATCTGAGCAGCAGACATAGCATTGGTCATGCTGGTGCCGCCGAAAGTGAAGGTGGGGCAGTTCTTGCCGTTGCCGGTATGAGGATCGCTCAGCAGCAGGGCAGGATCAGCGGAGAAGAACATCTCAACGTTGGCAGGAGTGCCGGGCACTACGCCCTTAACGACGAGGGTGTTGATGCCGTCGTCATTGAATCCGTAGTAATCCACGCCAGCCTCTTCCTGCAGGTTGTAGGTGTAGTCAGCAAGGATGCTGTCAACCGTCAGGACGTTGCACTCGGGAGCGAAAGCAGCAGTCCAAACGTTGCCGTCAGCCAGCCAAGTGACGACCTGGTCCGCGGTACCGGTCATGGCGACGGTAGCCACAGTACCCTCAGCGACGTTAGCCCTGTGGAAGCCCAGAGCAATGGTGTCACCGACCTTAACGGTCAGAACAACCTGGTTGCCATCGGCCTTGGTCGCAACGGTGGGATACTGATACCACAGCTCGAACTCGGTCTGAGCATTAGTCACAACGACATCATAGGTAGCAGCGGTGAACTCAACAGAAGCCTGTTTGTAGCCAGCGTAGCTGACTAGATCATGGACGCTGAGCGCAACGTACTTGCCATTAGCGTCGGTGGCTACCGTACCACTGACATCGCGGCCGGGGACGCTGTTGACGGTGACGACGAAGTCGATCACAGTGCCATTGTCGAGGCCGGCGAGAGCGGCGCTGCGGAGAATGACGGTGTCATCCTCATAGGTCTCAACCTTATCGCTGCCATTGACAGTCCAGCCGTCCATGGAGTCGATGTAAGTCCAGCCGAGGTTGAAGTCAACGACGTAGATGAGGTCAACTTCGTTGCCGGTCTTGAGGTAGAAGACCTGGATGGGCTCGGCGTAGTAGTTGTTCTCCACCAGCTCAGCAAGCTCGTCGATAGTGTCGACGGTCACGCCGGCGTTGGTGCGGGTGTCAACAACCTTGCAGTTGTCGGCAACGACATCATCGTTGATCCAGTACTTGCCGTCGTGGGTCATATCGATATCGTTATCGGTGTAGAACACGGCGCTGCTCTGGATGGGAACGCGGTGGAAATCAATGCAGAAGTTCTGCTCGTTGAGGGTGTAGAAGTAGAAGCCGCGAGAAATGTCGGCGCCATTGGCGTTCACACGGACACCGTCAACGGTGGCATCCTTGGAAACCCTGATCTCGGAGGTCTCCTTCTCGCCGTTCAGGTAGGTGAGATTGTAGCCGTAGTAGCTGTCAGCCACGATGTCCCACCTGTCGACATCCTTCGGGAAGAAAGCGACGCCGCCAGTGGCGAGGGCGCTGTCATAAGCGAAGATGACGGAGGCGGACTTGTTGCCGGCCGCAGTATCGCTCACAACGAGAGCCATGTTGTCGAGGGTGACAGAGGTGATGGGCATGCCGGACTTCTTGGCGTAGCCGGCGATCAGCTCTTCAACACCGGTGTACTTGTCAATCGTCAGGCTGTCGCCAGCGCCGTTGACAATGATGAAGGTCACGGTCTTGCTGTTGAAGCGGACGTAATCGGTACCCCTGTTGCCAACAGTCACCGGGATCTTGTTAGCGGTGTCGGAAGTTCTGAAGGTGTAAGCATCAACGCCGATGGCGTAGCTGCCGCCGTAGTAGGTATCAGAGGAATCAAGAGCGTGCGGAGCATAGGTGGCATCGCCGAAGAGCTCGTCGGTAATGTCGAAGTAGCCCCTGCTCATGAGAGTGGCGTTGTTCTCAACCCAAGTGTTGCGGACAGGAACGACCTTGATCTCGCCGGTCTTGACGTCAACGAACTGGGCCTCGAACTGGACGCTGGTGCTCCAAGCGTCGTGAGCGCTGGTGATCCTCCAGGAGCCGGTGTAGAGAGCAACGGTCCTGTACGGATCCTCGGTCATGGTGATGTAGTGGCCATGAGTGTCGAGGACGAAGTAGTAGGTCGGAGTGGAGTGAATGGTGCCAGACAGGACCTCTTCGATCCTGGCAAGGGCCTCAGCACGGCCAGGGCCAACCAGCCTGGACGGAGCAAGCACGGTGCCGTCGGTCAGGGTGATGACGCCCTTACCGGACAGGCTCTTAACAGAACCGCTGGTAGCGGTGGGAGCAAAGACATGCCAGCCAGCCTTATCGGTGGTGGTGCTCTGGCCCCTCAGGTAGATGATGGTGGCGTTCTTGTCGATCTTGCTGATATCGGTCTTGATATAAGCGTTCTCGACCTTCTCACCAGCGATGATGGTGGTCTTGTTGACTTCGCTGCGGGTGCCCATGGTGCCCAGAGCGTAGTACATAACAACATTGACGGTGCCCGCGTCAACAGCGGAGTTGTCAACCTTGTCGTACTGATAAGGAACAGCTCTGTCGACTTCCCTGCCGATGTTCTTGACGTCCTTGGTCGGCAGATCGACCGGGCAGTTGGTGGTCTCGACCTTGGCGAGGTCATAGCTGAACACGCCGGTGTTGGTCTTGCCAGCAACGTACCAGACGCGAGCCGCGTGGTACATCATGTCGAGGCCGGTGTCGGCAGCGACCTTGACGAGGTTGGCGGCGGTGTAGTCGTAATCGCCCTTGGTGTTGACAACGGTAACAGGAGCGCCAAGCGCCTCGTTGTCAACGATAATGCCGGTGGCATTGTGCAGCTTGAACACGGTCTCAGCGAGGGTGCCCTGGGGGGTGTAGCGGTCGACGAACCAGGAGTTGTAGCCCTTGATGTAGTCGCCGAGGGACTCGGAGTAG
>SFKX01000009.1 GCA_004553625.1 Clostridiales bacterium | reverse complement strand
GGCGTAGACACCGAGGGCGGCAACAGCTGGTACGCCAAGGCCCAGGAGTGGGCGACTGCCAACGGCGTCTCCGACGGCGAGAACCCGACCGGCGAGGTCACCCGCGAGCAGCTTGTGACGATGCTCTGGCGCTATGCGGGCTCTCCCACCTACACCGCAGACCTGAGCGGCTATGTTGACACCGCGGACATCAGCAGCTGGGCCGGACAGGCCATGTGCTGGGCCGTAGCCACCGGCGTCATCGAGGGCGACGAGAACGCGGCTCTGACTCCGAAGGCCGACACCACCCGCGCCCAGGCCGCCGCGATGCTCATGCGCTTCATAGAGCTCTAAACAATAAGCACAAAAGAACCGGGAGGGGCGACCCTCCCGGTTCTTTCTTGGATATATCGCTTATTTCACGCCCATCCAGCCGGAGATGACCATGCGCTGGACCTCGTTGGTGCCCTCGTAGATCTCGGTGACCTTGGCGTCACGCATCATGCGTTCCACGGGGTAATCCTTGGTGTAGCCGTAGCCGCCGCAGAGCTGGACGGCGCGGTTCGTGACATAGGACGCGGTCTCGGAGGCGAAGAGCTTTGCCATAGCGGCCAGGTGGCTGTAGGGCAGGCCCTGCTGCTCGGCCTCGGCGGCGCGCCACACGAGCAGCCTGGCGGCGTCCGTGCGGGTCTGCATATCGGCCAGGGTGAACTGGGTGTTCTGGAACTGAGAGATCCTGCGCCCGAACTGGATGCGCTCCTTAGTGAACTTGATGGTCTCGTCTATAGCGCCCTGGGCGATGCCCACGGCCTGAGCGCCGACGCCTATGCGTCCGCCGTCCAGCGTGGCCATGGCGATCTTGAAGCCCTTGCCCTCGTCGCCCAGGCGATTCTCCGCCGGGATTATGACGTTGTCAAACACCAGCTCGCAGGTGGAGGAAGCACGCAGACCCATCTTGTTCTCGGGCTTGCCCATAGTGAAGCCCGGCGTGTCGCGCTCGAGAATGAAGGCGGTGATGCCCTTGGTGCCGAGCTCCTTGTTGGTCATGGCAAAGACGATGAACACGTCCGCGGCGCCCGCGTTCGTGATGAACACCTTGTTGCCGTTCAGGACGTAGTGGTCGCCCTCCAGGACGGCGACGGACTTCTGCATGGAGGCGTCCGTACCCGCGCTCGGCTCAGTCAGTGCGAAGGCGCCCAGCTTCTTGCCGCTGGCCAGGGGCTTGAGGTACTTTTCCTTCTGCTCTGGCGTACCGAAGGTCATGATCGGCCAGCAGCACAGGGAGGTGTGCGCAGAGAGTATGATGCCCGTCGTGGCGCATACCTTGGAGAGCTCCTCGACCGCAAGTATGTAGCCCAACTGGTCGATGCCGCTGCCGCCCAGTTCCTCGGGTACGGGCAGGCCCATCATGCCCATCTCGGCCATCTTTGCGATGGTCTCAAGCGGGAAGCGCTCCGTCTCATCAAGCTCCTTGGCAAGGGGCTTGACCTCGTTTTCCGCAAAGTCGCGGAAGGTCTGCTGGAGTTGGACATGCTCGTCTGACAGTTTGAACATTTTTCTTTTCCTTCCTTTCTGTTAAAAATATGAATACCTATTCAGTTTCTTGCCTTAAATCAGGGCGCGTCCGGGTTTGGCCCTAACGCGCCCTTTTTTAAATTTTACACGCCGAAAAAGCCCAGCAGCTCGGCTATGAACTCATCCTCATGGTCGAGCATACAGCCGTGGCCGCCGGGAATGACGGCTTCGTGGTAAGCACCGCCGTTTGCCTTGTACTTTTCGAGCACAAAGCGGGTCTGGCTGAGCATGGGCTGGGGAGGGCAGACCTCGTCGCCCGGGTAGCCGGGAACGACGCCGGCCTTGCCGAGGTAGACCAGGTCGCAGACGCTAGTGTCGGAGACCATGAGGTCCTGCGCGCCGCGTATCCAGAGGATAGGCGGCTTGTTGGGTATCTCCGCCAGGCCGCTGAGGTCGCACCAGTTGGGGGCCATGGTGTTGCATATGCCGCTGTCGCCCGCGAGGACGAAAGGCCATGTCGCACACATGGAGGAGTTGCCGGGGTACATCCCGTCGCCGACGCGGGTAGTCATGACGCTGTCGATATACTTTTCCTTGAGCTCGGGGGCTATCTGGAAGGGGGGCGCGACGTAGATGGAATCGATGACCGAGGCGATAAAGGCACGGTCACCGCTCTGCAGCGCGGCGATGAGCTGGACATTGGCGCAGCCGGCGCCGCTGCCGAGGCCCAGGGGTTCGAGCTTTTTGCCGTCCTCGCCGTAGGTACCGCCGAAGCCGAAGGGGGAGAGGGGAGACTGCAGGACCATGCCGTCCAGCTTGTCGCTGTGGTCGATGGCATACTGCATGGCGACACCGCCGCCCATCGACCAGCCGAAGATGATGAACTTATCCCAGCCGAGCGCCTCAACAAGCTCGTATATGTCGTCGGAGAAATCCCTCATGCCGCGGGTGGCGTCCACGGGAAGGGCGTCGCTGTCGCCAAAGCAGCGCAGATCGGGCGCTGCCATGCAGAACTTATCTTCCAGGCGCTCCATGATGTGTTCATAGAAAACGGAGGAAGAGGCGTTGCCGTGTATTAGCAGGAGCTTGCGTCCGTCCGGACGGCCGTGGAAGCGGCAGGCCGTGGTGAGCCTGGGGGTAGTTATCTTCCTGAGTTCCATAATTACTCCTTTGTCGCCGAGGGGGCCTCCTCGCCAAGAAAGTCGAAGTCGACCTCCACGCGGAAATTCATGTTTTTCTTCTGTTCCTTGTCGATATCCCTGAACTGGGGCGCACTGCCCGTGAACATGCCGTTGTCGAGCAGTTTCATCACCTCGTCCGTGATGCGGTCGAAGTCCACGCCGGACTTTTCGAACATTCCGTATTTGAGGCCGACAAAGTTGGATATGCCCATCAGCATATATGCCAGGACTTCGCTGTCTATGTCTCGGACCTCGCCCTGCTTTTTGCCGGCGTTTATGGTGCGGACATAGGACTTGCAGAAGTTTTCGTAGTACTCTGTGAACAGCTTTCTGTCTACATAGAGCGACTCCCAAATGATGTTATACATATATGGGTTTTCTGCGATAAACTCCAACCACGCCCTGATGCCGGCGCGTTCCTTGCTGTGCCTGTCAGGACAGTCCGAGGTTTTTATTGAAAGCTCTTTCCTGATCCTGTGGCTGAACTGCAGCAGCAGATAGCGGTAGAGGCTCAGTTTGCTGTCGAAATACACATAGAACGTCCCGGCCGCAACTCCGGCGAGCTGGGTTATATCGACTATGTTCGCGCCATAGTACCCGCGCTCATATATCAGCTGAGTGGCTGCGGACAATATACTGTTGAGCGTTTCAACGCCTTTTTTTGTTCTTGGTATTTTCAGCAGGTCAGTCATTTTCTCCTCCAAAGGATAGAAGCTGGTATAATTATACTCCACAGCTCCCCCACTTTCAACCGTTCTTTTCTGAAAATACCTGGCGTGATCAAACGATATTGAACTTATCTTTGACTGTGTTCGCAAATCCAAGAATCAGGCTGGTGAACAGCAGGGGCTGTTCGTACATGGATGCGTGTCCGCTGTTTTGAATTACAAGGTAGTGGCTGTCCTTGATGTTCCTGGCCAGGTATTGCTGTTCCTCGATGGGAGTCAGGTAATCCTGCTGGCAGGAGACGATGAGCACGGGGCAGGCCACCCTGTCTAACCTGTCGCGGACGTCGTAGTTGGAGGAGCTGTTCGTGAGCCGGATCATGGCCTGGATGAAGTCCGGGTTGTTGAAGATCGGAACGAGCAGTTCTTTGCGGCGCTCCATCCAGTCGTTGTGCTCGATGAAGAAGCTGGGGGAGTAGATGACGGGGATGGAGGTGTAGTAATAGCTTTCCCCGTCGTTCGCGGCGAGGTTCCAGGCCTTGCCTACGTCGTTGAGCCAGGCGCCGGTGGCGGCGGTGGCGTTGAAGAGCATCAGGCGTTCGACTCGCTCCGGATGTTCTATGGCGTACTCAAGCCCGACCTCACTGCCGTAGGAGATGCCGGCCACGCAGACCTTCTCCAGGCCCAGGTGGTCCAGCAGGGCGTCCACGAGCCTGATCTGGATGCCGTGATCATAGGCCTCGGTCATCTTGGCGCTGCGGCCCTGGTCGAGCATGTCCAGGAGTATGAGCTGATTCTGCGCGGACAGCGGCTCCACGAACTCAGCCCAGCTGCCGCAGGACATCATGATGCCGTTGAGCAGCAGGAGAGGCCGGCCTTCGCCGTGCAGCTCATAATAGATGCTCTTGCCTTCAAAATCAAAATATGCCATTTTATCTCTTCCCTATAATGCCGGCGCGCAGGGCGTCCTCCCAGAGCTGTTCCCTGAATTTCGGGTGGGCTATCTCTATGAGGCTGCGAACGCGCTCGTTGATGTTTGCGCCGCGCAGGTCCGCGACGCCGTATTCAGTGACGATCAGGTCGGCGTCGTTCCTGGAGAGGCTGACCGCCGCGCCGCGCTGGAGCTGCGCGGTTATCTTGGAGACCTCATGCCGTTCGCCGGTGGCCTTGTCCTTTACCATGGCAGTGGAGTAGAGGGCGATGATGGAACGTCCGCCCTTGGACATCTGAGCGCCGACGGCGGTGTCGGACTGGCCGCCGGTGCCGGAGAACTGGCGGGAGCCGATGGACTCGGAGGCGCACTGGCCTGTGAGGTCAACTTCGAGGCTGGTGTTGATGGAGATCTGGTTGTCATTCTGGGCGATGACGTAGGGGTCGTTGACCCAGGCGCCGTCATAGAGCGCAACGCCGGGGTTGTGGTCTATGAAGGCGTAGAGCTCGGGGCTGCCCAGAGCCATGGTGGCGACCATCTGACCGCGGTTGAGCTGCTTGCGCTTGTTCGTGATGACGCCCATCTTTACGAGCTCCATCATGCCGCTGGTTATGAGCTCGGTGTGTACGCCGAGGTCGTTCTTCTCCTTGAGGCCCTCCGCGACGGCGTTGGGTATGCCGCCTATGCCTAGCTGGATGCAGGCGCCGTCCGGGACCAGGCCGGAAATGATCTTGCCGATGGCGGCGTCCTTCTCGGTGAAGGGCACGTCGGGAATGGGGGGGCAGGGGTAGTCTGCCTCGATGAAGTAGTCGATCTGGCTCTCATGGATGACCACGTCGCCGTAGACGAAGGGGAAGTTGGGGTTTATCTCGAGGATGGTGATGTCCGCGGCCTCTATCATCTTCCGCTCGTAGGTGCAGGAGGTGGAGAGGGAGATGTAGCCGTGCTCATCCGGCATGGAGGCGGAGGCGACGAATATGTTGGGCTTGTTGCGATAGAGCCACTTGGTAGCGGCGAAGTGCAGGTTGTTGGGGATATAGGCCATGTTGCCCTGCTCGTGGGCCTTGCGCATGGGCGTAGCATAGAACCAGCCGTCAACGCGGAAGGAATCCACGTACTCGGGAGCGTAGAAGCTGCACTGGTGGGTGGGGTTGCAGTTGACGATCTTGACGTCCTTCACTCTGTCCGCAATGGTGTGGATGTTTTCCATGAACAGCCCAGCCTCAGCCGCGCCGAGACCCGTGACAATGGTGTCTCCGCTCTTCACGAGGGCGAGAGCCGCCTCCAGGGATATGATTTTAGAAGTGTAAGGCATTGGTAAGTCCTCCCGTAGCGTTGCAGGCGGTCAGCGCGGAGCCGACCGCCTGCTTTTATTCAAGCATATTTACTTGATGGTGGCAAGCACGTCCTCAAGGGACATGATGGGGCTGACGAGCTCGAGCTCATAATAGCCGCTCTCGCCGTACTCGAGGGAGATGGTGTTGAGAGCGAGCGAGGTGACGGCCAGACGGTCGCCATTGGCGAAGCTGATGGTGCCGCCCATGGGCAGCTTGAACTCGGTAGCTTCCATGATGTCGTTGAAGTTGGCCCAGTTGAGCTCAAGGCCGCTCTCGTCCAGGGCCTTGAGAGCCTGGATGAAGATGTCGCCGGCGATGTAACCGGCCATGGCGTAGGAGTTGAGGGCGTAGTCGTTGCCGGTGCCGCCGTTCTCGAGCTCCCAGGCGCTCATGGCGCCGTAGAAGGTCATGTAGTCGGCCATGCCTTCCTCGGTGCTGGTGTCGAGCCAGGCGGTGGAGTAGACCCTGCGGTCAGCGGTGACGGAGCCGTTCTCGACAAAGGCGCCGAGAGTCACGGCGGAGGCGCTGACGTAGGAGGTGATGACATCGACGTTGTAGTCGGCGTCGCGCATGGAGGCCATGAGGGTGGCGAGCGGGGCCTGGTTCATGCAGGCAATGACCACGTCGCAGCCGTTGTTCTTGAGAACGTTGACGGCGGCGGAGTAATCGGTGGCGGCGGCGTCGACATCCTGGTAGACTATCTCGACATCCAGGGTCTCGGCCTGCTTCTTGACGCCGTAGACGAGGCCGGAACCGGCATCGTCGGTGGTGGCGACAACGCCTATCTTGGTGCCGCCGAGGCCAACGCCGTTATCGGTGGGAGCGACGGCACGGGCCAGAAGGACGCGGCCCTCGGAGTTGTAGATGGGCTGTACGGGGTAGATGACCTTGTCGTTGCCGGTGGCGCCTTCCTGATAGAGGTCCTCAATGCCGGTGGCGGCGTAGACCATGGGGATGCCCTTTTCCTTCAGGTAGTCGAGAGTGGCGGCGACGGTGTTGGTGCCGAAGTGGCCGACGATGGCGAACACCTTGTCGGTCTCGACGAGGGTCTTGGTGTAGGTCAGGCCCTGGGCGGCGTCGAAGCCGTCGTCATAGTGGATGAGCTCGATCTTCTTGCCCTGGAAACCGCCGGCGTCATTGTAGGCCTTGAAAGCGGCTTCCATACCGGCGTTGAAGGGAACGCCGACGGTGGCGTAGCTGCCGGTGGTGGCGGCGGTGTTGCCGACGTAGATGGTCGTGTCATCAACGCCCTGGACGTCTACAAAGGGCGCGTAGCCGTCGTCGCTGGTGTCGCCGCCCTCGGGGGCTTCGCTGCCTTCGACTTCGGGGGCATCGCTGCCGGCGGGGGCTTCGGTCGGGTCGGCTGCGGGCTCGTTGGTCAGGCCGGAGCAGGCCGCAAGGGACAGGCAGAGCGCCAGCGCCAGAATGAGTGCCAGTGTCTTTTTCATTTCTTTCTTCTCCTTTTTGAAATTGTATTTATGTTGCCGCGTTTGCGTTTACGCCTTTTTGTTGCCGAGATAGGCTTCTATGAGCTTCTCGTCCTTTATGAGCACGTTGGCTGGGCCGTTCATGCTTATGCGCCCAAGTTCGAGTACATAGGCCATGTCGGCTATCTTGAGGGTGGCGAGGGCGTTCTGCTCCACGATGAGTATGGTGGTACCCTCGGCGCGTATCTCCTGCAGGGTGCGGAAGATGTCCTTTATAATGAGGGGGGCTAGACCGAGACTTGGCTCATCCAGGAGCAGCAGCTTGGGGCTGGCCATGAGCGCTCTGCCTATCGCGAGCATCTGCTGCTCGCCGCCCGAGAGCGTACCCGCGTGCTGGCGGAGACGTTCCTCGAGCCTGGGGAAGAGCTGGAGCACGCGCTTCATGTTGTTTTCGGCCTCGGCGCGGCTGCGGATGCAGTAGGCTCCGGCGCGGAGGTTCTCCTCAACGCTGAGCTCGTTGAATATGAGCCGTCCCTCGGGGGACATGTTCACACCCATGCGGGCGATCTTGCTGGCCCTGCGTCCGCAGAGCTCCTGGCCCGCGAACTTGATACTGCCGGAGGCCGGCTTGATGACGCCGCTGACCGTCCGGAGCGTGGTGGTCTTGCCCGCGCCGTTAGCGCCGAGCAGCGCCACTATGCTGCCCTCTTCGACATCCATGTCGATGCCGCGTATGGCCTGGATAGGCCCGTAGTTCACACGCAGGTCACGAATTTCAAGCAGTGCCATCACTCAGCCTCCTCGTCGTCGGCGCCAAGGTAGGCCTGCTGCACGCCCTCGTCCTTTTGGATCTCGGCGGGGGTGCCGTAGGCCAGCAGCTTGCCGAAGGCAATGGCGCAAATGTTATCGCAAACGTCCATGACGAGTCCCATATCATGCTCGACCAGGAGGATAGTGCAGTTATACTCGTCGCGGATGCGCCGGATGATACCTGCAAGCTCGGCGGTCTCTGTGTCGTTCAGACCGGCGGCGGGCTCGTCCAGGATTATGAGCCGGGGCGAGCACATGAGCGTGCGGGCGATCTCGATCTTTTTGAGGACGCCGTAGGGCAGGCCGAAGGCAAGATGGTCACCGTAAGCCGTGAGGCCCATGAATTCCAGCACCTTCATGGCGCGGGCCTTCACGACCTCCTCTTCGGCGGCGAGCTTGGGCAGATGCAGAGCGCTGGAAAACAGCCCGGAGCTGAACTGCCTGTGACCCGCGACCAGGAGGTTTTCGAGCACGGACATCTCGCGCACGACCTCGACGTTCTGGAAAGTGCGGACTATGCCGTGGAGGATGACGTCGTGGACGTGTTCGCGTGTCAGGTCGATGACCTTGCCGCCGCGCCCGCGGAAGAGCAGCTTGCCTGCCGTGGGCTTGTAAAACTGCGTAATGCAGTTGAACACCGTGGTCTTGCCAGCGCCGTTGGGGCCGATGAGGCCGAAGATCTCGCCCTCGTGGACCTTGAAGCTCAGCCCATCCACGGCCTTGACGCCGCCGAAGTGCATCTTGAGTCCGTCCACGTCGAGGGCGACGCCTTCTTCGAGCTCGGCGTCCATCTCGTTTGCCGCTATGCCGCGGAGCTTTTCCTCGGCGGCGGACTTTTTTGCGTTCAGCTTCTCCAGCTTCTGCGCGTAGCTCTGCCTCAGCGCGGCCTTTTTGGCCTCGGCTTCGGCCTGGGAGGCAGCGCGCAGCTCTTCGATGCGCTTGTCGGTGTCGGCACGCTCCGCGGCCTGCGCTCCGCTCTCCGCTGAGGGAGCGGGAAGAGCGTCCAGCTCGCGCCGTACCTCGGCCTCGATGCGCTCCAGGCGGCGCTGCAAGCCGCTCGTGAGCAGCTCCTGCTGCTCCTGATTGAGCGCCATGCCTGCGACGAGCGCGTCGTACTGGAGCTTCTGTGCCTTCTGCCGCTCTGCCTGCTGCCGATGCTCGATGATGACGCGCTCCAGCTCCTCGCGGGGCAGGCAGGCAAATTCCTTGTCCGCAAGCTCCCGCCTGAGCGCAGTCTCGCGGGGGGCAAACTTTTCAGCGGCCTTGGCGTCCTCGTGCGCGGCGCGCAGCTCGCACAATTCGGTCAAAATGCCGATGCGGCTCTCCAGCTTGCGCACGCGGTTCAGGAGCCTGCGCTCTTTGAGACTAATCTTTGCCATATTCGCGCAGCCTCCTTTCGACGCTCTTTTTCTTGAAGTAGCTCCGCAGCGACACTACCATCTGGGCAAAGCCGCCGGGGAAGAACATGACCACGACGATTATCAGAACGCCCGTGACCATGGTGATGAAAGCGGGGTTGTCAATGAAAAACTGTATCTTGCTCAGGAACATGGACTGCAATCCGTAGATGACAAAGGTGCCGAAAGCCGTGCCCCAGAGTGACTTCGCGCCGCCGATGATGACCGCGCCCAGTATGTTCAGCGAGGTGCTGAGGGTCAGGAGCGTGGAGGTGGCGGTGGTCATGTTGCGGACGTAGAGCATGTACAGCAGTCCGCCGAGCGCGGCGTTGATGGTAGAGATGACGAAGGCCATGAGCCTGTATTTCATGAGGCTTACGCCCATCGCCTGCGCCGCGGAGGTGCTGCTCTTCATTGCGATCATCGCCCTGCCGATCGGGCTCCGTATCAGGTTTGACGTCAGTAGCATGAGCAGGATGAAGGTGAAGGTGATGAGCAGGTACACGGCGTTCTCGTTGACGTTCACGCCGAAGAGGTAGACGTTCGTGATATCAATTTTTATAGTGGACTTGAGGGCCATGAGCGCGTTGCGTATGACTTCGGCCAGGGCCAGGGTCATGATAGCGAGGTAGATGCCCTCGATGCGCAGGGAGATGAAGCCGACCACGACGCCGATGCCGATGGAGATGACAAGCGTGGCGAGGAGCGCCACAGAGTAGGGGGCGCCCATCTCCTGAATGAGGTAGAAAGCGGTGTAGGAGCCGAGGCCTATGAAGCCGGCAGTGCCGAGCGAGGCCAGGCCGGAGTAGCCCAGCAGCAGGCAGAAGCCTATCGCAACTATGGCATATATTAGCGTGTTGCCCAGAGCGTAGACGAAGGAGGAGGACAGCAGCCCGTTCATGGCGGCAAATTGCAGCACTGCGAGGACGATTCCCGCCACGCCGATCTTCACTCCGGGGATCTTCCAGTAGTGGCCGAGACCGGGACGGGCCGCGGCGGCGCCGCGGGAACCGGCGGGGAAGGCGGCATCAAGATATTCTCTCTTTAGTTCCACAGTAACACCTCACACCTTCTTGACGGTCTTTTTCCCGAAGAGGCCCTGGGGCTTTATCAGGATGGCGACGAGCATCAGCGCATAGACGACGACCATCTGCCAGCGCGAGATGCCGGAGAGGCCGGGGAAGTTGGCCAGGAAACCGACGCAGCTGGAGGCCAGGGGGATGAGCACCGCGCCGATGACCGGGCCGTAGAAGGTCGAGAAGCCGCCGAGTATGCCGGCGAGGAAGGCGTTGACCTGGATGGTGGTCATGAAGGAGGCGGAGATCGTGGTGCCGCCGCCGGCGTACATGACTGCGGCCAGGACGCCCAGCGCGCCCGCCACCGCCCAGGACACAGCCGTTATGACGCGGGTGTCGATGCCCATGAGCTCTGCGGTGAACTCGTTGGAGGCTGTGGCGCGGACGCCGAGACCCCACTTGCTGTACTTGAGCAGCAGGAAGAGCACCCCGAGAACCACCACGCTTATCGCAAGACAGATGAGCGCGTGCTTCGTGATGACGATGCTGCCGCCGAAGGCCGCGATGGAGATGTTCGGCGAGACGCCAGCCTTCACGGTGTTGTAGAAGGCCTCGAAGGGTATCCTCTCCGGCGTGCCGAACACGAGGGGGATGCCGCCGAAGAAGAGCGAGACTATGCCCATCGTGATTATCTGCTTGCCGATGGCGTTGACGTGCCTGCCGTTGCGGAAGATGACCAGGTCGATGACGAGGCCGATGAGCACGCCGGCGACCATGCCGATAAACACGCCCTGCCAGACAGGCATTCCATATTTATTCAGCAGGTCCGCGACTATGTAGCAGCCGAAGGCGGCGATGGAACCCTGGGCAAAGTTGGTGGTCGTCGAGGTCCGGAATATGAGCGTCACGGCGAAGGCGGCCAGCGCCGTCACGCAGATGCTCAGAAGCGAGCCGAATATCGTGGAGAGAAATGAAGCAAACAAATTATCAACCCCATTTGATGACGTTGGCCGCCCAGGTGTAGCCGATGCCGGCGGCGATCATGGCGACGACGGTGCCGTCTTTGACCTTGCCCTGATCGAGGGCAAGCTTGAGGGAGAGTATCTGGTCAACCTGGCCGACGTGGCCGTAGTCCTCAAGGTAGATGGTCTGGTCCTCGGTGAGGCCGAGGTCCGCGAGCATGGCTTTGTGGCCGGAGCGCTTGATGTGCAGGATATCAAGATAGCCGATGTCCTTGCGGGTCATACCGGACTTGCGCAGGGCCTCGTCGATGCAGTGATACCAGTTCGGCATGGAGGTGGAGTTGAGCATACCCTTCATCTTGGCAGAGTCCATGAGGCGCAGCATGCCGAAGTCATCGACGTTCTCGGCGGTGACCGGGACGCTGATGCCGCCTACCTTGGAGCCGCAGGTGTGGACGACGGAGCCGTCGGTCATGATGTGGGTGCCGAGCAGCTGGTTCTTCTCATAGCCCTTCTTGAGTATGAGCGCGCCTCCGCCGGCGCCGAGGTTGAACATGAAGGACACGCCGTTGTCCTTGAAGTCTATAAAGTCGCAGTTGCGGTAGCCGCCGGCCACGAGGATGGTGTTGCACTCGTCGTCCGCGATGAGGATGTCCTTGGCCAGCTTCATGGCGGAAACGGTGGTGCAGCAGCGGTTCTGCACGTCGATGCACCAGGCGTTCCTGGCGCCGATGCGGTCCTGAATGTAGCAGGCGGAGGTGGTGAGGGGGTATTCCTTCCACTCCTCGCCGAAGCAGAGGATAGCGTCAATCTCCATGGGGTCGATGCCGGTGTTCTTGAGGCAGTCGAGAGCGGCCAGAGCGCCCATCTCCTGGGTGCCGTCGCAGGGGTCGGAGGAGGGGACGCGCTTCTGACGTATGCCGAGCTTGTTCAGCACTGCGTCCTCAGTCCAGGCGCCGCCGGTGGCCTCGGAGATCTCCTTGGCCGTCATGACCTTGTCCGGGAGATACAGACCTATACCTACTATTCCTACGGGAATATTGCTCATTTCCATTCGCACTCCATCTTCAAAATTTGTGAACACCAATTCACATTGTCTAAGATATATCATTCACTGGCTTAGGATGTCAATACAAAATTGAATAAAACAAAGGAAAAATGTCACGGTATAATACACAAAAATTCAGTCATATTTTTGGCATTGACGAAAATTTGTCACTGTGTTATCATGCAAATTATGAATCAGAGTTCATAATGAACCCTTTTAGGAGGAGATAAAAATGAAAGGCATAACGATTTCCGAGATGAAGGTCGGCGACAGCGCCTCCTTCACCAAAACTGTTTCCGAGCACGACGTCTACACCTTTGCCGGCCTTAGCGGCGACTTCAACCCCGCCCACGTGAACGAGGTCGAGGCGCAGAAGGGCATGTTTGGCAAGCGCATCGCTCACGGAATGCTTTCCGCCGGCTTCATTTCCACGGTGCTCGGCACTCTGCTGCCGGGACCTGGAACGATCTACATGGGCCAGGAGCTTCGCTTCACGAAGCCCGTGTTCTTCGGAGACACCATCACCGCCACTGCTACCGTGGTCGAGCTCATCCCCGAGAAGAACCGCGCGAAGCTCGAGACGGTCTGCACCAACCAGAACGGCGAGGTCGTCATCAGCGGCTTTGCCACCGTCATGCCCCCGAAGGCCTGAAAACGCACATAAGATAACAGGCGATGGAGCTTTTTGCTCCATCGCCTGTTTTTTCATGCGCTTGACCGGCGGCTGCGTGCTGTGGTAAGTTAAGGCTGCACGATAAAACTTGGAGGTACTGCCATGAGTTACAAACTTCGCCGCGCGCTTGCGCTGCTGTTGGCTGCGCTGCTGCTCAGCATGACGCTTTCGGGCTGCGGGATGCCGGCGGCGCTTATAGATGAACTTATAGAGGACAAAAATGAACAGGCATCTCCATCATCGGAGCGCATTATTCCTCTGACTGATAGCTACTGGTTCGATTATTCCTACAGGGGCTATACAGCCTATGAGGACATGCCTGCCTACCTTGAAGCGCCTCCTGACATCGAGAGCTATACGGACCTTCTGCGTTGCTTCACGAGCGGAGGAGAATATCAGGATTTTGAGGACGCCTACTTTCTCGCGCAGGATGAGCTTTACAGGATTTACACCGCATACACTGTGGCGGACATCTCCTACAGCTCGGACCCGACGGACGAGGCGGCCGCAGCGGTGGAAAGCGCATATGCGGCCTGGTATGCCGCGAGCGACGAGTTTTACGCCGCGCTGGGGGAGGTGGCCCGCTCGGAGCACGGCGCGTCACTGCTGGACGAGCTGTTGGGCGAGAACACGTCTGGTAGCTTTGCCAGCTACTATCCTGACGAAAGCGGCGGCGCCGAGCACAGCGCGGAGGATGAGCTGCTGCATAGCTATAATGTTGCCATGACCTCTTCTGAGCCGGACCTGCAGCGTGCGGCGGAGATATTTGTGGAACTGTTGAAGCTGCGAAACGAGCAGGCCGCGGCCTATGGCTACTCGAGCTATGCCGAGCTCGCTTATTACGAGCAGTACTACCGAAACTATTCTCCGGAGGAGGTCGCCGCCTCGGTCTGGCCATCGGTTAAAGAGCATTTCGTGCCGCTGGCGGAGAAATATACAGACAGAGCCGCCGAACTGCTCTGGCAGCTGTACGACGATCCGAGCATAGACTGCTCGGAGGAGGCGGTGATAGAAGCCTTAAAATACGTCGCACCCCGGCTCTCGCAGGAGGCGGCAGAAGCGCTGGACTACATGCTGGAGTACGGGCTCTATGACATCAGTCAGTCTCCTACCAAGCTGAACACGGGATTTACGACAACGCTGTACTACTTCAACGACCCATTCCTCTTCAACGCGGCGATGGGTGACGTGGAGGATTTCCCGGACACCTTCCACGAGTTCGGCCATTTCCTGAACGCCTACGCTACGACGAGCGACCTGCTGTACGGAATGTTGGATACAGACCTCTCTGAGCTGCAATCTCAGGGAATGGAGATGATGTTCACGCACTGGTACAAGGACATCTTCGGCGGGCAGGCGGACGCCATGCTGCTGACCACGCTTTACGATATGCTCTGCAGCGTTATCGAGGGCGCGATGTACGACGAGTTCCAGCAGCGTGCGTATGCGGAGCCGGAGCTGACGGCGGAGCGTGCCTGCGAGCTGTACCTTGAAGTTGCGGCGGAATACGGGCGCGACCCGGGCGAGGCCGGGAAGTACGACTGGGTGTATATCTCGCACAACTTCGATTTCCCGTACTATTATATCAGCTATTGCATGTCAGCCCTGCCTGCGCTGGAGCTCTATGTCATGCTGCAGGAGGACTCCGCCGACGCGGCGGACCGCTATATGCACGTCGTCTCGCTGGATACGGAGATATACTACTTCTACGAGGCCCTGACCGAGTGCGGCTTCTCAAACGTCTTTGATTCCGCCGCATTCGCGTCCTGTGCGGACTCCATAGACGCATACCTTTCCGAAATATAATGAAAGAGGCGGGCTGAGGCCCGCCTCTTTTAATCCCAATATCCCTTGTGTACCTCAGCGGCCTCTTCTTCGATCTCGGGGAAGGGGCCTTCGACTTTTATGTCCTTCTGACCGCGGGCAAAGACCTCGCGGCAGGGGAGGCTGAATGTGGGGTTCTGCTCGTTGCTGCCTGTCAGCTCCAGCAGGCGTTTTTCGGTCATGCCGTAGACCACGCGGCCAATGTTGGCCCAGTAGATCGCGCCGGAACACATGGCGCAGGGCTCTGCCGTGGAGTACAGCGTGCAGTTCCAGAGGTAGTCCTTTGTGAACTTGTGCGAGGCACGGGCGGCCAGAGTCGTCTCCGCGTGGCCGGTGCAGATGTGCTCGGTGATCTCCACGTTCGGCTGCTCCATGACGATCTCGCCGTCGGCGTCCACCAGCAGCGCACCAAAGGGGGTGTTGCCCGCTTTCCTGGACTCGCGCGAGACCTCTATCGCGCGGCGAAGATAGTATTCGTGCTCCCTGTACATCGGGTATCAGCCTCCTGAAAAAATTTCAGGTACATTGTAACATTTTTATGCTGCCTTGTAAATATCCAGCAGCAGACTTATACCCGTAAAGAGCGCGCCGGAACCGGCCATTATCCAGATGGGATTTGGCTTTTTCAGCCGCAGCAGCAGAAAGCCCAGAATGAAAACAACGGCGGCGACGTAGTTCAGGTCCACCAGCCCGCCGCCCTGGCCGAAGAGGGCGAGTATGAAAAGCGATATCCCTGCAGAGGCGATCATGGCGACGACTGCTGGGCGCAGGCAGGCGAGCATATCCTGCACGAGGCTCAGGCCCTTGTAGCGGTAATAGACCCAGGCCAGCAGCGTCACGATGACGCAAGAGGGCAGCACGCAGCCAAATGTTGCGACCAGCGCGCCCGGTATCCCCGCGACGCGGATGCCAACGAAGGTGGCGGAGTTTATGGCTATGGGACCCGGGGTCATCTCTGCAATGGCCATTATGTCGGCAAACTGTGTCAGCGTGAGCCAGCTGTGGTTTTCCGTTACCTGCTGCTGGATAAGCGGCATGGCGGCGTAGCCGCCCCCGATGCTGAACAGGCCGATCTGGAAGAAGCTCCAGAGCAGTTGGAGATAGACCATCAGGCGCGCCTCCTCTCGAGCCTGGCACGGAGCATACCCTCTCCAAGTCCCAGGAGCGCGCAGCCGAGTATGACGAAGATGATGTTGATGTCCAGAAAGCGCACGGCGGCAAAAGCCGCCAGCAGGACGGCGATGTGCAGCACGCTGCGCTCCTTTAACAGACCCGCGCACATCGTGACGACGACGTCGCAGATCACCGCGGCCACGCCCGCCAGCATTCCCTGCATGAAGAGACTGACTATCCGGTTATCGCGGAAGGCGGCGTAGAAAAAGGAGATGACCGAAATGATGATGAGCGGCGGCAGCACCGTTCCAAACACGGTCACCAGCGCGCCTGCAATTCCCGCACAGCGGTAGCCGACCAGTATCGCGGCGTTCACCGCTATCGCTCCGGGACAGGACTGCGCTATGGCCGTCAGGTCCAGCATTTCCTGCTCCTCTATCCAGCCCAGACCCTCCACAAACTTTCGACGCATGAGCGGCACTATGACAAAGCCCCCGCCAAAAGTGCAGGCGCTTAGCTGAAAGGTTGCCAAAAACAGTGTCAGGTACTTCCTCAGTTTCTCGTTCAAATCCCATCCCCCCAATTGTCTTAATGATAAGCCTTGCGCAATGATAAGAAAAATAATATTATTAAATGTATATAATATCAGATTACTTATAAGGGCGGCGTGAGAGATGACATTGAGGCATTTGCGCATATTTCTGGCGGTTTGCGACGGGGGCTGCAACACGACAAGGGCGGCGGAAGCGCTGCACATGACGCAGCCGGCGGTGAGCCTGGCAATACGGGAGCTGGAGGCGCACTATGGCGCGGTACTATTCGACCGGCTGGGCCGGCGCCTGAGCCTTACCGGCGCGGGGCAGAGACTGCTTGCTCACGCGAGAAGGATAAGCTCTGAATTCGAGGAGCTGGAGGAGGAACTGCGCGGCTGGGAGCGGCCCGGCCGTCTAAGCCTGGGGGCGAGCATAACCATAGGCTCCTACTATCTGCCTGGCTACGTCAAGGCGCTGACGGAGCGCAGACCCGGGGCGGAGGTGCTGGTCACCGTCGCGCCAATGGAGATGCTCACGGAGCGGCTTATGGAGAATTCTCTGGACCTGGCCCTGCTTGAGGGCGCACCGCGCTCCGGGCTTTTGGAAACGGAGGAGTTCATGGGCGACAGCCTTGTGGTCATCTGCCCGGCGGATGGGTCCTACGAGCCTGGCCAGATCCTGAGTCAGGAGGAGTTCCGGGCAAAAAAATTCCTCCTGCGCGAGCGTGGCAGCGCCGCGAGGGAGGAATTTGAGCGGGTAACGGCCGGGGCCGGCTTCACTGTGAGTCCCGTATGGGAGGCGATCAGCATGACCGCGCTGATGAACGCGGTGATAAGCGGGCTGGGCGTTTCCGTCCTGCCGGAGCGCATGATAAAAGACGCAGCGGAGCGAGGACTCGTGACTCCCGTGCGCGTCGAGGGCCTGGACCTGAGCCGCAGATTCCGCATAGCCTGGCACCGGGACAAGTACCTCAGCCCTCTGGCGCTGGAGTTCATGGAGCTCTGCCGCGAGGCCGGTCAGAACGCACGCCTGACCCTGCCCGGGGAGTCAATGCTGTAGCCGCCGAGGCGCTCGAGTCTCCGGCGGAACTCGTCGGAGCCCAGCACAGCGAGGAAGCTCCGCAGAGCTGGACTGTCCCAGACGCCGTCCGGGATGAGAAGGTCGTATTGCTCCGTGCAGACGGGCAGAAAGTCCAGGCCGTAGAGCTTTGCTGCGGAGTAGATGCCCATGCCCGCGTCCGCGGAGCCGGAGGCTATCTGCGCGGCGACGGAGGTGTGCGTAAGCTCCTCGCGCCCATAGCCGTAGACCGAGCCGGGGTCCACTCCGTGTTTGCGGCAGAGGTAGTCGGCCAGGATGCGTGTGCCGGAGCCCTTTTGCCGGTTTACATAACGCAAACCGGGCCTCGCGATATCTCCGAAGCCCCCGAGGCCGAGTGGGTTGCCGGGCGCGAGCATCAGGCCCTGGGTCCTGCCCACGCACTCGACGAGCCTGACTCCGCCGTTGGGGAAAAACCTTTCGACGTAGCTGACGTTATAGCTTCCGTCGCTCTCGTCCAGGAGGTGGATGCCTGCGGCGTGGGCCTCACCGCGCCGTATGGCCATGATGCCGCCCATGGAGCCGACGTGGCTGGACGCCATGCGCAGGGGCGGCTCCGCGAGCCGGAGCAGGTCCGCAACCTCGTCCAAGAGAGGGTCGTGGCTGCCTATGACGACAAGCCCGCCGCGCAGCTCGCTCAGCGGACGCAGGAGCCGGACGCGGACCTCAGCCCCGGCCTCGATGCCTTCTGAGCCCTGGGGCAGGGTGAGGATGCCGTCGGCGCGCATAAAGGAGCTGACCACGCCCGCGCCCCTGTCGAGCGGGGAGGCGACCAGGCCGCCGGAGCCCTCACCGAGCCGGACGCGGACGAATTCGCGGTACTTGAGCCCGGAGACCAGACTGCGCCCGAGCTTCGCACTGACCTCGGCGCTCTCGCCGCCGGGGACAAGGCCGGTATAGAGCCCGAGCAGTGGCCTCATTATTTCCTCGAGCACGATGATACCGGATACAGGGTAGCCCGGCACGCCCAGGATGGGCTTTTTGCCGCGCAGGCCCAGGATGGCGGGCTTGCCGGGCTTTATGGCCAGGCCGTGAAACATAACCTCTCCGGCCTTCTCAATAGCGGCGCAGCTCAGGTCCTCGCGCCCGGCTGAGGAGCCGGCGTTGAGGATGACGGCGTCGCACTCGTTGAGGGCGGATTCGAGCGCTGTCAGTATCGCCCCGGCGTCGTCGCGGACTATGGGCCAGCGCCTGGGTTCCGCGCCCCAGTCACGGAGCATGGCGGCAAAGATGGCGGAGTTAAACTCCACGATATCGCCCTCGCCTGGGTCCTCGCAGGGCTCCACGAGCTCGTCGCCCGTGGGGATGATGCCGACAACGGGGCGCCTGCACACCTCGCATTCCAGGACGCCGGAGGCCAGCATCGCGCCGACTGCGGCGGGGCTTATCTCCGTGTGTGAGGGCAGGACCATCTCACCCGCGCAGATGTCCTCGCCGATCTGGCGGACGTGCTGCCAGGGCGCGGCGGCGGTGCGGAGCCTTATCGCGCCGTCGTCCAGGGGTTCTATGTCCTCCGCCATGATGACGGCGTCGCAGCCCCTGGGCAGGGGGTCTCCGGTGTCCACGGGGACGTATTCGCCCTCCGACAGCGTCACCGGCGTCGTCTCCGTGGCGCCGAAGCTCTTGGCGGCGTCAAGTGCCACGCCATCCATTGCACAGGCGTGGTAGTGCGGGGCGCAGATCCTGGCGTAGACTGCGCGGAAGCTGACCCGGCCCGCCGCGTCCTCGACGCGCACCGTCTCCGGCTCGGGGCCGAGCCCGTTTTCACGCAGCCGGCGCAGGTACGCCGCGCGGGCCTCGTCCAGAGGCGTGTTGGTGAGATATTTAAAAGCCATCAGTCGCCGCCCTCCAATTCGATGGTGACCTGCGCGCCGCGGTGCAGGCCCTCGCAGTCGCGCGGGACGCGCAGTATGCCGTCCGAGGCGGCAAGCGCGCTTATGAGTCCGGACTTGGTCCGCACAGGCTCCGCCCACAGCTCGCCGCTGTCGTAAAAGAGCCTAACGCCGCAGAAGAGCTCGCGCCCGTCGTTCGCAGCCAGGTCGGCGGCCAGACGTGCCGAGACGGTCCGGGAAGGTTCCGTCACGCCCAGAAGAGAGCGCACATGAGCCATAACGAGCAGCCGGGCAGTGAAATACGCCGCCGCCGGGTGACCAGGCAGGCCAAAAATCGGCTTCCCGCCCATCTCTCCCAGCATGGTAGGCTTGCCGGGGCGCATCGCAAGGCCGTGAAAGAGCAGCCTGCCGCGCCTTTCGATGACCCGGCTCACCGCATCCCGCGCCCCAGCTGAACTGCCGCCGCTGAGTACTATGAGGTCGGAGTTTATTGAGGCGCGCGTCAGCGCTGACTCCAGCGCTTCCTCGGTGTCCACGACTATTCCCAGGAAATCCGGCTCGGCTCCCATCTTCTCCAGGAGCGCACAGAGCATAGGCCCATTCACATCCCGAACCTCGCCGGGGCCGGGGCTGGTTGAGGGGGAAACTAGCTCGTCTCCGGTGCTGAGAACCGCGGCCCTCGGCCTTGAGCGGACGGAGGGCGCAGTCACGCCGAGCGCGGCAAGCGCGCCGATGTCCATGCCTCTAAGTCTGCGCCCTTCGCTGAAAACGGCGGCGCCCGGCCTAACGTCATCGCCCTTGAACACAACGCCCGTGCCGGGAGCGACACTTTTCACAAGGCCGATGAGCCCGCCGCCGTAGTCCTCGGCGTATTCCAGCATCACTACGGCGTCCGCGCCCTCCGGCAGCCTGCCGCCCGTTGGTATGGCCGCGCACTCGCCTGGGCAGAGAGCAAAGCCGGGCGCCTGCCCCATCTCGACGGCTCCGGCCAGGCGCAGGAGCGCGGGAGTGGCCTCGCCGCAGCCGAAGGTGTCGGAGGCAAGGACGGCGTAGCCGTCCACGGCGGAGCGGTCAAAGCCCGGGACGAATTCACGGGCCAGGACGTCCTCGGCCAGCACACGGCCCCGAGCTGAGTTCAGCGGGCAGGGTTCCGGCGGCGTGCGAAGCGCCCCGAACTCCCGGGCCAGTATATCGAGCGCCTCGCCCGGAGTAACAACGTTCAGCATGGAATGAACCCCCTTTGCACCGAGTTTAACGCGCCGCCGTGCCTTTTGCAAGCCTGGGCTTGCGCTCGGTGCGGAGCAGGGGTTAAACTGGGCAGGAAAGGGGGTCACCTCATGACGCTGATAAACTGCGGAGTGTTCATCGCCGGACTTGGCGGACTTGGCGGGTATCTGCTGGAGCATATGCTGAGGCTGGGGCCCGGCTTCATACGCGCGGCGGACGGGGATCTGTTCGACGAGACGAATCTGGACAGGCAGCTGCTTTCCGCGCCATCGCAGTTGGGCAGGCCGAAGGCCGAGGCTGCTGCGGAGCGAGCAAAGCTGGTAGCTCCGGGCTTGGACTTCGAGGCAGTTAGCGAGTTTTTGGATGGGGAGAACTGCCTGCGCCTGCTCCGGGGCTGCGCGCTGGCGCTGGACGGGCTGGATAACGCGGAGTCGCGCCTGGTACTGGAGCGCGGCTGTGCGCAGGTGGGGATTCCTCTCGTACACGGCGCAGCCTCAGGGCTATGCTTCGAGGCGGGGGTGGTCCCGCCCGGGAGCGGCATGCTCGCGCGGCTGTATCCGCCGGGCCGTCAGGCGATGGACAGAATGGCACGGGGGCCCGCCGTTGCGGCGTGTGCGGCGATCCAATGCGCCCAGGCAGAGCAGATACTGCGCGGAGAGCGCCCGACGCTATGGGGCAAACTGCTGACGGCGGACCTCGCCGGGCCGAGCTTTGACATCAGCACGGTGTGATGCAAATGTGGGTTGAACGTCAAAACTGCCAAAGAACGGCCATATAACCGGTTGCAATTTGAAAAAATGTATGATATACTACAAACAATCTGTGTCCCCCACCGGGAAAATGCCGTCCGGCTGCAGTCCGATGCGATTTTTGCCTGAATCGCAGCGCCGCCGGTGTTTTACGCAAGGGGGTTGGCGCCAGCGGCCTTGCAGCGCAAAGGCGCCGCCGCAGCTCACAGCGAAGCTATGATATGAAAGGATGTATTGCATGGATCCAAAGTATGAAGCTCTATTTACACCCTGGAAAATCGGCAATGTCGAGATCAAGAACCGCATAGTCATGTGCTCGATGGGCGGCACCTCGCTCTTCGGCTGGATGGAGCCCAGCCACTTTGATAAGGAAGCCGCTTACTTCCTGCTCGAGAAGGCCAGAAACGGCGTCGGCCTGGTGCTCCCCGGAATGCAGTGGGTGCGCGACGTCATGGGCAACCGCTGGCTTTATAAGAACAAGAGCATCTACAAGCCCCTGAAGGAGTACATGAAGGAGTTCCATAAGACCGGCTCGAAGCTGTTCATCCAGCTGGCCGCCGGCTGCGGCCGCTCGATGGCCGTCACCGATATGATCGGTCTGTGTCTCGATCACCCGATAATCGGCAAGCTGGCCAGCCCCGTCATGGATGCCGAGTATCTCTGCGCCTCCGCCTCCGATACTCCGAACCGCTGGAAGGAGGACTACAAGTCCAAGCCGCTCACCGTTGAGCAGATCCAGGAGAGCGTCGAGGCCTTCGGCAAGACCGCGAAGCTCCTGCGCGAGGCCGGCGTCGACGGCGTTGAGATCCACGCCGTGCACGAGGGCTATACGCTCGACCAGTTCGCCATTGCGAACTTCAACTACCGCACCGACGAGTACGGCGGTTCCCTGGAGAACAGGCTCCGCTTTGCTACCGACATAGTCAAGGCGATAAAGCGCGAGGCCGGTGCAGACTTCCCGGTGTCCCTGCGTTACTCCGTCGTCTCCAAGACGAAGGACTTCTTCCAGGGCGCTGTCCCGGGCGAGGAGTTCAAGGAATTCGGCCGCGACATGGCCGAGTCCGAGCGCGTCGTCAAGCTGCTCGAGGAAGCCGGCTACGACATGCTCAACTGCGACAACGGCACCTACGACGCCTGGTACTGGGCGCATCCGCCTCAGTACATGCCGAACAACTGCAACCTCGCGGAAGTCGAGCACATCAAGAACTTCTGCAATATCCCGGTCGTCTGCGCGGGCAAGATGGAGCCCGAGGTCGCGGCCGAGGAGATCGCCGCCGGCAGGCTGGACGCCGTCGCTATCGCGCGTCAGAACCTGGTCGACCCCGAGTGGATCATCAAGATCCAGGAGGGCAGGGAAGAGGACATCAAGCCCTGCATCAGGTGCCATAACGGCTGCTTCAACATGGCCAAGTACAAGGGTACGAACAACCTGCAGCCCCTGTGGGATTCGATGCACCTGGCCCGCTGCGCGCTCACTCCGCCGACGATGCAGCACAACAAGTATAAGATCGTCCCGACGACCAAGCCCAAGACTGTCGCTATCATAGGCGGCGGCATAGGCGGCATGGAATGCGCCCTGGTGCTCAAGCGCCGCGGACATAAGCCGGTCATCTTCGAAAAGACCGACAGACTCGGCGGTCTGTTCATCACTGCTTCGTCGATGTCCTTCAAGGAGAACGACAAGCAGCTCATCGAGTGGTACAAGAAGGAGATCGCCCGCAACGGTATCGAGGTCAGGTTCAACACCGAGATCAACGATATCAGGACCATCGGCAACTTCGACGAGATCATCGTCGCCACCGGCTCCGTGCCGAGAAAGATGCCCATCCCCGGCTTCGACAAGACCATGACCCTGACGGAGCTCCTGGCCGAAAAGAAGGAAGTCGGCGACAAGGTCGTCATCTTCGGCGGCGGCCAGTCCGGCTGCGAGGCGGCTCTTGAGCTGGTGCTCCAGGGCAAGCACCCGACGATAGTCGAGTATGCTGTGGACCTGGTCGCGGCGGCGAACGTCCCCCTGCCGAACGCCTCCTATCTGCGTGAGGCCCTGGTGTTCCACAAGGTCCCCATCTACCTCGAGTCCACGATAACCAACATCAAGGATGGCAGCGTCACCGTCAAGGGCAAGGACGGCACCATCACCGAGGTCGAGTGCGACAATGTCGTCAACGCTATCGGCTTCCTGCCCACCCCCGTGGCGAAGAAGGGCAAGAACGTCCACCTCGTCGGCGACTGCATCGCCATAGGCAACCTGCGCACCGTCATCTGGCGTGCTTGGGACGTCTGCATGAAGATCTAAGCACAACATATAAATAAAAAACTGATGCGGTCTTTTGACCGCGTCAGTTTTTTAATCTTCAAAGAGCCGACACATGACGAAGTGTCCCTTGTCGACTTCGCGCAGCTGCATATCTCCCTCCAAACAGCGCTCCGTGCAGTATTGACAGCGCGAAGCAAAACGGCAGCCTGGCTTTGGGTCGATGGGATTTGTAACTTCGCCCCGAATGACCTCCCTGTGCCGGTGTCGGCTGTTTATGGACGGCACGGGGATGGAGGACAAAAGCATCTTGGTGTAGGGGTGCAGCGGGCGCTTAAAGAGCTCCGAAGAGGGCGCCTTTTCGATGCACTGACCGACGTAGAGGACCGCTATCTCATCCGAGATGTGCCGCACGACTGAGAGGTCGTGCGTGATGAAGAGATAGGTGAGCCCGAACTTGTCCTGCAGGTCCATCAGCAGGTTGAGGATCTGGGCCTGGATGCTTACGTCGAGAGCGGAGACCGGCTCGTCGCAGACGATGAACTCGGGCTTCATGGAGAGCGCTCGGGCAAGGCCGATGCGCTGACGCCTACCGCCGTCGAGCTCGTGAGGATAGCTGTTGACAAGCCTTGGCGCGAGACCGGCGATATCCATGAGCTCCAGCACGCGGTTTTCAAGCTCAGACTTGTCTTTGTAGATCTTGTTGACGATGAGCTGGTCGGCTATGAGCTGATAGACGGTGTTGCGCGGATTCAGGCTGGAGTAGGGGTCCTGAAAGATTATCTGCATCTTCTGACGCAGGGTGCGCAGCTGTTTCTTGTTGTAGGCGAGGATGTTCTCACCCTCAAACAGGACTTCGCCGTCCGTGGCCTGTTCCAGCCTGAGGATAGTACGTCCAAGCGTGGACTTGCCGCAGCCGGACTCGCCGACGACGCCGAGCGTTGTACCGCGTTCGATCGTGAAGTTGATGTCGTCCACGGCGTGGAGCATACCGTAACCGGTCTTGAAGTATTTCTTGAGGTGCCGCACCTCGAGCAGCGGCGTATCGTTCTTATTCGTTCCCATTGGCAGTCTCTCCTTGGCTCATGAGGTGGCACATGACCATGTGCGTGCCGTGTGTGACGGGAACCGGCGGCGTTGTCTTGCACAGCTCGGTAGCGAAGGGGCAGCGCGGTGAGAACTTGCAGCCGACGGGAAGATTGGTGGGGTCGGGCATCAGGCCGTTTATGGGCTTGAGCCTGTCCGTATCCACATCCAGGCTCGGTATGGAACCGAAGAGCCCGTCGGTATAGGGGTGACGCTTATCTTCGCCGAAGATGTCCTCCATAGTGCCGGCCTCAATTATCTCGCCCGCGTACATGACCGCGACGTTGTCACAGGTCTCGGCAACGACGCCGAGGTCGTGGGTTATGAGTATCATGGCCATGCCGAGTTTATCGCGCAGGCTGCTCATCATGGCGAGCACCTGAGCCTGGATGGTGACGTCCAGGGCTGTGGTGGGCTCGTCTGCGATGACAAGACTGGGGCTGCAGGCCAGAGCGATAGCGATGACAATGCGCTGCTTCATACCGCCGGAGAACTGGTGCGGATACTCCCGCTTGCGCTTTTTGGGGATGCCGACCAGCTCCATTATCTCGTCCACGCGCTCATCCAGCTCTTTGGGGCTGCGCTTTTCGCTGTTGTGGAGCTGGAGAGACTCGAGGATTTGGTCACCGACGGATATGACGGGGTTGAGGCTGGTCATCGGGTCCTGAAAGATCATGGAGATCTTGTCGCCGCGAATCTGGCGCATGTCGGCTTCCTTGAGGGTCAGGAGGTTCTGACCTTCAAAGACGACGCTGCCGCCGGTGATGTGGCCGATGTCCTGGGGAAGCAGGCGAAGGATGCTGAGCGCGGTGGTCGTTTTTCCTGCGCCGGTCTCGCCGACGATGCCCAGGGTCTCGCCCTGCTTCAGGGAGAAGCTGACGCCGTTGACGGCTCGTACGACCTCGCTGTCGGTCCG
Source organism: Clostridiales bacterium (assembly GCA_004553625.1). GTDB lineage: Bacteria > Bacillota > Clostridia > Oscillospirales > Oscillospiraceae > Scatomorpha > Scatomorpha merdavium. The sequence continues at coordinate 60,108 of SFKX01000009.1, read as the reverse complement.
GTATACGACCTCAAGGTCTTTCACCTCGAGGAGGTTGGTGTTTTGAAGTTCGTTCATAATGCCCCTCCTGTCAGTTTTTCAGCTTGGGGTCGAGCGCGTCGCGCAGGCCGTCGCCGACGAGGTTGATGGAGAAGGCGGAAATGGCGATGGCGATGCCGGGGATGGTCACGAGGTAGGGGTACTCCTGCATGTAGTCCCTGGCCTGGTTGAGCATGGTGCCCCACTCAGGCGTGGGGGGCTGGACGCCGAGGCCGATGAAGCTGAGGCCGGCGGCAAGCAGTATCATCTGAGCGATGGCCATGGTACCCTGAACGATGATGGGGCCGATGGCGTTGGGCAGCACGTCATGCATGATGATGCGCAGGTCGCTCGAGCCTCCCATCTTGGCCGCTTCGATGTAGTCCTCGCCCACGACGGAGAGGACGGAGGAGCGGACGATACGCGTGAAGCCCGGTATTTGCGATATTGTTATTGCTATCAGCAGATTCATGACCGTCGGGCCGAGAGTAGAGACGATGGCGATGGCCATGAGCAGGGTGGGGATGCTCAGGAGTATGTCCATGAGCCGCATGACAATCTCGTCGAAGATGCCGCCGTAGTAGCCGCACATCGCGCCGAGCAGACCGCCGATGCCGAGGGAAATGAAGGTGGTGAAAAAGCCCAGACTGAGCGATATGCGCGCGCCGTGGACTATTCTTGCCAACTGATTTCGGCCGTAGGCGTCGGTGCCGAAGGGCGGGACCTCGGAGGGGCTCTTTAGCCGGAGCGAGGAGTTGCTGGTCACGGCCATGCTGTAGTCGATGATGACGTCGGCAAAGATGGCCAGGAGCATCATAATGAGGATGATGACAAGACCGAGCATGGCCAGCTTGTTCTTGCGGAAGCGGCGGACCACCTCGCGGGAGCGATTGCGTTTTGCGGCCTTAAGGTCGACTTTAACGATGGTTTGTTCCATATACCTTGCCTCCCGTCCTCTAGGATTTGAAGTATTTTGCGCGGATCCTCGGGTCAATGGCGGCGTATATGAGGTCCACAATGAGCATTGTTATACAGACCATTGCCGCGAAAAACACGATGGAGCCGGTCACGACCGGGGTGTTCTGCATACGAATGGCGGTTATCATGAGGGTGGAGATGCCCTGCATGGAGAACACGGTCTCGATGAGGATGGCGCCGCCCAGGAGCTGGCCGAAGTCTATGCCCAGGGAGGTGATAACGGGCAGCAGAGCGTTTTTGAGCTCGTGCCTGGTGATTATCAGCCTCTCATTGGCGCCCTTGGAGCGCGCGGTACGGACATAGTCGGAGCGGATGGTCTCGAGCATAGTAGTGCGGGTGAGACGCATGATTTTAGCAGCGGTGGGCGCAGCGAGGGTAAAGACGGGCAGGACAAAGTGTTTCCAGGTCCCGACGCCGTTTGTCGGGAACCAGCCGAGTTTGACCGAAAAGTACATTATGAGCAGCATGCCCAGCCAAAAACGGGGCATGGAGGTGAATACCATGGCGACGGAAGTACATATCATGTCCGTTGCGGAGTATTTCTTGATAGCGGAGATGACTCCGAGCGGTATGCCTATGAGCGCGGTCAGAATAACGCTGCATATGGCGAGTTCTATCGTGACGGGAAGTCGTTTCAGTATCTCGTTCACAACGGGCTCGCCGGTCTGCCACGAAGTACCGAAGTCGCCGTGCAGAGCGTTCCAGACGTATCTCACATATTGCACCAGCAGCGGGTCGTTAAAGCCCAGCTCTTCGTTCAGGGCCTCAACGGCCTCGGGCGTAGCGTTGACGCCGAGGAGCAGGGTAGCCGGGTCGCCGGGCGTGAGGCTCATAATGAACATGATGAGCAGAATGACGCCAAGCAGTATTGGGATCAAAAGCAGTAGTCTTTTTAAAATGTATTTCAGCACTGGTTATCCACCTCCAGAGAAGTACCGCGGGGGAGGCTAGACCTTCAGGACAGCCTCCCGGAGGCAATTACCTCCACCTCGCAAAGGGCGTTGAAGGGCAGACTCTTAACGGCCACGCAGGTCCGCGCGGGGCGGCTGATGAAATGCCTAGCATAAACGGCATTGAACTTGTCGTAGTTGCCCATGTCGGTCAGATAGCAGTTTGCCTTGAGGATGTTTTCCATCCCGAGGCCGAGCTTAGCAAGAACGGCTTTGATGTTCTCGGCGACCTGAGCCGCCTGGCTTTCAATGTCCTCCCCAACAAAGCTGCCGGTGGCCGGGTCTGTCCCAATCTGGCCGGAGAGGTAGTACAGGTCTCCGAGCTTCACGGCCTCGGATAGTATAGGCGTTGTTACCTGATCGCTCATGATAATCCTCCGTAATAATAATTAGATTTTGTGGTCAGGCTCAGACTATGCGGAGCAGACCGGGGTTGACCTGAGTGTTGGAAAGAATCTCGAAGCCGTCTTTCTTGACGAGCACAAGGTCCTCAAAGTGGAACATCCTGCCCTCAGTCATGACGACGGGCTCGATGTTGAACACCATGTTCTCCTCGAGGGCGAAGTCCTCAACAGGGCTGAGCATGGGGAACTCGTGGCACTCGATGCCGAGGGAGTGACCGATGTGGGGGATGTTGAAGGGCAGGCCGCGCTTAGTCATGCCGTCGGCGCAGACGCGGAAGAGCTCGCTGGCGGGGACGCCGGCGCGGATGTGGGAAAAGATCTCCTCCTGGGTCTCGCACATCTTGGTGTAGATGTCCACATACTTCTGATTCAGCTCGCCGACCATGACGGTACGGGCAAAGTCGGAAAGGTAGTGACCCTCGCCGACGCCGCCGAAGTCCAGACGCATCTGGTCGCCGCCGCGCATGACGTTGTCGGTGGGCAGGGCGTGGACCAGGACAGACTTCTCGCAGGCGCCCATGACAAAGAAGTCAATGGCGGAGAGACCGTCGTTTATCATGTAGGTCTTGACCTTGTTGGCAAATTCACGCTCGGTGCAGCCGGGGTGGACTTCCTGCAGGCCCTTTTCCATGGCGACGCGGGTGATGTTGGCGGCGTCGGCCAGGTACTTGATCTCCTTCGGCTCCTTTATCATACGGACCTTCTCGAAGATGCGCTTGCAGTTGACAAGGTTGATGTTCGGCATCCGATGCATGAGCTCCTGGTAATAGGAAGCGGTGAGATAACCCAGCTCTATACCGATGCGAGCGTCGGCAAGGCCGCGCTCCTCAAGGACGTCGGCCAAAAAGTCGATGGGAGACTGCTGGAACTCGACATAGTAGCGCCTGTCCTTTATCCAGGTCTCGGAGTCGACGGTGTTCTGCTCGATGCAGCAGGCTATGATGGCCGGCTCTCCACTGAGGGGGAGGACGGTAATGGCAAGCCTGTCCGGAATATCCTTCTGGGTCATTATATAGGTCTCGGAAAAATAGATGGTATTGGCAGGGGAGATGATAACTGCGACGTCTATGCCGTCCTCCGCCATATACTTTTTGAGCCTGTCATATCTGCTGAGCATGATTTTTTGCCTCCTTGACTAAATTTAATTGAGCCTCGTATCCGGCCCGCAACCGGATACGAAGCTCGGCGCTGGGGTAGTTTCAGGAAAAAGTGAAGATGTTGACTAAATCATTCCCAGGACAGGAAGCGCAGCTGCAGACCGACGAAGGGGTCATAGCCGTTGAAGACCAGACCGGCGGTGTGAGCGTAGCTCATGGTGGGGTAGTAGCAGGGAGCGAAGTAGGCCTGCTCAGACAGGTACACGAGGGTGTCGTGCAGAATGGTCCAACGGGCGTCCTCGTCCATCTCCATATCCTGCGCATCGCGCTGGCTCTCGATATAGGGGTCCTCAAGGCCGCTGTAGGGAACGGAGCCACGGATGCTGCTGACCTCGAAGGTCTGACCGGCGTCGGTGTTGAGGTTCAAGTGGGTGGCAGCGATGGTGAAGTTGCCGTTCTTCATGGCGTCCAGGAAGGCATTGGTCTCGAGCAGGGTGACGGTGGCGGTGATGCCGATGGCGGCCAGGTTCTCCCTGGCGATCTCGGCGACGTTCTCATCCTTGCCCTCGCGGCAGTAGATGGTGCCGATGTCGAATCCGTCCTCGTAGCCGGCTTCCTTCATGAGCTCAAGGGCCTTCTCAACGTTGTACTCGTAGCCGGGGACCTCGTCGTCGTAACCGAACATGTTCTGGTTGGCGATGGAGTTGGCGATGGTGCCGAGGCCCTCCTCAGCGACGTCGACCATGAACTGCTTATCGAGGCAGTAGTTGATGGCCTGGCGGACCTTGACGTTCTTGAGGGGCTCGATGGTGTTGTCACGCAGGTTGAACTGCAGGAAGTAGACCATGCCGCAGCTGTGGGAGTAGATATCGAGGTTGGAGTCATTCTCGATGGTGGTGATGGAGCTGGCGGGGAAGTCACGGGAGATGTTCAGCTCGCCGCTCTGGAGGGCGAGGACCTGGGTGTTGCCGTCGGGGATAATGTTGAACTTGACGTGCTTGATGGCCGGAGCGCCAGCGAAGTAGTCCTCGAAAGCCTCGAGCTCAACGCCGGTGGTCGGGTCGTAGGAGACCAGCTTGTAGGGGCCGCTGGCGACGATGCCCTCGGTGAAGCCGTTGGTGGTTTCCCAGGCAGCCTCGCAGTAGATCTTCACGTAGATAGCGCAGTAGTAGAGGAAGGTAGCGGAGGGGGCGGTCAGGTAGACGTCGATGGTGTAGTCGTCGATGACTTCAACGTGGTCGACCTGAGCGGCAACGGTAGCCTGATAGTCGGCGTACTCTTCCTTGATGAGGTTGAAGGAGAAGGCGACGTCGCTGGCCTTGAGGTCGCTGCCGTCGTGGAACTTGATGTCGTCGCGGATGTGGAAGGTATATTTGAGGTTTTCCTCATCCCAATCCCAGCTCTCAGCGATGTTGGGGGAGAGGTTGGCGTCCTGGTCGAGCACGAGCAGACCGTCGTAGATGTTGGTCAGCACCTGGTTGGTGACTATGTTCTGCTGGCCGTAGATGCTAAGCGTCTGCAGCTCAGTAGAGAGGGACACCGTGAGAGTATCGGTCTCGTTCTTGTTTTCCGTACCCTGGGTTTCGCCACCCGAGGGAGCGGAGCTGTCAGTGGGCTCCTGCGTGTCCTGACCGCCGCAGGCGGCAAGAGACAGGCACATGGCAAGGGCCAACACGATGCACAGGAATCTTTTCATTTCATTTCCTCCTCAGCTTGGTTTTTATATACCTTACCGTCTTTCATGACGAAGGTAACATGTTGCATGACGCTGATATCCTCAAGCGGGTCGCCAGGGACGGCGATTATATCAGCGAGCTTGCCCGGCGTGATGGTGCCGAGCTTGTTATCCCAGCGCAGGAGCTCGGAAGCAATGCGCGTAGCGGAGTGAAGGGCATGAGCGGGCTTCATTCCGGCCTCGTTCACCATGTAGACGAACTCCTCGGCCTGGGTGCCGTGGTAGAGGTAGGGAGCGCAGACGTCGGTACCGAAGGCGACCTTGACGCCCTTGCGGTAGGCCATGCCGATATTTTTGGCGTGGACTTCAGTGCAGCGCTTGGCCTTGGCGATGACATTGGGCTTTATTTCGCCCGGCTTCATGTGGCGGAACATCCTGGGATCGACCACCAGAGTCGGGACCAGGAAGGTGCCGCGTTCGACCATCATCTCAGCGGCCTCTTCGTCTATGAAGGTGCCGTGCTCGATGGAGGTGACGCCCGCGCGGACCGCGCACTTTATGCCGTTAAGGCCGTGGGCGTGGGTGCAGGTGTAGCCGCCGCGGAAGTCAGCGACTTCAACTATGGCGCGCATTTCGTCATAGGTGAGCTCCTGAGGACCGGGGTCGTCGCCCGGGGTCATGACGCCGTAGGTGGACATGAACTTGATGCCGTCTGCGCCGTACTTGAAGTTGATCCTTGCGGCCTGGCGCGCCTGGTCCGCGCCGCAGATGATGGCGCGCACTCTGTCGGTGCCGAGGCTGGAGTAGGAGGGGAGCAGGTGGTTGTCGCCGTGACCGCCGACAGCATTTATCGTCAGGCCGACGACGGACATGCGCGGACCCCAGTGATAACCCTCGTTTATCGCGTCGCGGATGGCAATGTCCGCCCAGTCCGGGCAGCAGCCGACGTCGCGGATGGAGGTGAAACCTGCCATGAGGTCGTCCTGCAGATTGCGTATGGCAAGCAGGGAGATCTTCGGTCCGGAGCTGGAGCACATATACTGGTCGGAGAGTTCTTCAAAGCTGCCGTTGAAAGCGCAGTGAGCGTGGCAGTCAAAGAGTCCGGGCAGTACGAACTTGTCCGAAAGGTCGATGACACTGTCAAAACTGTCGAGGCTGCCGACCTCGTCTCTGCGGACAACGTCGGCTATCTTGTTGTCCTCGAGGATTACGGCCATGTTTTCCTGAGCGAAGTCGGTCTCCGCAGTGAAGAGCTTTTTGCAAAGGATAATGGTTTTCATTTCGCGCTCACCTCCGCGAACTCATTTTTGCAGACAGCGCCGTCCTTCATGACAAAGCCGACGTCGCGCATGACGGAGATGTCCTTTATGGGGTCACCCTTGACGGCAATGATGTCGGCCAGCTTGCCCGGAGTGATGGTGCCGAGCCTGTCGGCCCAGTGGAGGGTCTCGGCGGAAACGCGGGTGGCGGCCTGGAGCGCGTGCTCCGGCTTCATGCCGGCGTCGTGGACCATGCACTCGAACTCCTCGGCCTGCGAGCCGTGCGGGAGATAGGGAGCGCCCACGTCAGTACCAAAGGCGATCTTGACGCCCTTGCGATAGGCCATGTTGATGGTCTTGGCGTGGATGGCGGCGCAGCGGCGGATCTTGTCCTCAATGTGCGCCGGGAAATCGCCGGGGCGCATCATGTCCAGCATACGCTTCATAGTGATAAGAGTCGGGACCAGGAAGGTTCCACGCTCAACCATGAGATCGGCGGTCTCTTCGTCCATGAACACGCCGTGCTCGATGGAGGTGACGCCCGCGCGGACGGCGACGTTTATGCCGGTCCTGCCCTCTGCGTGTGCGCAGGAGGTGAAGCCGCGGAACTCGGCTATCTCGATAGCTGCGCGCATTTCCTCATAGGTGAGCTCCTGAGGACCGGGGTCGTCGCTGTTGGAGAGAACACCAAAAGTAGCCATGAACTTCAGGCAGCTCGCGCCGTACTTGAAGTTCATTCTGGCTGCCTGACGCGCCTGGTCGGGGCCGCAGATTATGGCGCGGACGTTGTCCTTGCCCAGAGCGGAGTAGGGCGGCAGGAAGCCGTTGTCACCGTGACCGCCGGCGGCGTTGAGCGTAAGTCCGGCTACCATCATTCTCGGGCCGGGATAGGCGCCGCGGTCGATGGCGTCGCGGATGGCGACGTCCGCCCACTCGGGGCAGCAGCCGACGTCGCGTATGGAAGTAAATCCAGCCATCAGGTCCGCCTCGGCGTAAGTGATTCCACGGAGAGCATAGGTAGCGGGCAGACGGGAGTACCGAATGTCGTCCCCCAGCTCGTCGAAGCCTCCGTTGACCGCAACATGGGTGTGGCAGTCAAACAGGCCCGGCATAACGAAACTGTCGCTCAGGTCTATGACCTCGTCATATTCCCCGCGGCCGCCCGCCTCGCGCGCCGGAAATACCCCGGCAATAAGGTTGTCCTCAAGGAGAATGGCCATATCCTCCAATACCGCGTCAGTCTCAGCCGTAAACAATCGCTTGCACAAGATGAGCTTTTTCATTCGATACCTCCTGACATTCCAACAATAGATATTTCCCCTCGCGCGCCCGGATTATTTATTCTTGCGTATTTCGTCCAGGAACGTATAGAGACTGTATTTAGTGATGTTGAGATACTCGCAGACGCGCACGCTGGATTTTGTTATAAGGAATACGTGCTTGCTCTCGAGATACTCAACCGCGCGGAACTTGTCCGCCCTGTCCATCTGCTCGGGACTCTTGCCGATGAGCTGCTCACATGCGCTAAGGTGATATTCGAGCACTTCGTTTACGTCGCTCAGGTCGCGTCCGGTCCTGTCGCTTACCGCCCAGTCCAGCGCGCGGGAGATTCCCTGCAGTTCGCTGATATCGAAGTTTACGCAGACAAAGCCGGTTATGCTATCGCCGTCCTTGATATACGTGGTCGAAGAAAGAAGATCGCGCCCGTCGCGGGTCTTGAGATTGTATACCGGGTTGCGGATGAAATCCTTCTCGAAGAATTCATCCAGAAATTCGTTGGTGCTTATGTCCCCGGCCTTGCGCCCGGTCACATAGCCGTTTTCAATGTGGGTGATTACCAAATCGTCGCCTTTAAATTCGTGTACAGCAACCTCGCAGCACCTGCCGAATTGCTTGGATAAATTGGCGGCCAGCCTGGCCAGAAAGTCCTTGCTATCCTGAATATTTTCCACAGAATACACACCCTTATTTTGTAGAATATATGGATCGCTATTGAATTTCGACAAACATTTTTCCCGATTGTAGCACGATATTAAAGGCGTGTCAAACTTTTTGTTTGGATATTAAGGTGAATAATTCAGGCTTTTTTCAACTTAACCGGCTAAATATTGGCTTTTAGTACCTGTTTATTGAATAATTTACCCGAAATAAGCGGGCGCCGGACGGAAATTTTGTTTGTTTAACCAAGCAGCACTTGAAATGAAAAAAGTGCCGCCGGCAGGTATAACTGACGGCGGCAATGGTTTATCCGAGGCGCAGACGGGCCAATTCTCGGCCTGCCGCCTCGCTCAGTTCTGTGAAATTGACGTAAGACAGACAGACGGACTCGAGCTGATCATGCAGCTGCTTTGCCTGGCCAAGACTGTTAATAGCCAGGTCAGTTAGCTCTTTGGCCAACCTGGCCTCGGCCCGGAATTTTTTTCTGGCGGAGCGGCTGGAGGCGGCGTCCGGCAGGGAATCCAGGTGGAGGCAGCGGCAGGTGTCGGGCAGGGTTGCGTTGTCGCCGCAGTCCGCCACAAAGCCCAGACCCAGCTCGGGGATGGCAAGCGCCTCGTTCAAGCTGGGATCGAGCCAGTTCGGGCAGAGCGTCACGTCAAAGCCGCGCATGAGCGCCTCATCAGCCATCGCATCAATGAATACGGAGCCGAGGCCAAGAGTGTTCTCGAGCCTGTATATGCGCTCGCAGAGCTGAGGCAGTGTACCAGTCAGGAACACGCGACCCTGGCAGGTGGCGCCGCCCAAAAATCTGCGCGTTACGTGACCGCGGGGCGTATTTTTTTTAGCTCGCGGCAGTTCCCGGCCCGCCATCGAGGCGGCGCGCTTTGCGGCAGCGGCTCTGTCAGCCTCTGCAATGTAGGCTCCCGAGACTGCGGGCGATGCGTTCGCGGCGGCGCGGAGCAGGGAATAGGCCCTGGCATAGCGCTTGCGGTAGCTGAGAGTCAAAAGCTCGAGCTCAAGAGCCCTGTCCCGGAGCGCGGCTGTGTTGCAATATGCTCCCAAGTTGAGGTAATCCCCGCTCGCGCCGAAGCATTCCGGGTCCATGATGTGTGGTGCGGTGCCGTCCGCATAGCCCAGGCGCAGCGCGGGAATATAGACGCCGTCCAGAGAATCGGGATCGCCGGAGCAGAGGATGTACTCCACCTCCAGGCCCCGGGCCTCCGCCGCCTCACCTATGCGCCGCATGAATGTGGACTTCCCGCAGCCGGGTCCGCCCTTGATGACCCGCAGGAAGTCCCCGTCGCCCCGGCAGAAGCCCTCGTAAAGCGAGCTGAAACCGTTCCCGGAGTTTGCGCCCAGAAACCAGCGCGTGATTTGCTGCTTTTCCATATATCCATACCCCTCAAAAGTCATTTTCCCTACACTTTATGCCGCAGCCAGCGCGATTGACAACGGACGCAGGCGGGGTTATAATTCCCAAAGCGGGGTGAGAACAGTGTATAAGACCATACTTTTTGATTTTGACGGCACGGTGTTTGACACCGGCGAGGGGATAATGAAGTCCGTCCAATACGCGGCGGAGAGCTTCGGATTCAGCGAGCCGGACTACCGTGCGCTTCGCAGTTTTGTCGGCCCGCCGCTGCGCGAGAGCTTTATGCGCCGCTACGGCGTGGACACTGTGACCGCCGAGGCGATGACGGCAAAATACCGCGAGCGCTATTCAAAAGAGGGCCTCACGGAATGTTCGGTCTACCCGGGTGTGCCGGAGCTGGTGCGAAAGCTCCGAGCGAGCGGCAGAAAGGCCGTTGTTGCCACGGGCAAACCCACGAAGTTCACCGTAGACATCCTGGAGCAGCACGGCCTGGGTTCGCTCTTTGACGACGTGCTCGGCAGCGAGTTTGACGGTACGCGCAGTCAAAAGTGGGAGGTCATAGCCGAACTCCTGGACCGCTTTGGCGGCCGGGACGCTGTCATGGTCGGGGACAGGGACAACGACGTTCTCGGCGCAAAAAAATGCGGCATCCCCTGCGTAGGTGTCTCCTGGGGCTATGCCGAGCCGGGTGAACTGCTGTCCGCCGGAGCGATATATCTTGCTCAGACAGCAGAAGAGCTTGAAAATATCCTGATAAGATAATTTTTCGTTGACTCTATCCATGTGAGATATTATAATGTCTTATATGGATAGGGTCATTTTACATTCGGATATAAACGCCTGCTATGCGAGCGTGGAGCTGCTGTTCCATCCTGAGCTGAGGGGAAAGCCGGTAGCGGTGGGCGGGGACGAGGAGAAGCGTCACGGGATAGTCCTGGCAAAGTCGGAGGAGGCGAAAAGGGCCGGGATCAAGACGGGGATGACGCTGTGGCAGGCTCGGAGCTTGTGCCCTGAGCTTGTAGTGCTCCCGCCGCATTTTGAGCGCTATATCCACTACTCGCGCGAGGTGCAGCGGATCTACTCGGACTATACGGACAGGCGCGAGCCATTCGGCATAGACGAGAGCTGGCTGGATATAACGGGCTGCCTGCGCGCGGGGGAGGGCCTGAGTGCGGCGCGGGAGATAAATCGCCGCGTCAAGCGCGAGCTGGGGCTGACCGTCAGCGTGGGTGTGTCTTGGAACAAGGTCTTTGCCAAGCTGGGCTCGGACTACAGAAAGCCGGATGCGGTGACGCTCATAAGTCGGGATAACTACCGTGATATCGTCTGGCCGCTCCCGGCGGAGGAACTGCTGTATGTCGGGCGCTCGACGCGGGTGAAGTTGGCGGCGCTGGGCATCAAGACGATAGGCGACATCGCCCGAGCGGACTGCCGGATGCTGAAGCTGCGCCTGGGAAAGATGGGCGAGCTGCTGCACTGTTATGCGAACGGTCTGGACGACTCGCCGGTACTGCGCGAGGGCGAGTATCCCCCGGCCAAGAGCGTTGGCAATGGGACCACCACGCCGCGGGATATGCGGAGCCTTGCGGACGCTATGCCCGTGGTGGTCAGCCTCTGCGAATGTGTGGGTTCGCGGCTGCGCCGCCTGGGTATGCGCGCAGGCGTGCTCACGCTGGAGCTGCGCTCGCCGGAGCTGAGCTGGGCCAGCCACCGCCGCCGCCTCTCCCACCACACGGACTGCGACCGCGAGCTTCTGTGCGCCGCGTTGGGACTGCTGCGCGAGGCGCATGAATGGCCCGCACCGCTGCGGAGCCTTGGCGTCCGTGCGGAGGAGCTGACGCCGGCTTCCGCGCCGGAACAGCTGGACATGTTCGTTGACCGGGCCGACCTGGAGCGCCAGCGACGCCTGGATGCTGCCGTGGACCGTCTGCGCGGCCGCTACGGCCTGGACGCGGTACAGCGCGGCGCCGTGTTTGCCGATCCGGCCATGGCCGTCCCGCCGGCACAGGAGGAATTCTCGTTCGTGCGAAAACTGGGTTGACAGGTGAGGAAGAGCATGGTATTATCATGATATCATTATGATATCATGGAGGCCGAAAAATGAAAAACACAGACATACAGGAGCGGGTGCTGCAGCCCGCGCAGGGGATACCGGTACTTATACTTGAGCTGATACTTATAGTTGTTTCCATACTGCTGATGATAGGCGGCGTGGTGCTGCTGTCGTCAAGCCTTCTCTTTGGACTTCTGGCCATTGTGGTGGGTCCGGTGCTGCTGATAGCGGACCTTATATGCTTTGCCGGCCTGAAGTCTGTCCGGCCGAACGAGGCGCTGGTGCTGACGCTCTTCGGCAGCTATCACGGCACGGTGAAGGAGCCGGGCTTCTACTTTGTGAACCCCTTTTGCTCAGCGGTGAGCCCGGCGTATGACAAGGCCGCGGCCGAGGCGATGAAAAAGGCAAAAGAGGCGGAGGCGCACGGCGGCGCAGGCTCCACGCCGGTCGTAGTGTCCGGCAGAAAGCGCGTGTCGCTCAAGACGATGACGCTGGACAACGGCAGGCAGAAGGTGAACGACGTGCTGGGCAACCCCATCATAATCGGCGCGGTGGTCATCTGGCGCGTTGTGGACCCGACGCGGGCGGTGTTCTGCGTGGAGGACTACCCGTCCTTCCTCTCCATCCAGACGGACTCGACCATCCGCAATATCGCGCGGCTCTATCCCTATGACATCTTCGACGAGGACGAGGACGGGGCGGCGAGCGAGAAGTCGCTGCGCGGCAGCTCGCTCGAGATAGCGGAGAGCATGAAGGCCGAGCTGCAAAAGCGCGTTGAGGAAGCGGGCATTGTGGTCGAGGAGGTAAGGATCACGCATCTGGCCTATGCTGAGGAGATAGCGGCGGCGATGCTGCAGCGTCAGCAGGCGGCGGCGATAATCGCGGCACGGCAGAAGATAGTTGACGGCGCTGTGGGCATGGTGAAGATGGCCATTGACAAGCTGGGCGAGGACGAGGTAGTGGTCCTGGACGAGGAGCGCAAGGCCGCGATGGTGTCGAACCTGCTGGTCGTGCTCTGCGGCAACCGCGACGCGCAGCCCGTAGTGAACAGCGGGTCGATATACTGATGGCCGCGGCGAAAAGTCCCGAGCAGCGCGAGCAGGAGCTGCGTGAGCGCCTGGAGCGCATAGAGGCCCTCGAGCGGGAGATAAAGGCGCGCGAGCGGGCGGCAAAAGCCAAAGAGGGCGCAAAAAAGCAGATAGTCCTCCGACTCGCACCCGGGCTTTGGGATGAGATCGCCGCCTGGGCCGAGGAGGACTTCCGCTCAATAAACAGCCAGATAGAGTATCTCCTCACCGCCGCAGTAAAAGAGCGCAAAAAGCGCGGCGGAAAATAAAAAAGGACCGGCGCGGTCAAAACCGCGCCGGTCTTGTTTTGCATTTTGCGCTTACATATCCACGCCCGGAGCGTCGATATTGTGGCTCTTGAGGTACTTTTTGCTGATCTTGTGTCCGCCGAGGATGATGGCGGGCAGGACGATGATGGGCAGGTTCAGGTAGCCGAGGATCTTGTAGCCGGTGGAGACGAGCGTCACAATGCCGATCTGGGAGGCTATGGCGCAGGCGATGAGCATGACGCCGACAAAGAGAGCGTCGCGCAGCGAGCTCTTCTTGCCCTCCTTGGGCTGGTAGTACTTGCTGAACCTGGCCACGCCCGCGAAGGCAAAGCCGACGACGGTGCTCAGCACAGCGATGAACACGATGATGATGTAGACGACGGTGACGCCCTCGTAGCCCAGGCGCTGGAGCAGAGAGTAGAAGGGCAGGGCTTCGGCGGTGATGTCGTAGACGTTGGTGTAGCTGAAGAGCATGGTGCAGAGGACTATGAGCAGGATGGTATTGGCGAGGAAGCCGGTGATGGCGGCCTTCTTGCTCTCGCGGCGGCTGGTGAGGTCGCCCGCGACGGAGGCGATATTGGCAACAATGGTGGCCTGGAAGCTGCCGTAGATTATGGCGCTCCAGATAGCTGCCAGCCAGTCGCCGCTGCCGGCGCTCTTAAGGTTGGTGGCCTGGTTCGCAATGGAGCCGGACAGGTCGCCGTCGCCGTTCACGGCGAGCAGGATCATGATGACGAGCAGAATGCCGATGACTATGAACATCATGTATGACGAAGCGGCGCGTACGAGCCTGGCTCCGAAGGCGCACAGCAGCATTGCGCAGACGATGATTATGCCGACGCCGATCCAGTAGTTGATGCCGAAGTTGCTCTCGAGCAGGACGGCCACGGCGTTCATGCTGCCGCTGGCCGCGGTAAGTATTGTGACGAGGAACGAAATGTCGAACAGGATGACGACGTATTTATTGCCAAAGAGCTTTTCAACCCAGCTCTGGTAATCATATGCGTGATACAGGCGGGAAAACTCCATGGAGCAATAGAGAGCGTAGCCCAGAAATGCCATGGCGATGACGGTGACAAAGATGCCGGGCAGGCCAAACATGACGTAATACTGGTTCAGCTGGGTGCCGCTCGCGACGCCCGGGCCGAAGTGAGTACCCATCCAGACTGCGGCCACGCCTATGAATACAGGCATGCCCTTTTTAGCTTTGCTTTTTTCCATATTGTTCTCCTCCCTGTCTTGTAGTTGCTGCGAGCACTTTATTACATTGCATCGCTGCCAACTGCTGATTAGATTATTACCTAAATGGAAAAAAGTCAAGAATTATTTTCCTGACAAAAGTCAGAGAATAAAATGTTGAAAAGGCTCTTGACTTTGGAAGCACATAGTAATATCATTTTAGCGATTTAGTACGCAAAGGAGGCGGATCTTGTGAAGATCGCCATGATAGGCAGCGGCGCGGCAGGAAGCGTGTTCGCGTCATATCTCAGGAAGGGCGGAGCCGAGGAAGTTTGGCTGGTCGACCCGAACAAGGCACATATGGATAAAGTTGCAAAGGACGGCATGATTTTTAGGAATCCGGACGGGGAATTCCACGTCACTGGCTTTAATACGGCATATTCGGCGGAAGAAGTCGGCGTTTGCGATATCGTCATCATCATGGTCAAGGCAACGATAACCGAGCTGGCTCTCAAGGGTGCTATGTGCTGCGTGGGGCCTGAGACGGTCGTCGTCACGCTCCAGAACGGCCTTGGCAACGAGGAGGTCGTGAAGAAGCTGGTTCCCGAGGAGCGCGTCATGTACGGCTGCGGAAATATGGGAACTGAGCTGCCAGAGCCGGGCGTCTGCGTAGCCAAGCCCTCTGCCGGCACGGAGAATATGTATTTCGGAGCCTGCGTCAAGAACGAGCTCACAGATAAGGTGGGCAACTACCTGGAAGAGAAATTTGCCGCCGGCGGGCTGCTGCCGCATTTCTATGAGGACGTGCGCCCCAAGGTTTGGCGCAAAGCGACCTCGAACAGCGGCTTTAATACGGTTTGCGCGGTGCTGCGCCTCAAGATAAAGGAAGTCTATGACGACCCCGAGGGCGTTGAACTGGTCTGGTCCGTCTGGAAGGAGGCCAGCGACGTTGCCGCCGCCATGGGCATAGACGGCATCTGGGAATACATGCACGAGGAAATGCCGAGAATAGTGAAGGGTCTCGGGGATTACTACCCGTCCATGGCTCAGGACGCCCAGGCGCACAGGCAGACGGAGGTCGATTCGCTGACCGGCGCTATCTCGATGTTTGGCCGCAAGGTAGGCGTCCCGACGCCCACCTGCGACGTGCTGACAAGGGAGATAAAGGCCATACAGGCCAACTACGAGCGCCAGTATTGAGTTTTGGACCGGCCCGTGCAAAAGCGGGCCGGTCATATTTTAGGGAGGGAACATGGAGAAATTTGATATAAACGCCGTCGGCGCTTTCAATTCCTTCGAGCTCATATCGAACAAGACCTGCTACAAGGCCTGCGGATATTCGGACGACGACCTGTCCAGGCCCATTATCGGCATCGCCAACTCGTATAACGAGATGGTCTCCGGCCACATCAACCTGCGCGAGCTGGCAGAACAGGTCAAGTACGGCGTGTACCGCGCGGGCGGCACGCCGGTGGAATTCGGCGTCATCGCCTGCTGCGACGGCATAACGGACAACCACGACGGCGCGCACTACGTCCTGCCCTCGCGTGAGAACATTGCAGACGCGGTGGAAATCCAGGCGCGGGCGCACAAGCTGGACGGACTGGTGCTCCTGGCCAGCTGTGACAAGATAATCCCCGGCATGCTGATGGCAGCGGCGCGGCTGGACATACCGACGGTATTCCTGCCCGGCGGCTGCACGCTATCCGCGCCGCCCTTCGGCAAGAAGCTCCGCAGCGACACGACCAGCATATCCGAGGGCCTTGGCAAGTACACCAAGGGAGAGATAAGCTATGAGGAGCTGCAGGATCTCACGCAGGTCTGCGCGCCGAGCTGCGGCAGCTGCCAGTTCATGGGCACGGCGAACACGATGTCCGTGCTGGGTGAGGCCCTGGGCCTCGGCCTGTGCGGCTCGGGCCTCATACCTGCGGTTTACAACGAACGCCGCCGCTGCGCCTTCAGGAGCGGCGAAAAGGCCGTGGAGCTGGTGCAAAAGCACATCACCGCGCGGAAGATAATGACCTGGGAGGCCATAGAGAACGCAATAATGGTCCTGATGGCCGTTGGCGGTTCGACGAACGCGGTCATCCACACATGTGCAATAGCCTATGAGCTGGGCTTCGAGCCGAAGAAGGTCATGGAGGCCTTTGATAAATACAGCGGCATCATCCCGCACATAGCTGCGGTGGACCCTGCCTCACTCATATACGACTGCGAGGACCTGTACAAGGCCGGCGGCATACCTGAGGTAATGAAGTCCATACGGGAAAAGCTGCACACCGGCGTAATGACCGCGGAGGCAAGAACGCTGGGCGAGAACCTTGACGCGTTCAGGAACAGTTACCCGGCCAATCCCGACCTCATCCGCACGATGGATAACCCGCACAGCACCCTCGGCGGACTGGCGATAATGCGAGGCAACATAGCGCCGGACACGGGTGTGGCAAAGCCCGCCGCAATAGCGCCGGAGGCGCGGCAGTTCACCGGCCGGGCGGTCTGCTTCGACGGCGAGCACGACTGCGTTGAGGCGATAAAGGCGCGGAAGATAGAACCTGGCATGGTCATCGTGGTGCGTTACGAGGGACCGAAGGGCGGCCCGGGTATGCGCGAAATGTACTTGCCCATGAAGCTCCTGAACGGCCAGGGCTTGGGCAAGACCACGGCCCTCATAACGGACGGGCGCTTTTCCGGCACGAACAACGGCTGCTTTGTCGGCCACATCTCGCCAGAGGCCGCTGCCGGCGGACCCATAGCCCTTATCCAGGACGGGGACGAGATCACCGTGGACGTCATAAACAAGCGCCTGGAGCTGCACGTCTCGGACGAGGAACTGGAGCGCAGACGCAAGAACTGGAGCTACAAGCCCGTAAAACAGTTCGGCGGCTACCTTGCGAGATATGCGAAGCTGGTGTCCTCCGCCGCAGAGGGCGCGGTGCTGAAATAAACGGACAAAAAAACACCCGGCGTGCTGTTCAGGCAGCGCGCCGGGTTTTATATTGCGGTCTATTCCGTTGCTGCCTCAGCCTTTACGGCCGAGTCCAGCTCCGCGCCGAAGAACTCGTGGACCGCGTCGAGAGCGGCGGACATGTCCTTGTAGACTTCGTCCGTAATGAACTCCCAGGGCGAACCGGACTCATAGGAGTTTATAGCGGCGTGCAGGTCCACCATTCGGTAGTGCCAGCCGTAGTCATTTATGCCGTAGTCGTAGAGGTCGGCCATATAGATGGGCTTGTAGCTGACGTCAGATATCCAGGTCTCGCCGGTATCGGTGTCCTTGGTGAGCTCGATGTTGACGAGGGCGGAAATATCGGTGTATTCGTCGTTCTGGCAGGAGAGCATGTTGCCGAGGCTGTAGCAGATGAAGCCGGTGCGCTCGTTGCCTTCGGCGTCCTTGATCGTCCTCAGTTCCATGGGCTGAGGCACGCGGCAGTGGCCGCCGATGATGATGTCAGCGCCGTTTTCAAAGAGAAAGTCGGCTATCTCGGTCTGCTGTTCAGTCGGCTGCGTTGCGAACTCGGTACCCCAGGACATGAATACAAACACGATGTCAGCGCCGGCCTCCTTGGCGTCGGCCAGGTCGCCGCGCATGAGGTCATAGTCGATCTCCGTGCCGCCGGTGAGATAGTCCACGGCACAGATGCTGGCGGCGTACTCAAAGCCGGTCACGGGGATAGCATTCGTATCACAGGTGTAGGCCAGGAAGGCCACGTTCACGCCGCCCACATCTGCCATGAAACGGTTGCCGGTAGAGTCGCGCTCCTCCTGCGTTCTGTATGTGCCGACATGGTCGAGACCCGCGGCGTCAAGGGCGTCGAGTGTGGAGTCTATGCCGTCCTTGTACGAGTCAACACAGTGACTGGTCGCCGTGTTTACGAGGTTGAAGCCGACGCTCGCTATAGAGGAAGCGAGGTCGACCGGGGACTTGAACAGCGGATAGGCTGTATAGTTGCCGGTGCCGAGCGTGGTCACCAGCGAGCAGACGGAGTAGTCCGCGTTTGCGATGAAATCCTTGAGAATGCCGAAGATGGGGACGTAATCGTAGCCGGAATCTGTCATCGCTTCTCCGTTCAGACCCGTGTGCATTACGATATCGCCGCCAACTGCCAGAGTGGAGGTTACGGTGTTCACATGCTCCGGGGATGCGGAGGGTTCCAGTTCATCGGACGGTGTTTCGGTGACAATGTTGTCACTCGAGCCTGCGGAGGGCAGGGCATATGGCTCTGCTTCCGGGCTGGGCTTTATCAGGGTCGCTATCAGCACCGCAGCCACGACCAGCACAACGGTCACGGCCAGGGTGATGAGGGCTATTTTGAGTTTCTTGTTCATATCAGACCTCCAAGCGCCGCCTGGCGCGTTATCAACTCATTATGATAGCATAGAGCGGATGAAATTGCAAATTTTTTGATATAGATTGAAGCTCGACCCGCAGCGTGGTACAATATAGTTATGGAAGAACTGAGAAAAAACAATATATACGAGGCCGAAGTCACCGGCCTCACTTCGGAAGGCGCGGGCGTGTGCAGGATATGCGGCCGCGCTGTGTTCGTGCCTCGCGCGATACCCGGCGAGCGCTGGCGAATAAGGATAGTGAAGGTCACAAAAACGGCGGTGTACGGCAGGGGAGAGGAGCTGCTTTCGGCGTCGCCCGAGCGGGTCGAGCCGGCCTGCCCCAACTTCGGCCGCTGCGGGGGATGCAGCTTTCTGCATATGAGCTACGAGGCGGAGCTGAGATATAAACTCGAACGTGTGAACGACGCGTTCAAGCGCATAGGCGGACTGGAACTGTGCGCGGAGCGCATAATAGGCTCGGAGACTGTAGAGGGCTATCGCAACAAGTCCATTGTTGCCGTCGGCGAGGCGGAAAACGGACCCGTTGCCGGTTTTTATCGCAGCGGCAGTCATGACATAGTTCCTGTAGAACGCTGCCTGCTACAGTCCGATGAAGCGTCGGCCTGCGCAAGGTCAGTGACGGGATGGATGAAAAGGCGCGGAGTTCGTGCGGGCTCCGGCGGGGTCAGACACGTCTACACTAGGCGGGCGCGCGACGGCGCAGCGCTCTGCTGTGTGGTGACAGGGCGTCGGTTCAGTCCCGCTCTGGCCAGGACGCTGGTGGAATCGCTGCGGCGCGGATGTCCCGGCCTGGTCGGAGTCGTAGAGTGCCTCAACCGGAGCGAGAGCAATACGGTGCTGTCGGGCGAATTCCGAACGCTGTGGGGGAGTTCCACGCTGACGGACGTGCTCTGCGGCAGCGAGTTTGAGCTGAGCCCGCAGGCTTTTTATCAGATAAACCCTCCGCAGGCAGAGCGGCTGTACGAGCTGGCCGTAGACTATGCCCTGCCGGAACCTGGCGGCACGGTACTGGACCTGTATTGCGGTGCCGGAACGATAAGTCTGGCGCTGGCGAGGCGCGCAGGGCAAGTGATCGGCGCGGAAATAGTACCGGAGGCGGTGGAGAACGCGAGGCGGAACGCGGCGCGCAACGGTATCGGGAACGCGGAGTTCATCTGTGCCGACGCCGGGGACGCGGCGAGACTGCTGAGCGAGCGCGGGATAAGGCCCGACGCCATAGTAGTGGACCCGCCGAGGAAGGGCATGTCGGAGGAGGCGTTGAGGCAAGTTGCCAAAATGCAGCCTAAGCGCATAGCCTACGTCTCCTGCGACCCGGCCACCCTTGCCCGTGACCTCAAACGCCTGACCGAGCTCGGCTATGTTCCCCAAAAAGCCGTAGCTGTGGATATGTTCCCAAAAACCGCGCACGTGGAGACGGTAGTAACTCTTACAAAGGAGCTGAATTCGGATGATACATGAGAATGGTTTGGCAAGATTTATTTCCGCGCACGAGAGGTCCTATGGCCGCACGCTTGCCGAGATACGCAATGGCTACAAGGCCAGTCACTGGATGTGGTATATCTTCCCGCAGATACAGGGCCTGGGCAGGAGCAGTTCGGCCAGGTACTATGCTATCCGCGACCTTAATGAGGCCAGGGCGTTCATATCGCACCCATATTTGGGCGGAAACCTGCGCGAGATATCCGAGGCGCTGCTCCAGCTGGACAGCAACGACCCGGTTGCGGTCATGGGCTGGCCGGACGACCTGAAGCTCCGCTCCTGCATGACCCTGTTCGCTAACGCATGCGAGGACAACGAAGTGTTTCTCAAGGTGCTCGAAAAGTATTACGGCGGCAAACCTGACGGCGAGACCCTGAAAATCCTGCGCAGTCAGGCAGAGAGCGGGGATCTATGATATCGAAGGTCGAATGGGAAAGGATGATGAGCGGGCGGCTCTACTGTCCTTATAAGGTCGGCGGCGACTCATGGGCGCGGGTACACGCGGCGCAGAAGAAGTTCAACGAATCCGAGTTCTGGCACGACAGGACGGCGCTCGACGAACTGCGCAAATGCTTCGCCGAAGCGCCGGAGGACATGGTGCTCACTGCGCCGGTTTACTTCGACAACGGCGACAGAGTGCACTTCGGGCGGCACTTTTACGCCAACACGGGGCTTACCATACTGGACGTGTGTCCCGTGAGATTTGGCGACAATGTGTATCTCGGGCCGAATGTGAATATCTACACCGCCGGCCACCCCATAGATGCCGCGGTCAGGAACCACGACGTCGAGTTTGGCCTACCCGTCACGATAGGCTCTGACGTCTGGATAGGTGGGAACGTTGTGATAAACCCCGGAGTCACGATAGGCGACAACGTCGTCATTGGTTCCGGCTCCGTCGTAACGAAGGATATACCGCCGAACTGCATAGCCGTCGGAAACCCCTGCCGCGTGCTCCGAGAGATCGGCGAGGCCGACCGCGTGAGATGGGAGCGCGAATACCGCGACTACCTCGAGGACACAGGAGCGGAAACATGAAAAAGTACCTTCCGGCGGGTCTGATGTGGCTGCTCTTCGAGCTCATTGCTGTGGCGCTCTGGCTGGCGCTGGACAATGTTTTCTATCTTCTGAACTTCAGCTATATCGGTTTGGCGCTCGGGTTGGGGCTTGCCATGTATGCGGCGAAGCTGAGATATGCGCGAAACTTCGTACAATTCGCGGTGGGACTATATATGCTGATATATCTCGGTATCATATGCCGGGAGAATATGCAGCTTGAGGGTTTCTGGTACTACCTCTTTCTCGGCGTATTCGAGGCAGCAGTCATACACTACGCAGTGGCGAAGATTTTCGGGCCGGTGCTGTTCGGCAGGGGCTGGTGCGGCTATGCCTGCTGGACGGCCATGGTGCTGGATCTGCTTCCGTACAAGACCCCGCAGGGGGGACGCAGGAGTTTCGGATATGTGAGCTACATACTGTTTGCAGCTTCTCTCGCCTTTGTCGGCGCGCTGTTCCTG
Organism: Clostridiales bacterium; assembly: GCA_004553625.1. GTDB lineage: Bacteria > Bacillota > Clostridia > Oscillospirales > Oscillospiraceae > Scatomorpha > Scatomorpha merdavium. The sequence continues at coordinate 38,503 of SFKX01000009.1, read as the reverse complement.
CTTGATGTGCCGGATATGGGCAGGATCATGTGGTGCTCCTTTATTGTCGGAAACCTCGCCTACTACGTGTGTGGTGTCGTACTGGCCTTCAAATACCGCGACAATCGGGCATTCTGCAAATATATCTGCCCTGTGACGGTATTTCTCAGGCTGTCGAGCCGCTTTGCGCTTTTCCGTGTGCGGGTGGATAGAGAAAAATGCATCTCCTGCGGAAAATGCGAGCGCGTCTGCCCGATGGATATCCGAGTCTCGTCAGCGCCTGACTCAAAGGAGTGCATCCTCTGTCTGCGCTGCTTGGAGGAGTGTCCAAAGGGAGCATTAAAATTTTGAGCTGATTTTCGTAACAAACAAGACGGTTGCGCTGCTGGAGCTGGATCTTTAAAACACGGAATGAAGGGATCTGCGTGAACTACAAACGCATAAAACATGCCTGCTACCTGGGATATGTAACGCAGGCAATAGTAAATAACTTCCTCCCACTGCTGTTCCTGACATTGCAGCGGAGCTTTGACGTATCACTCGAGCAGCTGTCTCTGCTGGTATCGGTGAACTTCGGCGTGCAGCTGCTGACCGACCTTACCAGTCCGCTGTACGTGGACAAGATTGGCTACTGGCCCAGCATGAGGCTAGCGCACCTGCTGTCCGCAGCGGGGCTCATAGGACTCTGGGCGTTCACGGAGCTGTTTGCGGAGCCGTTTACCGGTGTGCTAGCGGCGGTCGTGGTCTACGCCGTCGGCGGCGGACTGCTCGAGGTGTTGGTAAGTCCTATCGTAGAGGCCTGCCCCTTTGAGAACAAAGAGGCTGAGATGAGCCTTTTGCACTCGTTCTATTGTGTGGGCCACGTGGTGGTCGTGCTGGTATCGACTGCGTTTTTCACCATATTCGGTCTGGACAACTGGCGGATAATGGCCTGCGTCTGGGCGTTGGTGCCGCTGTATAATCTCTATAACTTCTGCACCATGCCCGTGCCGTATATTTTTGAACAGCGCGGCGGCATGAAGGTGACCGCCTTGGTCAAGAGCGGGGTGTTTTGGAGACTGTTCCTGATGATGCTCTGCGCGGGAGCGTCGGAGCAGGGGATGAGCCAGTGGGCGTCTGCATTTGCGGAGTCCTCGCTTGGAGTTTCCAAGACGCTGGGCGACCTGCTGGGGCCTTGCTGCTTTGCCATAATGATGGGCATTTCTAGGGTGTTTTTCGGCAGATTTGGCGACAGGCTTGACTTGAGAAAATTCATGAACCTGAGCAGTCTGCTGTGTATAGTGAGCTACCTGCTGGCAACTCTCACCTCCTCTCCGGGATTGGGTCTTGCGGGTTGTATGCTCTGCGGGCTGTCCGTGGGCATCATGTGGCCGGGCAGCTTCAGCATCGCGGCGGCGAGCATCAGGGGCGGCGGCACAGCCATGTTCGCGCTGCTGGCGCTGGCGGGCGACATTGGCTGCGGCTCAGGCCCGGCCGTGGTGGGATATGCGGCGGAAAAGGCGGGCGGCGACCTCAAAACCGGTCTGCTCTTTGCCATCGTGTTTCCCACGCTGCTGCTTATACTTAACTTTTCCAGGAGGACGAAAAATGAGCAGAGCTCTGGTACTGAAAGCTGATATTGCCGCGTCGCTCCGTGAGCTGGGCCTTGAGCCTGGAGACGTTGTCATTGTACACTGCTCGCTCGGCAGCTTCGGCTTTGTCTGCGGCGGGGCGCAGACGGTCATTGAGGCTCTTCTGGAGCGCGTTGGGGCCGAGGGTACGGTTATGATGCCTACGCAGTCGTGGAAGAACCTGGACCCGGAGAGCGGCGTCCACTGGGAGGAGCCGCGGGAATGGTGGCAGGCGATACGTGACAACTGGCCCGCCTACGACCCCGACATCACGCCGACGAACACGATGGGCGCGGTGGCAGAGATGTTCCGCCGCTGGCCAGGCACGCGCAGGAGCGCCCATCCGGCCCGGTCGGTCGCGGCCTGGGGCCGGTGCGCGGATTACCTCACGCGGGAGCACGACCTGTCGAATATCTTCGGAGACGGCTCGCCCATAGGCCGGCTCTATGAGCTGGACGCAAAGGTGCTGCTCATGGGTGTGGGATACGACAAAAACACCTCGCTGCACCTGGCAGACGCTCGGGCGGAATACCCCGGCAAGCGGCTTGTGACGGAGCACAGCGCGATGAAGATAGACGGCGAGCGCCGCTGGGTCGCCTACGACACGCTGGAGGTCACGGGCGAGGATTTTGAGACCATAGGCGCGGCCTTCGAGCGCGCGCATACCGTCCGCCGCGCCGTATGCGGCAGCGCTGGGCTTCGGCTGATGCGCCAGCGCGAGCTGGTGGACTTCGCAGTGGCGTGGATAGAGGCGAACAGGAGGTAAAATGGGCATTTTCGGATACAAAAACCAGCTCTGGCACAGCCTGCGGGACAATTACGGGCGCAAGCCCGACCCCTTCTATGCCGCGGGCGACATGGCCATCATCCGAAGCTATCACGACTATATGCGCGAGCGCGAGCCGGAGCGCTTCGCGGTGGACGACGTCACTTGGTCAGACCTGGACATGGACCGGGTGTTCAAACGCATAAACCCCGGCACCTCAACGCCGGGCGAGCACTGGCTATATCACATGCTGCGCACGCCCTCAACGGACAGGGCGGAGTACGAGCGCCGCCGACGGCTCATAGACTTCGCTGAAGGGGACGAGCGCGAGAGGCAGGAGGCACAGTTCGTCCTTGCCTGCCTGGGTCGTTTCCGACGCGCGGACGTCTGTCGTGCCTTCTCGCCGGAGGAGGGCGGCATGTTTATGTTTGTGGTTTACATAATTATGGCGCTGGCCTTGCTGCTCTCACCGCTAACGCTTATATTCTGGGGCTTGAAGGGCCTGCTGCTGACTTTTGCGCTCTTTGTGCTGAACGTGATGACGCACGAGTGGACGGCGCGGAAATGTCAGATGCAGATAGATACAGTGAATTTCAGCGTTTCAATGGCCTTTGCGCTCAAAAAACTCAAGAGCCTGGGCTTTGAGCGCCTGGACGAGTGCATAGGGGAGAGCTACGGACATCTGAAAAAGCTCCGACCGCTCATGGCGCTCGGCACGGTGCCGGGGCGTGGAACGGACATGACGGCGGACTTTGCGAGCTCTGCGCTGCTGCTAGACCTCATCATGTTCGAGTACCTGAAAAACCGCCTGTATGTTCTGCACGACGAGATCCTGGCGGTGTTCGAGACGCTGGGGCGTGTAGACGCGGCCATAGCCGTGGCCTCCTGGCGCGAGAGTATGCCACTCTGGTGTGAGCCGGAGCTGGATTTTGAGCCGGAGCGCGGCAATATAGAGGCCGAAGGGCTCGTCCATCCGCTTTTGAGCCATCCGGTGCCGAACGACCTGTGCCTGCGCCGCAGCGTGCTCGTGACGGGCTCGAACGCCTCGGGGAAATCGACCTACCTGCGCACGGCGCTCATAGCGGCGCTGCTCTCGCAGGCGGCCTGCACCTGCCCTGGCGCTAGCTACAGGGCCTCTGCCTTTCACATCTACTCGACCATGGCCCTGCGTGACGACCTGCTCTCCGGCGAGAGCTACTACATCGCCGAAATACTGGCTACAAAGCGCATCCTGGACGCCGCGGCGGACGGCGAACCCGTGCTCTGCGCCGTGGATGAGGTCCTGCGCGGCACGAACACGATAGAGCGCATCTCGGCGGCGAGCGAGATACTCTTTGCGCTTGCGGACGCAGGCGCGCTCTGCATAGCCGCGACGCATGACCTGGAGCTCTGCACCATACTCGAAGACAGCTACGACATGCTGCACTTTGAGGAGGAGGTCACGGACGAGGGCATGAGCTTTGATTACCGCGCCCGTCCGGGCCGGACCAAAACACGCAACGCAATCCAACTGCTGAGGCTCATGGGCCTGGACGACGGGATAACAGAGCGCGCGGACAAAAGGGCCGCGGACTTCATCAGCACCGGGCTCTGGAAAAAGGGCGAAATATGAATCAATCGTCAAACCAAGTGCATCAGGAATTGGATTCTAAGTACAGGAATTTCCGTTGAAAACGGAACATTGCTTTGCAGAGGGCCCTTCGCAAGAGCGCAGGGCCTTTTTTCTCAGGAATTTTTGTGAAAAAGCGAAAAAATGTGGTGAATTTCAGGCGGACGTATAGTACAATAAAGAGAAGATATCAGCGAGGAGGCGAAGAACATGGCGTTTGAACGAATACCCAGCGGCTACCCCGGCGTGGACGAGGTGTTCGACTACATCCGCATGGGCGACAACGTGGTCTGGCAGGTGTCTGACCTCGAAGAATACCGGCTCTTTGCCGAGGCTTTTGCGAGGCAGGCGCTGGAGGACGGGCGGAACCTCATATATATGCACTATGCAAGGCATGAGAGCCTGTTCAGTCCGAAGCCTGGCTTGAAGGTCTTTGAGTTCGACCCAATGCAGGGCTTTGAACCCTTCACGGTGGAGATATATAACCGCATAACCGAGGAGGGCAAGGACGCCTTTTACATCTTCGATTGCCTATCCGAGCTGCAAGTTGCCTGGCATACGGACCAGATGATGGGCAATTTTTTCCGCGTTACCTGCCCGTACCTCTATGAGCTCAATACCGTTGCCTATTTCCCGCTCATACGAGGCCGGCACTCCTTTGAAACGATGGCCAGCATCAGGGATACGACTCAGGTTCTCATAGACGTCTATACAAGCGACAGTGCGGTCTATATCCACACGCTCAAAGCCATGGACCGCAATTCCGTGAACATCTACCTGCCCCACGTCAGCCGCAGCGGCGGACCGTTCAGGCCCCTGGACGGCGGTGTTGCGCTCAGCCGCTATTATAAGCTGCTGGACGACATATCCGCCCACACACAGGACCAAAACCTGGACAGCCATGACCGCTTTTTCGCCCTGGCAAAGCTCGAGTTCGGCCGTGGCAAGTTCCGCGACGAGACCGAGCGCAAGATTCTGGAGAGCATGATGTCCAAGGACCCGCACGTCCAGAAGCTGATACATCAGCTCTTCGAGCCCAAGGACTACTTCACGCTCCGCGACCGCATGATAGGCTCAGGCGCCATAGGCGGCAAGGCCTGCGGTATGCTCCTCGCCCGCAAGATAGCGGAGGTCTGCCTGCCGGAGTTCCGGGAACATACCGAGCCGCACGACTCTTTTTATATCGGTTCGGACGTGTTCTACACCTACATCGTCAGCAACAAGTGCTGGAAAACCAGGATCGAGCAGCGCACGGAGGAGGGATATTTCTCAAAGGCGGACGAGCTCAAGCAGGCGCTGTTCTCCGGCAGCTTTCCGGAGAACATACGCGAGCAGTTCAAGGCAATGCTCAGCTATTACGGCCAGAGCCCGATAATCGTCAGGTCATCGAGCTTTTTGGAGGACGGCTTCGGCAACGCCTTTGCGGGGAAGTATGAATCCGTGTTCTGCGTGAACTTCGGTCCCTTGGAGCAGCGGCTCGCCGCGTTCGAGGACGCGGTCCGCCGCGTCTACGCCAGCACGATGGACATATCCGCGCTCGAGTACCGTCTCCAACGCGGTTTGGAGAAGAAGGACGAGCAGATGTCAATTCTTGTCCAGCGCGTATCCGGCTCCTGGGCGGGGCCTTATTACCTCCCAGGCGTGGCCGGAGTCGGCTATAGCCGCTGCCTGTACAAGACCAGCCAGAACGCGGACCCGACCGCGGGAATGCTCCGCCTGGTAGTGGGTCTTGGCACCAAAGCCGTGGACAGGACGGAGGATGACTATCCCAGGCTCGTCAACTTGGACCGCCCCGCTGCCAGAGCCCATTCGAATGTTGCGGATATGCACCGCTTCTCACAGCACAACGTGGACGTCATAGACCGGGAGCGCATGGCCTTCCGCAGCGTCAGGATGGACGAGATGCACCACTTCCTGCCGGACTGGTTCCACACTCTGATGTTTGAGCGCGACTACGACGCCGAGGCCTCTCTGCGCGAGATCGGCATCCGCGATGAGGTGTGGTTCATAAGCTGCCAGGGCCTGCTGCAGAACACCAAGTTCCCGCGCATCATGCAGGCGCTGCTCAAGACGCTAGAAAACGTCTACGGCACTCCTGTGGATATCGAGTACGCAGTGAATACGGACGAATACGGAGACTTTGTTATCAACATTCTCCAGTGCCGCCCGCTGTACGTTGGCCAGCCCGGCGGCAAGGTTGTCGTGCCGGAACTGCCTGAGGAGGATATCTTCTTCAGCCTGGACGACTCTTCTATGGGCATGTCCTCAGTGACGGATATAGACGTCGTCATCGAGATAGACGCCAAAGAGTATTATGAGTTCCCATATGCAAAAAAGAAGATGGCCGCCACGGCCGTCGGCCTAATCAACAGGTACTATAAGGGTAAAGGCAAAAAGATAATGCTCCTGGCCCCCGGGCGGCTGGGTACGAGTTCGCCGGAACTGGGCGTACCCTGCAGCTTTGCGGATATCTCCGGCTTTGCCGGTGTGTGCGAGGTCTCGGACGACAGGGCCGGATATATGCCTGAGCTGAGCTATGGCAGCCACATGTTCCAGGACCTTGTTGAGGCCGAGATATTCTACTGCGCCATATGGAATGACCGCCGCACGCTGAAATATACGCCGGGGCTGCTGGCCGGGCTGCCTAACAAGTTCGCGGAGATCTGTCCGAATCTGCCGGAGTTGGCAAACATGTTCAGGGTAACGGAGCCGGAGGGCCTCTGCTGCTGGCTGGACGCCGTGTCTAATCGAGCAGTCTGCGGCTACAAGAGACTTGCAAAATAGGGAAAAGCGGCGTATAATCATGCAATCAAATATGCGGAGGTCGAGACTATGAGCTATATACCCACTCCCGAGCAGGCCCTGGAGCTCACGAAGCGCTATAATAAAGAGGCTTTTCATATCCAGCACGCGGAGACCGTCGGCAAGGTCATGCGCTATCTCGCAGGCAAGTTTGATGCGGGCAACGAGGACTATTGGCAGGCCGTCGGCATCCTGCACGACATAGATTTCGAGCAGTGGCCTGAGGAGCACTGCAAAAAGGCGGATTCGCTGCTGCGCGAGCTGGACGTGGAAGAGAGCGTCATACACGCCGTGGTCAGCCACGGCTGGGGCGTGTGCAGCGAGGTCGAGCCGGAGCGGTATATGGAGAAGATACTCTTTGCCACGGACGAACTAACGGGCCTCATCTGGGCCGCGTCTCTTATGCGTCCCACGGGTTTCGAAGGCATGGACGCGAAATCCGTCATGAAGAAGTTCAAGGACAAGAAATTCGCGGCGGGCTGCTCGCGCGATATAATCTCCCGCGGCGCGGAGCTGCTGGGCATGACGATGCCGGAGCTCGCCGCCCTGACGCTCGAGGCCATGACGGCCTGAGCAGGGAAACGCAGCCGAAATCCCACCCACTAAAATGGGTGGGATTTTTCTGCCTTTGTTTACAAAAGCGCGGCGGTGTGTTATAAATAATGGTTGCAGTATTGATAAGGAGTAATGCCGATGCTCGAGAGGCTGAGGGATATAGACGCAAAATATTCAGAGCTGGAGCGCAAAATGGCCGAACCGGAGTATTATTCCGACGCCGAGGCCTACGCCAAGCTTGCCAAGGAGCAGAAGGAGCTGGCCCCGCTGGCCCAGGCCTGCCGTGAATATCTGAAGTGCGAGGCAGACATGGAGGGCGCGCGCGAGCTCATGTCGGACCCGGAGATGGCCGAACTGGCCAAGGAAGAGTTCGAGTCCGCAAAGGCCAGAATGGAGAAGCTGGAAGAAGAGATAAAGCTGCTCATGCTCCCGAGCGACCCGAACGACGGGAAGAATGTCATCATAGAGATCCGGGCGGGCGTCGGAGGCGAGGAATCGGCACTTTTTGCCTCGAGTCTTTACAGGATGTACAGCATGTACGCAGAGTCACGCCGCTGGAAAACGGAGCTCGCCAACGTGAACGATACGGAGCTAGGCGGGATAAAGGAGGTCAGCTTTGTCATAGAGGGCGCGGGCGCCTATTCGCGGCTCAAGTACGAGTCCGGCGTCCACAGGGTACAGCGCGTTCCGGAGACAGAGGCCGGCGGCAGGATACACACCAGCACGGTCACGGTAGCGGTGCTGCCCGAGGTGGATGAGGTCGAGTTCGAGATAAATCCGGCTGACCTTCAGATAGATACCTTCCGTTCCTCCGGTGCGGGCGGCCAGCACGTCAACAAGACTGAGAGCGCCATCCGCATAACCCACCTGCCCACGGGTACGGTGGTCGAGTGCCAGGACGAGCGCAGCCAGTACAAGAACCGCGACAGGGCGATGAAAATACTCGCCTCGCGGCTCTACGAGGCTGAGGCGAGAAAGCAGGCAGAGGCCATAGCCGCCGAACGCCGCAGCCAGGTCGGTACGGGCATGCGCAACGAGCGCATCCGCACCTACAACTTCCCGCAAGGGCGTGTCACAGATCACCGCATCGGCCTGACACTGTACAAGATAGATCAGATAATGGACGGCGCGCTCGACGAGCTCATCGACGCGCTCATCGCAGCGGACCGCGCGGAGCGCCTGAAACAGCAGGCGGAGGAGATATGAATACCAAAGTCATCAGAGAAAACATAGACGAAGCCGCGGCGCTCATAGCCAAAGGCGCGCTCGTGGCCGTGCCTACGGAGACGGTGTACGGTCTGGCCGGCAACGGCTTGGACGCAGAGGCTGTCGAGCGCATATACGAGGTCAAGGGCCGCCCGGAGGTGAAGCCGCTCTCGCTCATGGTGCCGGGGCCGGAGGCATTTGAGAAGTGCTGCACGTGCGTACCGGAGGCGGCGCGGGTACTGGCGAAGCGCTTTTGGCCGGGACCGCTCACTATCGTGCTGCCTGCGCGGCAGGAGATACCGAAGGTCGTTCTCGCCGGGGGAAACACCGTGGGCCTGCGCTGCCCGGACCACCCGCTCACCCTGGAGCTGCTGCGCAAATGCGGGCTGCCCCTCGCCGCGCCCTCGGCAAACCCGTCCGGGGCGCCCAGCCCCAAGACGGCGGCGGAGGTGCTCGGCTATTTTGAGGGTAAGATCGAGGCCGTCATAGACGGCGGCGCCTGCGGCATCGGGCTCGAGAGCACGATAATAGACCTGACGCACGCGCCGTACCGCATACTTCGTCAGGGCGCGCTGCCGGAGCGGGACATAGCCGCGGCGCTGGCTGAGAATATGCACATCATCGGCCTTACAGGAGGCACCGGCACGGGCAAGACCACCGCGCTCAATGTCCTGAGCGAGATGGGCGCGCTATGCCTCGACTGCGACGAGGTATATCACGAGCTGACCAACACGAGCGCCGCGCTGCGCGAGGCGATAGAGCGCCGTTTCGGCAGCGTCTACGGCGCGGACGGGCGCCTGGACCGCAAGAAACTCGGCCAGGTCGTTTTCAGTGACCCGCGTGCGCTGGGCGAGCTGAACCTTATCACCCACAGCTTTGTGGAGGAGGAGATAAAGCTCCGTCTGCGACGCCATGCGATGCAGGGCGGGACTCTCGCGGCCATAGACGCCATCGCGCTCCTTGAGAGCGGCGCGTCCAGGTTCTGCACGGAGACCTTCGGCGTCATCGCGCCGCGGGAGACGCGCGAGCAGCGCATCATGCTCCGTGAGGGCATTTCCCGGGAATATGCCCGCCTGCGCATCGACGCCCAGCAGCCGGATGAGTATTACAGGGAGCGCTGTACGGCTATACTAGAAAACACAGGAACAAAAGCAGAATTTGCGGCCAAATGCAGGGCCGCTTTCACGGAGGTAATAGAAAATGGAAGAAAAGAAGGACTACCGCAAGGAACTCTTCTATGAGAAGGAAAACGGCTACGACCTCATGGACAAGGAGTCCAGGGCCGCGATGGAGGAATACTGCGAGGGCTACAAGGCCTATCTGAACTATTCCCGCACGGAGCGCGAGGCCGTGACTAACGCGATAAGCCTGGCGGAGCGCGAGGGCTTTGTGGAATACGCCGCGGGCATGGCGCTCAAGGCCGGGGACAAGGTCTGGTTCAACAACCGCGGCAAGGCGCTGATGCTGGCGGTCGTGGGCAAGAAGCCCATGTCCGAGGGCGTGGTCGTCGCCGCAGCGCATGTTGACGCGCCCAGGCTGGACCTCAAGCAGACCCCGCTCTATGAGGACAATGAGCTGGCCTTCTTCAAGACGCACTACTACGGCGGCATCAAGAAGTACCAGTGGACCGCCATCCCGCTCGAGCTGCACGGCGTTGTAGCCACGAAGTCCGGCGAGGTCATAGACGTCGTAATCGGCCGGGAGAAGGACGAGCCGCAGTTCGTTATAAGCGACCTGCTGCCGCACCTGGCCGCCGACCAGATGAAGAAGTCGCTGGCAGAGGGCGTCACCGGAGAGGGCCTGAACATCCTGATCGGTTCTGTGCCCTATGACGACGACGGCTCCGACCGCGTGAAGCTGGCGGTAATGAGCATACTCAACAGCAGCTACGGCATAACGGAGGAGGACTTCGTCTCCGCCGAGCTCTGCGCGGTGCCGGCTTTCGACGTGCGCGATATCGGTCTCGACCGCAGCCTAATCGGCGCCTACGGCCACGACGACAGGGTCTGCGCCTATGCGGAGCTCAAGGCCATCTTCGACGTCAAGGACCCGGAGCAGACCTGCGTCTGCATCCTGGCCGATAAAGAGGAGACTGGCTCCGACGGCGTCTCCGGCATGAAGAGCGAGGCCTTTGAGTGGTTCGTGGGCGACATGTGCAAGGGCCAGGGCGTTGACCTGCGCGACTGCTTTGCAAAGAGCATCTGCGTTTCGGCGGACGTCACCGCGGCCTTTGACCCGAACTACCCCGAGGTCAGCGAGAAGCAGAACTGCGCCAAGCTCAACTACGGCGTCGGCTTGCACAAGTTCACCGGCTCCCGCGGCAAGGCCGGCACCAACGACGCTCCGGCGGAGCTCGTGGCCTATATCCGCCGCATCTGCGCAGAAAACGGAGTCCAGTGGCAGATGTGCGAGCTGGGCAAGGTAGACCAGGGCGGTGGCGGCACCGTGGCCATGTATATGGGCAACCGCAACATTGCTACCATTGATGCAGGCGTTCCGGTGCTCTCGATGCACGCGCCCTTTGAGGTCGTGTCGAAGTATGACTGCTATATGACCTACAAATGCGTCCTCGCCGCCTACTCGGCGGAGAAGGCATACTGCTGAAGCGGCAAGCCCCCGGACCCGTGGCCCGGGGGCTTTTTGACCCCGGCGTGACCAACTACCGGCTTGTTCTTTTGGAAAAACTGTGCTAATATAAATAGTTAGTGCGCACAGAGTTTGGGCGTACAAAACCTTTGCTGGAGGACTGCTTTGTGACCATATCATCGGCCATCCTTCTCGGGATAGTTCAGGGCGTGGCGGAGTTTCTACCGATATCGAGCTCGGGCCACCTCGCCATTTTGCAAAACCTTTTTGCCCTCTCCGCCGGGGAGGAGCATATGTTCTTTGACGTGCTGCTGCACCTCGGCACGCTGATATCCATCTGCGTATGCTATTGGGGAGATATTGTGGCCATGGTGCGCGAGGTGTTCATAGTGCTGCGCGGCGGCCGCAGGGCGGACGGAACGCCCGTACAGGGCAATCTCGGCGCGGCGCGGCTGTTTCTCATGATAGTCGTCGGAACGCTGCCGCTTTTTCTGGTGCTTCCGATAAATGACAGTGTGGAGCAGCTCTACTACATAACCCCCTTCATCGGCGTTGCGTTGCTGCTGACCGGCTGCATGCTCTTCGTGTCGGACCGAATGGCCCCGGGTAAGCGCACCGAAAAGAACATGCGTTTCTACGATGCGCTGATCATAGGGCTCTGCCAGTGCGTTGCGACGATACCGGGCCTGTCCCGCTCCGGCACCACGATCACCGCAGGCATCGCTACCGGCCTAGACAGGGGCTTCGCGATGAAATATTCCTTCCTCCTGAGCCTGCCCGCCGTGCTGGGCGCGAACCTCCTGAGCTTCATCAAGGCTCTCGGGGAAGAGAGCATAGAGCTGTCCATGGTCCCGGCCTACCTTGTGGGTATGCTGGCGGCGATGCTCTCCGGCATAGCTGCAATCTCGCTCATGAAGCTCATCGCCAAAAAGAGCAAATTCGGTTGGTTTGCCTACTACTGCTGGGGCGCCGGCCTGCTGACCATAGTACTCAGCCTCACATTCTGAAAGGACTGCTGACACAATGCCAACTACTAACGGCAGCCGCAAGAGCACAAGCTCCTCTGGCAGCGCGAAGAAAAGCGGCGGCACGGCGAAAAAGCCCGCCGCCTCCAAGAACAATTCCAGGTCCGCGAAGAACGCGCCAAAGCCCATCAGGCGCGAAGTCGGCGCGGCCGTGTGCGCGTTTCTGGCCATATTCTCATTTATTGGCTATTTCGACGTGGACGGCTGGTTCATAGACTTCTTCTGCGGTTTTGTAAAGGGCATCCTGGGCTGGGGATTCTATCTGTTCCCGCCCGCGCTGCTGCTCGCGGCGATAGCGCTGGCCTTTCACCGGGGCAGACCGGTGGCGTTCCGGGTGTTCTGCTGCTTCATGCTGCCCATCATCTTCGGTGCGATCGCGCACCTGCTCTTCTCGAGGACGGCGCTGGTCCTGGGCGGCAGTTTCTCTGAGCTCATAAAGGGCCTCTATACCGAGGGCAAGCTGCTGGAGGGCGGCGGTATGATCGCGGGCCTGCTCGCCATGGCGCTGGAGTCCATGTTCAGCGTCTACGGTGCGTTTCCGCTGCTTTTGGCGCTGCTGCTGTTCTTCCTCATGTATTCGGTGAATCTCAGCATCGGCAAGATATACCGCTGGCTCTCCGGGCGCGAGCGTGTGGAGTATGAATACGAGCCGGAGCCCGAGCCGCAGCGCAAGCCCGCCCCTGTCAAAGAGGCGGCCAAGCCCCAGAAGCGGCCGAAGAACCGTGTTATCGACATACCCATGGACGATGACCCCAGCGAGCTGGAGGACGACGACGTAAAACTCAGCTACTTTACTGAGGACGAGCTGGGCATAAAGGCCCAGCCCAAGCCGACGAGGCAGCCGCAGCCTGCGCCGGAACCGGTGTTTGACCTGGAGGACGAGCTTTCGGAGCCCGCGTTCGCGCCGGTGAACGTCCCGCCCGCAGAGCAGCCGAAACCGCAGGCAAAGCCCAGCCGCGCGGAGGTGGAGGCGGAGACTGCCGCCGTTGCGGAGGAGATAGACAGGGCCGCCGCGTCCACCCCGGAATACGAGTTCCCGCCCATAGACCTGCTGCGCAAGGGTACGGCGGCCGCCGTGGACGGACGCGACGAAATAGCCCTCAACCGCGACAGGCTCGAGACCACGCTGCACAGCTTCGGCGTTGCGGCGAACATCGTCGGCGTCACGCGCGGGCCTACGGTCACACGCTACGACCTTGAGCTTGACGCGGGCGTCAAGCTAACGAAGCTGACGAACCTCTCAAGCGACCTCGCCCTGTCTCTGGGCGTCATGAACGTGCGCATCGCGCCCATCCCGGACAAGATATCCACCGTAGGCGTTGAAGTGCCGAACAAGATAGTCAGCATCGTATACCTGCGCGACATCATAGATTCGCCCGCGTTCAGGAACGCGCAGTCGAGCCTGTCCTTCGCCATAGGCAAGGACATAAGCGGCGAGTGCGTCGTCGGCAACATCGCAAAGCTGCCGCATATGCTCATCGCCGGCACGACTGGCTCGGGCAAATCCGTCTGCCTCAATTCGCTGCTGCTGAGTCTCCTGTATAAGTCCACGCCGGAGCAGGTCAGGCTCATCATGATAGACCCGAAGATGGTCGAGCTCGGCATCTATAACGGCATACCGCACCTCTTCGTCCCCGTCGTGACGGACCCGAAGAAGGCCGCGGGAGCGCTGCAGTGGGCTGTCGTGGAGATGCTCAAGCGCTACCGCCTCTTCTCCGAGGCCGGCGTGCGCGACCTTGCCGGCTACAACGCGCACCAGAAGAAGATAGGCGGCGAGACGATGCCGCAGGTCGTCATCGTCGTGGACGAGCTGGCAGACCTCATGCTCGTCGCGTCCAAGGACGTTGAGGAGAGCATCTGCCGCGTGGCTCAGATGGGCCGCGCCTCCGGTATGCACCTCATAATCGCAACACAGCGGCCGTCCGCAGACGTCATCACGGGCCTCATGAAAGCCAATATACCGAGCCGTATCGCCTTTGCGGTCTCGAGCGCGATGGAGTCGCGGATAATACTCGACGCGGCCGGCGCAGAAAAGCTCATAGGTATGGGCGACATGCTGTATTCGCCCCTGGGCAGCGGCAAGCCCATGCGCATCCAGGGCGCATATGTCTCGGACGAGGAGCGCGAGGACGTCATCGACTTCATAAAGCGCAGCTCCGCGCCGGAGTACTCCGAGGACATCCTGGAGCAGATAGAAAAGGCGGCGGAGGACAAGCCAGCAAGCGGCTCTTCCAAGTCGCAGGCAGACGAAGAGCCGCAGGCAAAGTCGCAGTTCGACGAGCTGCTTCCGCAGGCGGTGGACGTCATCTTCGAGACGAAGCAGGCGAGCGTTTCTATGCTCCAGCGCAGGCTGAAGCTGGGCTACTCGCGCGCAGCGCGGCTGGTAGACCAGATGGAGCAACTGGGCATAGTGGGTCCGTTCGAGGGCTCGAAGCCCAGGCAGGTGCTCATAACCAAGCAGCAGTGGCAGGAGATGCAGCTCATGAACGGCGCCGCACCGACGGAGCGTTTCCAGACGGAGATGGAATTCGGTACAGATGCTGACGAGGACGCTGATCTGCCATGACGGACGCGGAACTTGGGAAACTCAGCATCCTCGGCCTGGCCCATGTCGGGGACGCGGTGTATGAACTGCTGGTGCGTACGCTCCTGGCCGAGCGCGGCATAGCGACGGTGGTCCAGCTGCACCGGGAGACTGTAGCGCGCGTAAAGGCTCCTGCGCAGGCGCAGGCGGCTGCGGTAATACTGCCGCTGCTCACCGAGGCGGAGCACGACGTATACAGGCGTGGGCGCAACAGCCACGTCAACACCGTGCCGCACGGCTCAACGCCGGGGCAATATCACGCTGCGACGGCGCTGGAGGCGGTTTTCGGCTGGCTCTGGCTAAAAGGCGAGCACGGGCGAGTGCGGGAACTTTTCAGCCATATTACGGAGGAACTGGATGCCACTTGACGCAGTGTGCCTTTCGGCACTGGTAGATGAACTTGCGCCCGAGCTCGAGGGCGCGCACATAGACAAGGTACAGCAGCCCGCGCGGGACCTGCTGCTGCTCTCGCTGTATTCTCGGCGCGGCAGCCGCAAGCTGCTGATCTCGGCAGGCGTCGGGATGGCGCGTCTGCACTTGACTTCGGAGCGGTATGAAAACCCGGAAACACCGCCGATGTTTTGCATGCTGCTGCGCAAGCACCTCGTAGGAGCGCGGATAGACAGCATCACGCAGCCGGAGCACGAGCGCATAGCCGTTCTTGAACTGACAGCCCGGGACGAGCTGGGCGTGGAGAGCAAGAAGCGTCTCGTAGCCGAGCTCATGGGCCGCTCGTCTAACCTCATACTTGTGGACGCGGAGGGCATCATCATAGACTGCCTGCGCCGCGCGGATTTCGGGGAGGACGCCTACAGGCGGCTGCTCCCCGGCATGATATACAGGCTGCCGCCCCGGCCGCAGAAGCCGGACGCTCTTGAGCTGAGCCCGTCAGAACGCCGAGCGGCGCTGATGAATACGGATGCATCCAAGCCGGGCGACAAGCGCTTGACGGAGGCCTTTTCCGGCCTGCCGCCGCTCATTGCGCGCGAGCTGGCGCACCGCTCGGAGCGCGGAGGCGATCTCTGCGCTGCGCTGGACGCCTATGCGGAGAGCGTGCAGGCGGGCGAGCTCACACCATACATGCTGGTGGAGAACGGGCAGGCCCGGGACTTCAGCTTCATGCGTATCACGCAGTACGGCGAGACGGTAAGATGCGAGCCGAGAGGCGGCTTTTCCGCGCTGTTGGACGAGTTCTACGCCGGGCGTGAGCGCGCGGAGCGGATGCGCCGCGTGTCTCACGAGCTGACGAAAACTGTCCGCACCCTGCGGGACAGGCAGTCGCGCAAGCT
Source organism: Clostridiales bacterium (assembly GCA_004553625.1). GTDB lineage: Bacteria > Bacillota > Clostridia > Oscillospirales > Oscillospiraceae > Scatomorpha > Scatomorpha merdavium. The sequence goes on along the minus strand of SFKX01000009.1, from coordinate 22,492 downwards.
GGCCCAGCAGCGCACGGAGCTTGCCAAGACAGCGGACAGGGAGGAACTCAGGAAGCGCGGCGACCTCATAACCGCAAACCTCTGGCGGGCTGAGCGCGGAGCGCGGACTCTACTGTGTGAGGACTATTTTTCTGAGGGCTGCCCGACGGTGGAACTTGCGCTGGACCCTCTTAAGACCCCGCAGCAGAACGCTGCGGCGGCCTACAAGGAGTACAAGAAGGCCGCGGCGGCGGAGCAGCACCTGACAAAGCTCATTGCGGAAGGCGACGCCATGCTGGATTACCTTGAGAGCGTGCTGGACAATCTCAGCCGTGCCGCGAGCGAGAAGGAGGTAGCGGAGATCCGCCGCGAGCTCATGGACGCCGGCGTTTTGCGCCGACCCAAGGGCGGAAAAGAGCGCAAGGCGAAGCCGCTCGGTCCCGTGAGATACGTTTCCGGCACCGGATACGAGATACTGGTGGGCCGCTCCAACACACAAAACGATGAGCTTACCTTCAAAACGGCGCGGCGTACGGATATCTGGCTCCACGCGCAGAAGATACACGGTTCGCACGTCATCATTCGGGCGGAGGACACGGCCCCGGATGTGCAGACCTTGGCAGAAGCCGCCGGACTCGCGGCCTACTACTCTCAGGCGAGAGAAAGCGGAAAGGTGCCTGTCGATTTCACACAGGTCAGGTTCGTAAAAAAGCCGGCAGGTTCCTTGCCAGGCAAGGTCATATACACCAACTATGAGACGCTGATGGCGGAGCCGCGCCTCCCGGGTGCGGAGCCGAGAGTTTGAAAAGCGAGGTGGCAGCGTGAAGAAACTGGTAATACCCGCCGAAGTCTCCGAGCTTGCCCGTCTCAATGAGGCGATCAATGAAGAGCTCATGGACCGCGGATGCTCTAAGCGCATGCAGTTTCAGGTCTCATTGGCTGCGGAGGAGATCTTTACGAACATCGCAAGCTACGCATACGGCCCTGTTGAAGGCAATGCGGAAGTCCTCATCGATGTAAGCGGGGACCCCCCCGAGCTGAGCATCAGTTTTGCGGATAGAGGCGCGCCCTTCAACCCGCTGGACTGCCCGGAGGCCGACACGAGCCTCGGCGCGGATGAAAGAGAAATCGGTGGTCTTGGCATTCTGCTCGTCAAAAAAACAATGGATAAAGTGGAATACGAGTACAAGGACGGTAAAAACATCCTTACCATCACCAAGAGACTCTGAGGAAAGGGAGACGCCAAATGAATATTGAAAAAACTCAAAGCGGTTCTGACCTGGTAATTTCCCTGGACGGCAGGCTGGACACCACCACCGCTCCGAAGCTGGAGGCGGTGCTCAAAACCTCGCTGGAAGGCATCGACAAGCTGACGCTGGACTTTTCGGGACTCAGCTACCTTTCTTCCGCCGGCCTGCGCGTTGTGCTTTTGGCGCAGAAATACATGAGCAAACACGGTAAGATGATCGTAAAGAACGTCAACGAGACGATAATGGACGTTTTTGAGGTCACCGGATTTACGGATATCCTCACCATCGAGTGAATATGAAGATCGCCTATGTCGGCATCGACGCGCTGTATCCGGCTCTGCCGGCGCTGGCCGAGGCGGGCTGCGAGATCGGCTGGGTGTTCTCATGCGAGACGGATAACGTCACGGAGTTCAACTTGCAGGTCTGCGATTTTGCGAGGAAGCGCGGCATACCGCTCAGGCTCGAGCGCATATGCCGACAGGATGTAGAAAGGCTGCTGGACGGCGGCTGCGAGGCGCTCATATGCGGCGGCTATTACCACCGCCTGCCCGTTGACTCCCGCCTTCGTATGGTGAACATCCACCCCTCTCTGCTGCCGGTGGGCCGGGGTGCATGGCCGCTTCCGGTGACCATCCTGCGGGGCCTGCGCGAGAGTGGTGTGAGCGTGCACAGAGTGACGGAGGGCTTTGACGAAGGCCCGGTGCTGCTGCAGGAGCGCATCGAGCTCGGGCCGAGAGAGGACCTTGAGAGCCTTACGGCAAAGCTGCAGGCCCTGCTGCCGGGTCTGATGCGCCGCCTTGCCGCGGATTTCGACTCGCTATACTCCTCCGCGCGGCCGCAGGCCGGGGGAGAGTATTGGCCATGCCCCTCGGAGTCGGACTATGTCCTGACTCCGGACACTCCGTTACAGGAGGCGGACCTGGTCCTCCGCGCCTTTTACGGCTATGAGTGCGTCTATCACGGTCCGGGCGGACGCTTCGGCCTCATACGCGGGCGCGCAGTCGCCGCCGGAACCGGTGGTTTACCTATCCTGGGCGGCGAGATAGTTGCTGAGAGGATTGAGAGCCTTTGAACACCGAGACCCGGGAAATCAGCCTCCGGGATAGAGACAAAATAGAAGAACTGCGCCGAACCTGCGGCCATGTCAGCGCCTCACATGCCTTTGCCTCGCTTTACATCTGGCGTGTGGATATGGGCCTGAGCATATGCCTGGGAGAGGACGCATTTGCGGTCAAGTACCGGCTGAGAGGCGATAACTCCTGGTTTTTCCCATGCGGCAAGCCGGAAGCTGTGCGAGAGTTTATTTCCGCTATGCTGGAGCGTTCGGAGCCGCTGCGTTTAAGTTATGTACGTGATGAGGATGCAGATTTCCTTCGCCGCGAGTTTCCGGGAAGATTCCAAATAGCCGAAGTGCCGGGAGACAGCGAATATATCTATGACCGCGCCGGCCAAGTAAGTCTGGATGGCGGACGCTTTGTGCGCTTGCGCAACGACATACACCGCATTGAGCGCGGACATGAACTGTGCTGGGAGCCGGTCGGGCCTGGACATGGAGTTGAGACAGCGCGTGCCGTCTGCCGCTCCTGGGCTCACCCTATGGCAAGCCCGGAGGGCCTGCGCGATGCCCGCGCCTGTGACTGCCTGTTCGACAACTGGCTGGAGCTAGAAGCGCGCGGCGTCATCGTATACGTGGACGGAGAGCCGATGAGCGTGACGGCGGGCTATCCGTTGAGCGAGGAGATCTTTGACCTCAGCCTGTCCAAGCAGAGCCGGCGTCTCTCGGGACTGTCCGTGTACTCGCGGCACGCGCTGATACGCTCGCTGCCGGAAGAATATCAACTTCTGAACGGCGAAGAGGACCTTGGTATTGCCGGGCTGAGGCAGATGAAGGAGCTGATGCGCCCGGTTTCCATGATAAAAATGTACGAGGGGAGGGCCTGAATGTTCAGCGCGTCAAGGGATTATTTCACGGGCAGGATGTTCAGGCGCCAGTTCGTACCCTCGCTCATTTCAGCCCTGGGTCTGGCGGTAGGGGACATGGCGGATGCCATTGTAGTCGGCCAGCGCATGGGCGTAGTGGGTCTGGCGGCGATAAGCCTGACCCTGCCGGTGTTCATGGTGATAAACGTCATAATGCACGGTTTCGGCCTGGGCGCTTCAATACGATACTCGACGCAGCTGGCCCGAGGAGAGCATGTTGAGGCGCTCTCCGGTTTCCAGGGCATAATGTTGCTGGTGCCTGCGCTGGGAGTGCTGCTTGCCCTGGCTGCCAACCTTATGCTGACGCCGCTGTTGGCCCTGCTCGGCACCGTGCCTGGGGACGGAGCGCTTTTTGAGACAAGCAGGGAATACCTGCGCATCGTGGTATCCGGGACGCCCGTCTACTTTGCGTCCTACCTGATGAACTACTTCCTCCGCAACGCTGACAGGGAAAAGCTCGCGAGTTTCGGCTTCACCTTCGGGAATCTCTGCGATATAGCTCTGAACATCCTGTTCGTCCTCGTCCTGGACATGGGCGCGGCGGGAGCGGCGCTCTCCACCGTGCTGGGACAGATCATTGCCGTCTGTATATATGCGCTCGGTCTTGCGGCGCGGGGCTCAGAGCTGGGTTTCAAACCCTTCAATCCGTCGTTCCGCGGGGCCTTTGGCTGCTTCCGCGTGGGTTTTGCGTCCTCGTCGCAATACCTATACAGCATGGTTTTCATTCTCCTTGCGAATAACCTGCTGATAGATATGTACGGCAGTACGGGCGTAGCTGTGTTTGACCTGGTACAAAACGCCTCGTGTCTCATCCTCTATATCTACGAAGGCACGGCAAGGGCCGCGCAGCCGCTCTTGAGCACGTTCAGCGGCGAGCACAATGACCAGGGCCGAGCAAGGACGCTCCGACTGGCGTTGGTTTGGGGTACGCTGGCGGGCGGAGCTGCAATATTGTTCGTGGCGCTTCTGCCCAATGTAGTCTGCACCGTGTTCGGCATCGACGGCGCAGACGCCGCCGCGCTGGGAGCTTATGCGCTGCGAGTGTTCTGTCTGGGTGCGGCCTTTGCCGGAGCCTCCGTCGTTCTGGAAAGCTACTGCCAGTCCTGTGGTTCGGAGAAACCGGCATTCTGGCTGGCCACGTTCAGGGGCGCGCTGCTGCTCATTCCCATGACGCTGCTGCTCTCGCGCTTCGGGCCGATGGCCTTCTGGTGGCTGTATCCGGCCACGGAATTCGGTTCGCTTGCTCTTTTTCTGCTGATCTGGCGCGGCCGCACAGCTGCCCAGGACCTGGAGGCGGAGCGCATCCTGCGCCGCACCATAGGCAGCGACGAGTCCGAGCTTTCCGGACTGACCGCCGCGGTGGAGGAATTCTGCGAGCGCTGGGATGCAAGCCCAAAGCAGAGCTATTTCGTCACCATGTCGGTGGAGGAGCTGTGTGCGGTGATACAGAAAAAAGGCCTGGGCGGCAGGCCGGGCGTAATACAGGTGACGCTGATAGCCCAGCCGGACGGGGTGCTTGCCCTGCACATACGCGACAGTGCGGTCTCCTTCAACCCGTTTGCGCTCGACGCACGCCGTGCGGGAGCCGGCGCAGATTTTGACCCGGACGCTCTGGGCGTTTTGGTCGTCAGGGAAAAGGCAAAGGAGTTCTACTACCGCCGCTACCAGGGCTTTAACAGCCTTATCGTTAAGATATAGGAGGGGAACCATGAAGCTATCACTGCGGCAGAAAACCGTCTGCATGATACTGCTGCTGGCGCTTGCTCTTACCATCACCGCCGCCGCGGTGGGTTATGATGTCTACGCCGGTACGATGGATGCACACTATCAGATGCTGGCGATGAACGTCTCCAAGACGGCTGCGTCACTAGTGAATGCTGAAGAGGTCAGGGAACTGGTAGCTCAGGTCATGGAGATCTACCGCAAAGACCCTGCCCCGACATACGACTCGGATGAGGAGTGGGCGGAATATCTCTCGCAGTATACCGGCATCAGCGAACAGGAGAGCTTCACAACGCTTTACGATACGCTCTATAAGATCAAGACTGCGAACAACGTCTTGTCCCTGTATATAAGCTACATGGACTCAGAGTCCATGACGGGCATATACATAATCGACGCTGACAAGACGGAGACGGGCTGCCCCACCGGTACGTGGGATATCATATATCCCCAGAACTACGAGGCAATGAAGCATCCGGAGAACGGCTTTGAGGCATACATCACCGATACGGAGGAGTACGGCTGGCTCTGTTCCGCGGGTGCGGCGGTGCTGGACGATTCCGGAAAGGCCGTGGCGCATGTGTTCACAGATATCTCGATGGAGAGCGTAATGGCGGACCGGCAGGCCTTCCTGATGCGCTTGTGCGCCATTCTCATCGGCATAACGACTGTAATAACGCTGGCGCTCATAAAGGTCGTGAATACTGCGCTGGTGAAGCCGATAAACTCCCTGGCTTCCGCAGCTTCGTCCTATGTGGAGGCTAAGGAAGAGGGAGAAGTCAGTGCTCTGGCGCTGCTGGATATCCACACCGGCGACGAGGTGGAAAACCTGAGCCACGCACTCAAACGCATGGAGCGGGACATAAACGGCTATATCGAGAACCTGACCCATGTGACGGCGGAGAAGGAGCGCATAGGCGCGGAATTGAGCGTCGCCACGCATATTCAGGCAAGCATGCTGCCCTGCATTTTCCCGGCTTTCCCGAACCGGAGAGAGTTCGATATTTATGCTACCATGACTCCCGCTAAGGAGGTCGGCGGCGACTTCTACGACTTTTTCCTCGTGGACGACGACCACCTGGCCGTCGTGATAGCGGACGTTTCCGGAAAAGGCGTGCCGGCCGCGCTGTTTATGGTGATAGCCAAAACGCTCATTAAGGACCACACGCAGTCCGGAAAGCCTCCGGAGGAGGTGTTCACGGAGGTGAACCGGCAGCTCTGCGAGGCAAACGATGAGAATTTGTTCGTAACTGCCTGGATGGGCGTCCTGGAGATATCCACTGGGAAGCTGGTCTATGTGAATGCGGGACACAATCCCCCTGTTATCGGACGCAAGAATGGGGAAACGGAGTTTTTGCGTTCTCGCCCCGGCTTCGTGCTGGCCGGACTGGACTTTACGAAATACCGCGCCGGGAGCCTGGAGCTCATGCCGGGAGACCTGCTCTATCTCTATACGGACGGCGTCACAGAGGCGATGAACACGGCGCAGGAGCTCTATGGAGAAGAACGTCTCAAGCGCACTTTGGACGCAAATGTGTCCGCGGCGCCGGAAGAGATCTTCAAAGCAGTTAAGAAAGACCTGGATGATTTTGTTGCGGATGCTCCTCAGTTTGACGACATAACGATGCTGGCCATGCGCTATCTCGGTCGAGAAGGCGGCTGAACAAAATATTTGCGCCCCGGATGGAATATCCGGGGCGCTGTTTTTTATTCTCTTCCGTCTCTCACCGCGAGCGCGGCGGTGAGCATTTGTGCGGCGTCTGCGCGTGTCAGGGCCGCGTCATATCGCATGGCGCCCACGAGGACTCCGCAGGCCGTCAGGTTGGCAGTTGCCTGGCTGGCCCAGGCGGGGACGATGCCCTCAAAGGCCGCCGTAGGAACATCTGTAGCGCCAAGGACGTTGTTGAGCATGACGGCCGCCTCCTGTACCGTGACGGTGCCTTCGGAGTTGAACACCGTGTCTCCATCGGCCTCAGTGCCGCTTATCACGCCGTCCATCATTGCAGTTGCAACATAGCGCTTCTGCCAGGTCGGGATAGCTTCATCGTCGGAAAAGCCCGTGGCCGCCACGGCGCTGAGCAGCTCCTCACCGCCGAGCTCCATGCACATGGCCAGGAATTCGCCGCGCGTCACCTCTCTGTCGGGCTCAAAGACATAGCTGCCGCCAAGCTGCGAGCCGACGAATATGCCCTCTTCGGCCAGCATGGTAGCCGCATAGGCGCTGGGGTTGCCGTCAAGGTCGGAGTACGTCGTGCGGGTCTTTTGCTTTTCTATGCGGATGATGACCGTGGCCTCCTGCGAACTGTTGCCGTCGGCGTCGGTGGCCTTGAAGCCAAAGTAGTCCCTGCCGCGCCTGTTGGTATCCGGAGTGTAGACAAAGCGTCCATCGTCAGTCAGCTCTATCTCGCCTTTGGTGGGTTCCGTGGTTATCTGATAGGTCAGCGTGCCGCCGTCGGGGTCCACGGCAGAGAGCCGTCCGCCTACGGAGACGTTGCGATAGGTCGTCAGCTCCAGGTTCTGCGCGACGGGCGCGCCGCCCTCCGCGTGCGCGGGCAGGACAGGGGCCAGCGCAGTAAGCGCTATAGCCGCCGTCAGCAGCACCGCGCAGAGCACAAGCCCCTTGCGTGTGTACATACAAAATTCCTCCTGTGCTTGAAATGTGTCCTTATTTTGCACAGGAGGAAATGTTTTATTCTCTTGTCTCTAAATAACTCATCGGCACAATTCAGGAACTAGTTTTGCCAGCTCGGAGGCAAGAACTTCACAGTCGCGCCTTGTCATATGTATGCGGTCCACGGGGTTGAGCTCCGCCAGCGGGGCCGCGTCCAGAAAAGCGCAGCCCAGGCGTTTTGCGCCCTGTTCATAGAGCTTTGCGAGCTTGAGCGTCTTTTCGCGCGCATATGGTCCGAATTCCGGGAAGCTTTCCGTCTGCTCATAGCCCTCGCCGATGGGCGGAGGCGCGATGACCAGGATGTTCGGCCCCTTTTCCGTCCAGCAGGGGGTGTTCTGTGCGCGGCAGACAATGTATTCCATCCCGGCGCAGATCTGCAGCGCCGTAGCGCCGTACCACTCTTTGGCGTCGTTCGTGCCAAGCATGAGTATCAGCAGATCCACAGGCTTGTGGCTCATGAGGCAGGGCCAGATATATCCCGCGCCGGTGAGTCCCTGGCGGTAGGGGTCCTCAAACACGGTAGTCCGCCCGTTGAGGCCTTCGTCAAGGATGAGGTAGTCCTCGCCGAGCTTATCCTGCAGGAGTCTGGGCCAACGCGAGGACTCCGAGTAACGCATGGAGCCGCTGGGCTGCGGCAGACCGTCGAACTCGGCGGGGTCGCCGCAGTAGCCGTGGGTGTTTGAGTCTCCGAAGCAGATGACGTGCTTTGCGTTCATGCGAGCTCGGGCAGGGAAGCGGCGGCGGCGGACTGGCCTACGCGGCGGAACTTTTCGTCAGGCAGGGAGGGGAAGATGTTCTTCGCCAGCTCCGGGTACTCGTCAGCGAGGACGGCCTTGCAGGTGTCAAGCACGAGGTCGCCGCCCTTGCCGGACATCACGCGGCCAAGCAGCAGCACATGCTTGAACTCGTAGAAGTCGTAGTAGAGCGCCAGCGCGTGGGCGAGGTAGGTGCCGATGCTGGAGTAGACCTTTGCGGCACGCTCGTCGCCATTTTCCATGAGACCCTGTACGACCTTGAGCTTCTCGGCGGGGGAGAGGCTCTCGTCGAGCTCGATGCCGGCCCTGGGAGCGAGCTTAATGACGCCGTCCTGGGAGAAATACTTGACGCCGCAGCCGATGTCGCCGGACCATTCATCGGCCATCGCGTCCGGGTTCGCGTCCACGGGCATAAAAGCGAGCTCGTTGAGCCAGCCGGTGACGCAGCCGTTCTTATCGACGTAGCCGACGGCCTCGCTGGTACCCATGGCGATGCCGAGCACGTTGTTGTCGTCGAGGCTCATAGCGCCGGCAAGGGCGGTGACGTCGCCGTCGTTGGCGACTACCAGGGGCACGTCGCCTATCTCCTTCGCAGCGCGGATGTAGATGTCCTTGACCTTCTTGTCGAACTCGTCCTTCGGCACCTTGAGGAAGAGGGAAGCGACCATGGCGCGGTTCTCGATGTAGATGCCGGCGGAAGAGACGCCGATGGCGTCCACGCGCGGCATGTGGGCGGCGGCGGACTTGAAGGCGTCCACGATGCCCTGGAAGTGATAGTCAGGGTCGGCTGTGGTTTTGGGGAACCAGACGACCTCTTCGGAGAACACGCTCTCACCGTCGATGACGGCGGAGACCTTGCGGTCGGAGCCGCCGGCGTCGAAGCCGATGCGGCAGCCGGCAAGGTGACGGCCTATGGCCTGCGGGTTGGACTTCTCTGCGGGGAGCTCCGTGCAGGCGACGACCTCAAAGGGCCTCTCGTAGACGCCGGCCATGAAATCAGCGTCGAAGGCGCGGCTGCCTTCGGGGGTGTAGGCGGCGCGGATGTATTTGTAAATGCTCTCGTCGCCGCTGATATAGACCTTCCAGCCGCCGAAGAGCCAGAGCATGGTCTTGACCATGCGGTCGGCGTAGTATTTGTCCGCCTCTGCGAAGTCGGGCGTGCCGTGAATGAAGGTATTCACAACGGCAACCTCGCCGCCCGCGCGCTCGACGGCTATGCCGAGGGGCTTCTTTGCGCCCTCGAGGAAAGCGGCGTTGAACTTGTGCAGGGGGATATAGTTCTTGTCCAGTTCGGGGATGTTTTTAATGTCTACCTTAATTCCAAGATGCTCCATGTCTGATCTGCCTCCTGAATTTGATCTTTGGCCTCATTTTAACACGAACTTTTGCACCTGTCGATGATTGCCCGTCCGAAGAATTGGTGCTATAATCCGCTTAGAAAAAATTTTTTCCGGGCGTGCAATAAAACGATGTCGCCATGCATTGTTATGGCAGAACGGGAGGAAGCCATGCTGCTCATACTGACAGCCTTTGGCTCGCCGCTGACGGCGGCGGAGACGGAACGCATAGACAGGAGCATTGCCGTGATGGCAAACGGAGACACCGGGGCGCTTGCCGAGGTGTACGAACTCACTCACGCGGCGCTCTACGGTTTTTCGCTCTTCCTTCTCAAGAACGCACAGGACGCGGAGGACGCGGTACAGGAGACCTTTGTAAAGGCGTACCAGTCGGCCCCGCAGTACAGGTCGCAGGGCAAACCAATGGCCTGGCTCATGACCATAGCGCGGAACGAGGCGCTGCAGCTCCTGCGTGAGCGCCGCCGCACCGTGGCCATGACGCCGGAGGACTGGCAGGAGCAGTTCTCCGACAGGCCGGACTTCTCGCAGGAGGATCTCCTGACCCTGCAGGCGCTGCTGGAGACGCTCTCGGATGAGGAACGTCAGATAGTCTCGCTCCACGCGCTGGGCGGCCTCAAGCACCGCGAGATCGCGGATATGCTCGAGCTGGCCCTGCCCACGGTCCTGTCGAAGTACCACCGCGCCATGAAAAAACTCGGAAAAGCAGCAGAGGAGGCGGAATGATGGATAACGAGAAGATTGAAAAGCGCATTCGCCGCCTTGCCGAGCACACGGCACCGGACCAGCTCTCCGGCATCCTCGAAGCCTGCGAAGCCCGGAAAGGAAATGTAATAACGATGAACGAAGTCAAAAATAAGAAGAAAAAGAACCGCTATCTGCCCATAGCCGTCGCCGCCGCGCTGCTTTTGGTGTGCCTCGGCGGATATATAGGTTTCAGCTACGGGCGCGGCGCCGAATTGGGTGCCGCCTCGGTCATCACCCTGGACGTGAACCCCAGCCTCAACATAGTCATGGACAAAAATGACAAGGTCCTGGAGGTTCAGCCCCTCAATGAGGACGCCAAGACTGTCATAGGCGACATGGACTTCACGGGCTCCAGCCTGGACGTCACCGTGAACGCCCTCATCGGCTCCATGCTGGTGAACGGCTATCTGGACGATATCAGAAATTCCATCCTCGTCTCCGTTGAGAACGGCGACGCGGCCAAGGCTGCGAGCCTGCAGGCTGAGGTCAGTGACCTCATTAGCAGTGCGGTGGGCGACGGCGGTTTTGAGGCCGCGGTGCTCACGCAGACCGTGACGGCGACGAGTGAGAGCACCTCCATCGCTGAGCAGTACGGCATCTCCGAGGGCAAGGCGGAGCTGATACTCAAGGTCGTAGCAGCCGACCCGACCCTGACGGTAGAGTCCCTGGCGCCGCTGTCGGTGAACGACATAACGCTCATTGCCAACTCAAGGGGAATCAGTGACAACACTGTGAACCAGACAGGCACGGCCAGCGCAAAGGGATATATAAGCGTAGACGACGCCAAAGAAGCGGCCTACGCTCACGCGGGTGTCAACGCGAGCGACGTGGTCTACGTCGAGACCGACTTCGACAGCGAGCACGGAGTGATGGTATACGAAGTCGAGTTTTACGCGGGCAACGTGGAGTATGAGTACGACATCAACGCCCAGACCGGCGAGGTCGTGAAGTACGAGCAGCAGAACACCGGTACGAGCCTGCCTTCAACGAACGTCAGCGGAGATTATATAGGTGAAGCAGCCGCCAAGACAGCCGCACTCACACACGCGGGCGTTTCCGAAGCGGATGTCTGCTGGCTCAAGGCGGACTTTGACCGCGACGACGGCGTATACCTCTACGAGCTCGAGTTTGCTGCGAACGGTGTGAAGTACGACTACGACGTGAACGCCGTCACCGGCGATATCGTGAAATTCGAGCAGGAGCAGACCGGCAATCTCGCCGGAAACGGCAACAGCAGCGGGACCGGCACGGGTACAGGCGCCGGCAATCAGTACGGCAACGGCGGCGGCACCAGCACCGGCGATCTCATAGGCGAGGATGCGGCGAAGGCGGCGGCGCTGTCCAACGCGGGCGTTTCCGAGAGCGAGGTCACGCGCATGAAGTGCGAGCTTGACCGCGACCACGGCAGCTATATCTACGAGATAGAGTTCGACGTCGGCAGGATGGAATATGAGTACGAGGTGGACGCCTACACTGGGGCCATCCTCAAGGCTGAGCACGACTACGACGACTGAAGATATCGCACAACACAGACCCTCCCTGTGCAGAAAATTGCGCAGGGAGGGCATTTTTATCCCCCCGGGGGGCTTGCGAAGGTTTTGACGAGCCTTTAAAATGATATCAGCGAAAGGGTACCCGGAAAGGAACTTATATGAAAATACTTAAAAGAGCCGCTGCGTTCATCATAGCGGCAGCGACAGCATTGTCCCTCGGCGCCTGCGGGACCGCACCTGTACAGGAGACGCCGAATGGGTCGGATACAAGGACGATTACGGACGCGTTGGGCAGGGAAGTGACCATTCCCGAGAGCGTCGAGAAGATAGTGCCGCTGGGCAACACCCCCAGGATGATCACTTACCTTGGGCTTGCGGACAAGGTGGTCGGCATAGGAGACTGCGAGATAGCCAGCAGTCCGCTCCAGGCATACGCATATGTGAACCTGGAGAAGTGGAAGGACCTGCCCATAGTCGGATCGGACAGCATGGGAGAGACCAGCTATTACCCGGAGGAACTCATAAGCCTAGCACCGGACGTCATAGTGTGCACCTACGGGCTGGATACCGTGCAGGATATTGAGCGGCAGACCGGCCTGCCCGTCGTAGCCGTGACTGATGCCAGCCTGTTTTCGGCCGAATATGAGGACAGCCTGCGCATCCTCGGAGAGACCTGCGGCGTGAGTGAGAGGGCCAAGACAGTCACTGAGTTCATAAACTCCGTCATAGCGGACCTCAGGGCGCGGACGGAGAATATCCCGGACGACGACAAGCCGAGCATACTCGCGGCGGCTGCGACTTTTAAAGGCAGCCACGGTATCGAGGGCGTGTACTCCAATTACGCGGTGTTCGACGTCATTTCCGTGAACGATGTGACTCGAGCTATGATGGACAGCGAGTTGCCCAAAGGCGTGCTCGTGGACAAGGAGCAGATACTGGCGTGGGACCCGGACATGATCTTCCTCGACTACAGCGGCCTGGAGCTGGTGCGTAAGGATATGGCGGAGAACCCCGACTTCTATGCGCAGCTGAGCGCGTTCAATAGCGGGAATGTGTATCAGTGCCCTAACTCGACCTGGCACTGGTCGAACGTGGAGATACCGCTTGTGAGTGCCTATTATATGGGCTCGCTGCTGTACCCAGAGGCGTTCGCGGACGTGGACTTTGAGGCAAAGGCGGCGGAGATATTTGAATTTTTCCTGGGAAAACCGGACTATTTAAACACTCTGGCTGAGGCCGGAGCCGGTTACATGAAACTCGATTTGGAAGGCTGAACGAATGACAAAGGAGAAGGACACGCAGCTTGAAGTGTACTGCCGCTTTGTACGGAGAAAGCGCGCGGCGCTCATAATAGCGGCGCTTGCGGCGATAGTCGCGGTGGTGTTCTCGGCGGGGGTGGGTTCCATATCCATCTCCGCCTGGGAGATATTAAAGACCATCTTCGGCGCGGGTGACGCGCAGCAGAACACGGTCATATGGGGAATAAGGCTGCCGAGAGTCACGGCGGCGATACTGGTCGGGGCAATGCTGGCGTCCTCCGGCGCGGTCATGCAGTGCGTGCTGCACAATCCCCTGGCCTCGGCTTCCACGCTCGGGGTGTCGCAGGGCGCGGCCTTTGGCGCGGCTGTCGGCATCATTGTTTTTGGCGGTGGAGTTGTCAACTCCGCCTCGGCTGCTACGGCGGTGACGGTGAACGACCCTTATATCGTCACACTCTGCGCCTTCGTCTGCGGCTCCTTCTCAACGGCTGTCATTATCGCCATATCGAGGTTCAAGAGCGACATAGGTCCCGGCGGGCTGGTGCTTGCGGGCGTAGCGCTCAGCTCGCTCTTTTCGGGCGGCAGTACGCTGCTGCAATACTTCGCGGATGAGCAGAAGCTCGGGGCCGTGGTGTTCTGGACCTTCGGCAACCTCGGCAACGCCAACTGGACGGAGTTGGCCGTGCTGGCTGTCATCTTCGTGTTGTCCATGCTGTATTTCCTCTTTAACCGCTGGAATTACAACGCGATGGAGGCGGGCGGCGACACGGCCAAGAGCCTCGGCGTGAACACTCGGGCGGTGATGCTGGTGAGCATGGGCGTGTGCTCGCTTTCGGCGGCAGTGGCGGTGTCCTTCGTGGGCATAATCAGCTTCGTCGGTCTCGTTGCGCCGCACATCATGCGCAGGTTCGTGGGCAACGACTACCGCTACCTTGTCCCGGCCTCGGCGGTTGCCGGTGCGCTGCTGCTCATACTGGCAGACACCTTCGGCAAATGGGTCATCGCCCCGGTGGTGCTGCCCATAGGGGCTATCACATCCTTCCTCGGCGCACCGCTGTTCCTCATACTGCTTTTCAGGGGAGGAAAGACCTATGGTTAAAGTCGAGGGCCTGAGCTTTGCTTACAATAGAGCCGCAGGCGACGTGCTGCACGACATAAATTTCGAGGTTGAGAACGGCAAGTGCCTCGCGATCCTCGGCAACAACGGAGCGGGCAAGTCCACGCTCATAAAGTGCATCGACCGCATCTGTCCCGCACGCGACGGCCGCGTGATCGTGGATGGAGAGGACGTACACAAGATGAGCGGCAGCGAGATGGCGCAGAAAATAGCATATGTCCCGCAGAGTGCCGGCGCCGTGAACATGACTGTGTTCGACACGGTGCTGCTGGGCCGCAAGCCGTATATCAAATGGGACGTCACCAGTGAGGACCGGGAGATCGCGGCGGGAGTGATACACAGCATGGGCCTTGACGATTACGTGCTGCGCAAGGTCTCGGAGCTCTCCGGAGGCGAGGCGCAGAAGGTAATGCTCGCGCGCGCACTGGCTCAGGAACCGAAGCTGCTGCTGCTCGATGAGCCCACCAGCAATCTCGACCCGCGCAACCAGCACGAGGCGCTCAGAACTGTGCGACGGGTGGCAAAGGAGCGGGACATCAGCGTCTGCATCATCCTTCACGACCTCAATCTGGCGATACGTTATTGCGACCGCTTCCTGTTCCTGAAGGACGCGGGCGTCTATGCCTACGGTGGGCAAGAGGTAATGACGCCGGAGAATATCGAGGCCGTGTACAGAATGCACGTCCACATAATGAGCTACATGGGCATACCGCAGATAATACCATTTCCGGACATCAGATTATAGGAGGAAGAGACATGAAAACAAAGACCTGGTCCGACTGCGCCGCCTTCCACGGCCACGAATGCGGCGGACTTACAATAGGCTGGAAGGCTGCGCTTTATGCGATAAAGCTGCTGGACATCGGCCGCGCGGAGGACGAGGAGGTCGTCTGCATCTGCGAGAACGACGCCTGCGGCGTAGACGCGATACAGGTTATGCTGGGCTGTACGGCGGGAAAAGGCAATCTGCTGTTCCACCTGACGGGCAAGCAGGCGTTCAACATCTATGAGCGCAAGAGCGGCCGCTCTGTCCGCCTCGTGCTCCGTAAAAAGCCCGAGGGCCTGACGCGGGAGCAGGGCTTTGAGTACTACCAGACCCGAGAGCCGGAGGAGCTTTTTGACGTCAAGGAGACGAGCATCGCCCTCCCGGAGCCCGCGCGCATCTTTCGCTCCGAGGACTGCGCCGTCTGCGGCGAGAACACCGCCGAGAGCTTCCTGCACGTGCATGACGGCAAGCTGCTTTGCCGTGACTGCTACAAGGCCTACTCGCGTTTTGACGTATGAAAGGTTACAAATTCTTAAAATCTTTTGAGCCGATTGACACTAAAAATTGAATATGGTACAATTGAGTCCCCAAATGTGGGGTAGTTCAATGAAAAGCTGAGGTGAGCGCAAGTGGAAGGCGGTCCCGGACGAAGTTTCGGAACTGGAAAAAAGGGATACGGCCTTGCAGGTGCGCTCATTTTCGCATGAATTGAGCACACTCTTTTTCCGTGCGCCTGCGCCGCCGTGTCCGCAAAGACATGGCGGCTTTTTTGCCGCCGGAAGGAGGGTGTGACTATGACTGTAAATGTGCTCAAGGCCCTTCTCGAGGAGAAGAGGCTGAGGTCGATCCATGACGTGCTGTCCATGTATAACCCTGTGGACCTGGCAGAGCTGCTCTCTGAGCTGGACGACAGAGAATTGGCGATGGTTTTCCGCATACTCGATAAGCCAAAAGCTGCGGAGACTTTCAGCTACATGGACAACGATCTGCGTCAGGAGCTTATCAAAACTTTTTCCAGCGCAGAGGTGAAGAGTCTGTTCGAGGAGTTGTTTGCGGACGACGCTGCGGATTTCCTGAGCGATATGCCGGCGAATTTTGTGACTCAGCTGCTCGAAAACGTGGATGCGGAGACTCGCAAGACGATAAATTATCTGCTCCAGTACCCGGACGACAGCGTCGGCAGCATCATGACGGTGGAGTTTGTGGAGCTTGACCCGGACATGACCGTGGACAGCGCGCTGGAAAAGATACGCCGCGTGGGCATTGACAGCGAGACGGTGTACAACTGCTATGCCGTGAAGCGCCACAAGCTGCTAGGCGTTGTGACGGTAAAGGACCTGCTCACGCACGGGCGCGAGGAGCCCATTGCACCGCTCATCTTGGGAGACTATATTTCCATCCACACGACGGATGACAGAGAGGATGCCGCCAAGCTCTTTCGCAAATATGGGCTCATATCGATACCCGTCGTGGATACAGAGGGCTGCATAGTCGGGATCGTGACTTTTGACGACGCCATAGGCGTTCTGACCGAAGAGACCACCGAGGACATGCAGAAGATGGCGGCGATGGAGGCCAACACTGAGCCCTATCTCAAAACTCCAGCCTGGAAACACGCAAAGCATCGCATAGTTTGGCTGCTGGTGCTGATGCTCTCGGCCAGTATCACGGGAGCGATCATCTCAAAATACGAGGCGGCATTTGCAGCGGTGCCTCTGCTCGTGTCTTTTATACCGATGATAATGGACACCGGCGGAAACTGCGGCTCCCAGAGCTCGACCCTGATCATCCGCGGCCTTGCCGTAGACGAGCTGCGCTTTGCAGACACGGCACGTATCATTTGGATGGAGCTGCGTGTGGCGCTGCTGGTAGGTTTGGGCCTCGCCGTTGCTGATTCAGCGTTTATCATGCTGAGGTATAATGACCTTCGCCTTGCGGGCGTTGTGTCCGCAGCTATGCTTTGCACGGTGGTCTGTGCAAAGGTCACGGGTGGGCTGCTGCCCATAGCGGCAAAGCGACTTGGGCTGGACCCCGCGCTGATGGCTGCTCCGCTCATAACAACGGTTGTAGACACGGTGGCCATGTTCATTTACTTCACAATTGCCTCCGCGGTATTTGCCATCTAAGCGTAAAAACGCCCTCTGCGACTCACAAGAGACGCGGAGGGCGTTTCACTATTCGATAACCGGCGGCTCAACTTCATTTGGAGCCCTGGAGGTTATGTTGTTTTCAGCCATGTAGTTTAAAACCGAGGGTAGAGTGGCGTCTGTGGCTTCGTTACAGAGTATCCTGGGGTCGAGCCGTTCGGGCCGGTATTCAAGGTAAGCCGTAATGAGAGAGAGATAGCTCAGCCCGGCGCCCGATTTGATGCAGTCCGTGTCGTAGTCCCAAAAGACCAGGCCGGCCTCAGCGGCTGCGTTTTTGCATACCTCGTCATAGAGCTTGTCCCCGGCGGCGATGAGCACGGTTGTGGCGTGAGCCGCCTCAAAGAGCAGGTCGCAGAATTCGGAATACTCCGAAATGGGCTCGGAATAACAAAGCACGCCGATGCTGTGACCCTCTCCGACGATTCTGCGCACGGTGTCTGGGCTTTCCCTAAGCTCGTCTGCGGTGAGAAAGAAACCGGCGTTCACGGAGTGCTCTTTGAGCTGATCCAGCAGCTTGGAGGAGGGCAGGCCGACAAAGCTGAGATAGACTATGCAGTCTGACTGCGGGTCAATACCGGGTATCGGGTCATCCGTTCCGCTCGGATTGTTGTTGATATAGGCCTCATAGCGAATTGACATGAGCTGCTTAGCTGCTGTGAGGAACTGGGCATCCGTCAAGTGGACGTCTGAATCAACAATTCTGCACACGTCTCCGTAATCGCTGCCTTCGATATATGACCAGGATAGGCCGTATTGCTGGCAGACGAACTCGACGGGGACGTAGACAACGCCGCCGCGCGAGATGGGCGTGACGTTATAGTAGTTGCCTTCGCCGTCATAGGTCTCGCCAGTGTTCATATCGAAATAGAGCTGCTTGGACGAGCTGTAGAGGGAAGCGGTGGAGCTGCCCTGGTGATAGGTGTTGTATATGTTGAAGTTGGCGAAAACGGTGTACGGCACATAGATGGTGGAGCCGCTGAAATATGGCTGGTAGGTCAGCTGTTCCAAGCTGTCGTTCGTGGCGATGAAGCAAACGTTGGAGGCTGCGGCGGCGGAGCCTAACGGCAGCAGACAGAGCGCCAGACAGCAAATCAGGAAAAGCGAAACAAGTCTGCGCATTTAAAAAACCTCCTGAGTAATACCAATATTTTAGCATAAAAAAACTAATACCGCAAGAAATGAAAAAATTCAAAAAAGCTCTTGACATATTCCGTGGGATTTGGTATATTACAAAAGCCGCTTGTGGCCGAGTAGTTCAGTCGGTTAGAACGCTAGCCTGTCACGCTAGAGGCCGAGGGTTCAAGTCCCTTCTCGGTCGCCACTCCCCACGGCGAAAGCCGTGGGGAAAGCTATGCTGCTGTAGCTCAGCAGGTAGAGCGCATCCTTGGTAAGGATGAGGTCCCCGGTCCGAATCCGGGCAGCAGCTCCAGCCCGCAGTCTTTTGACTGCGGGCTTTGCTTTTTGCGCAGAAAATGATTTAAGCCCCGCTGTAGATTTTTGCAGCGGGGCTTTTATAATAGCTCAAAGAAATCTTTCTCAGAACCCGTACAACATGTCGTGACCTGACCACCGGTGCGCATGAGTGAGTCGAGCCTATATCACGGCATTAGGTGTTGCGGTAACGTGCAGATCAACACTGCTGTCTTTGATTATATACTTGTCGTATAACCCTGCCCGGAACTCTCGCGATACCCCGGCGTAACGGCTGCGGCTGGTCAAAACAGGACCAAAGCCTTGGAATGTGATAAATAACGGTCTATCACAGTCTTAAAAGTGGAAAATGCGCAATATACCAGTGGCGTGTTGAAAAAATGTGTTTGACAATTAACGAATGCTTTGATATCCTTGACAATAGATATGGCGATTTAGCGTGACTGATTTGGCAATATTTTAGAGGGGGATTGGAATGAGAGACCTAAAGCACCTGATTTTCTTTGAAGATCTGCTGCAAGAGGCGAACAATCAGCTGGTGAAGCAAGCTAAGGATGAAGGCAAGCGCGCTCTGGGTTACACTTGCTATTTCATGCCGGAGGTATTGCTTGACCTGCCGGGTTGTTTTGGAGTCAGGCTCAGGGCGCCCAGATGCACGTCGCCGGACATAGCCACCTACTACATGTCCGGACGTACCTGCCACTACGGGCGCAGTCTGCTCGAAAGAGCGCTTGAGGGGGGCTACAATTTCCTTGACGCGCAGATGGCAACCGAGACCTGTACCGTCACCTGCCGGTTTCAGGAGCATCTGCAGATGATGGACCTGATCCAGAACCCGGACTTTTTCTGCGAGTTCACGGACGTGCCGTTCAAAAAGACAGAGAACAGCTTTGAGCACTACCGCGAGCAGCTCCGGGCGCATGTTCTGAAACCGCTGAGCGAAAAGTTCGGCATTGATACCTCAGACGAGGCTCTGCTGAAAACTATTGCCGAGCACAACGAAGTATGCCGCCTGATAAAGGAGATAGGCGACTACCGTAAACTCGACAACCCGATAATAACGGGCTATGAGTTCCACGTCATACAGCTCGTGACGCTGGTATGTCCAAAGTATCTGATACTTCCGTACCTGCGCGAAACAGCTGAGGAGCTGCGTACGCGTGAGCCGGACCCAAAGCCCTGGTTCCGCTGCAAGGTCATGCTCTCGGGCTCCGAGAACGATGACCCCGGCTTCACTCAGCTCATTGAGGGCTGCGGCGCCATGGTCGTCGCGGACCGCTACTGTTACGGCTCGATACCCGGCAGAGAGGAGATCGTCGTCGAGGCCGGCCAGGAGCCGCTGGACGCCATCGCAAGACATTATATCAAGACTGGCATGTGTCCGCGCTTCATGGGCCAGGACGAGATGCGCGGCCGCAAAAAGCAGCTCGCGGACATCGCGAAGGAGTACCACGCCGACGGCATCATCGTCGAGTCGAACAAGTTCTGCGAGTATTGGAGCTATGAGCGCACGATAAACACCATTGTGCTGAACAGAGATTTCGGTATCCCCGTTTGTTCAATAGAGAAAGAGTACATAAACAGTGCCTCCGGCCAGCTCAGGACACGCTTCCAGGCCTTTATCGAGAGCATTGAGATAAAGAAGATACAGGAGGGCAAGTGAAGATGAAAATGCAGAAGGTCAAGCAGCTTGCCCGGGACTTCTGGTACGGCAAGCCGCACCGTGAGCGCAAACTCGGAGAGCTATACGTCCCCAAGACCGGCCTCTACAAGCACAGGGAGTGGCGCGGTTTTCTGGACACGATGTACTATTTCAACAGGATATGGCTGTACAACTACGGCATGCTGGTCTACGACGTGATGCGCTACGGCGGGCCGGTGCCGCTCATGAAGGGCATCTGGCGCTACCGCTGGGTGGGTCAGACCTACCTGACGGTCATGCACTGGTTCGACCGCGGCTTCGAGGGCATGCGCGGCGAGGCCATGAAGGCCACCGGCTGGCACTACAGGGCCATGGTCAACGAGACGATCCGCCAGTTCATGCGCATGTTCACGGCGGACGCAAACCTCCACGGCGGCAAGCACAACGAGAAGTGGCACCACACCATCGCCCATGACGAGACCGTGGCCGGCGCTATATTCTACCCCTGGCGTGACAGAATGGACGACGTGCCTCTGCAGATGATACCCTACTTCGTCACCTGCCACGTCAACTGCCACACGGTGCTCAACTACATAGACGCGGCGCAGTCCATCGGCCTGCCGGGCGACCCCTGCCCGATGTGCCAGGCCGAGGCGGGCCTGTCGATACTCGACGACATGCCGGATTACTTCCCCTGCCTTGTGACCTCGAACGAGGCCTGCGACGGCTCGGTCGGCACGAGCATACTTCAGGACTGGGCCTACGACAAGCCGCTGTTCGCCATGCCGCAGCCCATGCAGTTCGACGACCCGCTGGTGCAGAAGCACTGCCGCAAGGAGATAGAGGAGTGCTGGAAGTTCATCGAGGAGCAGACCGGCCTGCCGATGAACTGGGACCTCTTCGTCGAGTATATCGAGAAATACAACCAGCTCACGCTGTTCGAGCGCGAGAAATGGGACGTCGCGGCGAATACGCCCTACTATCCCATAAACGGCGTGGGCCAGGCGCTCTATCGTATCTACTACTCGCAGGACGGCTACCGGGATATCTGGGCGCAGACGGACAAGAAGGTCAAGAAGATCATGTACCGCTGTGTCGAGAAGAAGATAGAGACCTTCCCGGAGACGCGGCACAGGGTGCTGGCCTGGAGCTGCGCGCCGCTCTACTACTCGCACTGGTGCACCTGGGCCTACAACTGCTGGGGCCTCAATACCATTATGAATATGGACTCGCTGATGTTTGACATCGTCATGCGCACCGATACCAAGGAGCATTTGATGGAGGACTTCACGCTCTATAACGAGTGGGCGCCCATGCGCCGCATGGCCGTCGGCGGCTACAAGCATATCTTTGAGATATGGGAGAACATGGAGCGCTTCAACTGCGACATGGTCATGATGTACGACCAGGTGCAGTGCAAGGGCATGCAGGGCATCACGGGCATGTTCGAGGACGAGTTCCGCAAGCGGAACATCCACGCCATCTGGATGCCGCACGCGCTGCCGGACAGCCGCACGGTGTCGAGGGCGGAGATACGCCGTATCGTCAACGACTACATGTTCACGGTCATGCACGAGGAACCGCTCGACCCGACGCTGCTCGAGTTCGACGATTCCATGAGCTGGTAAGGGGGCAGAAGAATGAAGAAGCTGAAAAAGACCCTGGGCATCCTTGCGGGTGCGGGCGCGCTGCTGTACGCGGGCCTGTTCGCGGTGTTTTACTTCGATCTGGACGGCAAGCTGCTGTTCTACGTCGTCGAGCCCTTCCTCAAAAAGCACTACGACGGCATGGAGCGCCGCGATATTCTCAAGCAGAGATATGATATAGATAAGTTCCCGAAATACGAATACGAGGTGTGAATATATAATGAAATACTACGGAGGATGCGACGTCGGCTCCACCTATACGAAGGCCGTCATACTGGACGAGACCGGTAAGATAGTAGCAGACACCACGATAAGGAGCAAGATAAACTCCGAGCAGAGCGCCATCATGGCGATGAACGAGGTAGTCTCGAAGGTCCCCGAGCTGAATAGCTCCAAGGACCTGGCGTACCTCATAGGCACGGGCTACGGCCGTAACAAGGTGCCGTTTGCGGATGAGAACATCTCCGAGATAAGCTGCCACGCGATGGGCGTGCACGTGACCGACCCGTCGGTCCGCGCTATCATCGACATC